>JABGWU010000153.1 GCA_018645475.1 Opitutia bacterium
CCATAAGATGTGCTTGAGGTGCTGACTAGAAATAAGATTCCGACCAACAGCGGCAGGGAGCATAAAGACTTGAGGATGGGTTTCATTGTTACTGGATTACTAGTTTCCATTTAGCAGAGTGGTAGAAAATTGGCTATTTGGGGGTCGCTTCTCCATGGGGATAGCGGTAATCGGCCGAATTATCCGTGGATACCTTTCTCGTCTTTTTGGTCTTCAAATCATACAGGTAGAGCGCCCCGCCCGCCTGATACATGATGGCAGACTGGTCGCGCGTCCAGCGCGGGTAGGCAAACCAGACCTGCCTGCCCTCCTTGTTGGCAAAAGGCTTGGCGTTGGTAATCGTACGGGGCTTGGCATCGAAATCGGCAAGGTACAAGGTACGACCTGATACAGATTTCTTGAATCCTGTTTGATACTCGAAACAGACTTTTGACTCGTCTTTAGAAAGACTGATACGGGCCAGAACCCCGCGTTTATCAAGATCACATCGGATTCTCTGGAATTCAGGCTCAGTGCCTGCGTGTACATTCATTAGGTAGTAACCTCGTTCCTTTCCGGGAGGTTTGGATACTACCAGAAAACGTCCGTCCTTAAGGCAAGTGAATGCCCAGGTGCTGTATTCCTTTCCAGTCAAAGCCACCTCTTCTCCGGGTCTTCCCCCGATCTTACCCGCCATAACATGGTATCCCCCACCCTTCGGGTTCTTACGGTTCCAGATAGGAGTGTTTTTGCCGTCCCGTGTCCAAGTCTGGTTAAAGTTGGTTTGCGTGGCATCAGTAATTTGATGAAAACCAGTACCGTCTGCATTGATTATGCAGATCGCAGTCTTCCACATATTTACTTGAGAATGATTCCGGACGCGACGGAAGAAAACCAGTTTGTCACCCGTTTGGGACCAAGATGGTTTAAAATCCCAATAACCAGTGGTAATAGGCTTGCCCTCGGGTTCACCGAGCACATTGACATGGATTTCCCCATCTTTGTAGTAAGCGGATCGATGCCCCCCGGCAATCGATGTTTTCAGCTCTTCAGGAAGTTGACCGGATTGGCCCAATGCAGAAAAACCTGGAGTGAATACCAATGCCATTACGATCAAGCTTTGGTTCACAGATAAGCTAAATGGATTTATTTTCATGTTCTAACACAATTTAGGGTGAGGTAAGTTTGCATCGAAACTAATGAACAAGAGAAAGGATAATGGCTCAATGATTCTTTGGCTTGTTTTTAAAATATTTAATCAAGGGAGTTTGGCCTTTGGTCCACGCTTGAGAAGTTTAACCATGTGTGGACGGCTCTTACGAATTTCCTGAAGATCAACCTTGTTCGAAGTGAGACCGTTAAGAAAGGCGTAAAAGCCCGCTACGCCATCGCTCCATTCCCCTGAAACAGCGTCTATTGAAGACTCTCCTTTTTTATTTCGAACATTTGCATCCCCCCCCTTTGACAAAAAGAGTTTGGCAATTTCGAATCGTCCCATCAAAGCCGCGACATGTAAAGGAGTTCCACCATCGCGGTTTCTTTTTGTCGCATCAGCTCCCTTTTGGAGAAGAAAACGGACATGCTGAAGCCGGCCGTGAAAGGCAGCCGAACTCAAAGGAGACCCCCCATCCTTGGACAGTGCATTGAGGTCGGCACCTGATTTCACCAGTTGCTTGAGTTCAGGAAGGTTTCCGGTAAATATAGCTATCTCCAGCTTTCCCCGCAACTGAGATGGCTCAGCTTTTTTGTCTGAGACATGAAAAATGAAGTCGTTAGTGAATAAGCCTTCGCGGTTCTGCAACTGAACAAAATGCATTCCTTCGGGTGGAAGATTTGCCAGCTCAATCTCAACCCGTTCTTTATCGCCTAACCTGACCGAACCCTTCGCCTTCCTTCCATTGACGATGACGGATGCTCCCTCCTTCAGATGCCGACCACTTACCACCATGGTCTTCTTCTGTTTTGACAGGACGGGAAACTTCTGAGCTCCGCGTTGTTTCTCAATAGGGCCTTCGGCCCAGATACCGGGCTGCGGGTTATCGAAATCAGCATTCTTACCATGCCTCCCGGTAAAAGTTCCGACAAATTGGTTCGCATTCGCCAGTTCAAAAAGCCGATTACGTGAAAAAGCCTTTCGCTGGGCCGCAGTTTCGAAATACTCGCCTCCATTCAAACTTGAATCGTACTGAAGAATTATCGACCGGGCCTCACCTTCTTCGAAAACCAGGCCTTCCGCTTGTAGCACGATTGCACCCTCGGAAGATGAAAGTTCGAGAGCATCAAGCAGATCATTGAATAAGGCATCTTCTGTATTGGTTGAATTGATGGTAACTTGACGCCCGAGTGAACCGGAGAATCCAGTTGAGCCTTCCAGTACCATTTCCCAAACAGGATCGAATCGACTTCTCCCTCCCCATGAAAATCGCCACATTTCACGCTCAGGAATACCCTCCTCCGC
>JABGWU010000154.1 GCA_018645475.1 Opitutia bacterium
TATTTATGGTGCCGAGAGCGAGATTTGAACTCGCACATCCATTCGGACACTAGAACCTGAATCTAGCGCGTCTACCAATTCCGCCACCTCGGCTTATGTTTTTAATAAAACAATAAATCATATTTTGTTGCGAGAATAATATGTCCCTAGTTTAAATTTTAGTCCAAGAGGGCAGCAATAAATTCTTAATTCTTTTTCCGTTGGGTTGTCTTACGAGAAAGGGGTCGTTGTCGGGTGTTTCGTTTGGATCAAGTAAATCGTTTGGATCAAAAATGTGTGAGATTCTACGCGAGACGGGGCATAATATATTATCAATGGGGGGGGCTTTTGATTTCGCTAAAATGAATGTTTCCATTGGGTACCGCATGGTCTTGTATCGATCCAAGAGAGAACTCAATGCCTGTGCGTTTTGATTTGTTCTATTCGAAAAGCAAAAAGCATCTGAAAAATGTGCACATCCATCTATCCAGTCTTGGAGCAAGGGATCTATTTCGTTTAAGTATTCAGCATTAATGAAAGTTAGAATTCTTCCAATTTCTAATTTTTCTTGTTGGTCTATAAATTCTTTTAAAGTCTCAAATTGATCGGCTAGGTCAATTTCATTAGAAAAAAATAAAAACCATTCATCAATTTTGTCAGTTTCTAAATTTTTGATTACAAATTTATTATCAGTCCACATCCAGTGAGTACCTGGTAAATCAAAAAAATCTAATTTGTGGGGAAGAAGAAAAAAAGAACTAGGTTCGTCTTCAACATAGTTGATTGCATGTGCTAGCGTAGATCTACGATTAGAATTTGGGGTACCGATAACAATGTGCAACACTCCTTTCATTTAACTTCAAAAAGTGAAAGACTCACATTGTGCGTGGTGTTTCATCCGATGATCAACTAAAACCAGTGCACTCATTGCTTCGACAATAGGAACGGCTCGAGGTAAAACGCAGGGATCGTGCCTTCCACGCCCCATTAATTCGGTTTCCTTCCCTTTGTCATCTACTGTTTGTTGGATTTGTAAAACAGTTGCAGTTGGTTTGAACGCGACTCGAAAGTACAGTTCCTCCCCATTGGTGATCCCTCCTTGTACACCACCAGATCGATTTGATTTTGTCCTGACCATCCCATCTTTAACTTCGAATAGATCGTTGTGTTCGGATCCTTTTAAGAAAGTTCCTTGAAATCCGCTTCCAATTTCAAAACCTTTTGTTGCTGGAAGGGAAAGCATTGCCTTTCCTAAATCTGCTTCCAGACGATCAAAAACTGGCGATCCCCAACCTGCGGGCAAGCCGTTAATTCGGCATATTATTGAACCGCCCACAGAATCTCCTTCTTTTTTCGCCTCAAGGATACATTCTTCCATTTTCATTGCGGTTTCTTGATGAGGGCAGCGGGTAGGGGAAGATTCAACTTCATCTAATGTCGGAATTTCTTTGAGATCGGGCATTTGAATATTATGGATTCGTTCGACATAGGTTGTGATCTTAATCTGCTCTTGGTCGAGAATTTTTTGTGCTATCGCACCTGCTGCTACTCTTGCAATTGTTTCTCTGGCTGATGATCTACCCCCACCTTCATGGTTCCTTATGCCATATTTTTGCTGATAGGTGAAATCTGCATGTGACGGGCGAAATTTTACCTTCATTTCGTCATATGCCTGGGGGCGTGCGTCCTTGTTCCTAACGAGCATCGCAATCGGTGTCCCTATAGTTTTACCTTCGAATACTCCAGATAGAATTTCGATCTTATCCGATTCGTTTCTCGGTGTGGTCAATTTGCTTTGACCGGGGCGCCTGCGATCAAGAGCAGGTTGGATATCGTCAATAGACAGCGGGAGCCTAGGCGGGCAACCGTCTAGAACCAAACCAATTCCACCACCATGACTTTCTCCCCATGTAGAGATTTTAAATAGAGAACCAAAAGAATTACCCATTATTACATTCCAAATTCATCAGGTGGAAAAACGCAAAACTAAAAGAGGTAATATTATGTATTACTAAAAATTTCTAAAGAGATTGTTTTGCGTTGCATTACGACCTCTATTTTTTTTTAATAAATTTTAGGTCGGGTCCCATGCGACAACGATTGGATGAACTCCGTCAGGTCCGGAAGGAAGCAGCGGTAATCGCGATTGATGTGTGCTGTGGGGTGCCTGGCCTTTTTTGTGCCCGATAATAGAAAAGTTATCTCTAATAATAAGTTTCGCTTGCCTGCTGCTTGGATCGTGACAAGAAAGGTCTATCAATTATGACCAATAATGCTTATCAAGTAATTGCAAGAAGATGGCGTCCTAAACAGTTCTCTGAATTGGTTGGCCAGGATCATGTTGTGCAGACTTTAGGCAATGCGATAAATATGGGAAGAATTGCCCATGCTTATCTTTTTGTTGGTCCGCGAGGGACCGGTAAGACAACATCGGCCCGATTATTTGCAAAGTCGATTAACTGGGAAGATGGTCCATCCTTAGAAGTTCCTGAAGATTCCGATATTGGAAATGCAATTATGGCAGGCAGGTGCCTAGATGTTATAGAAATTGATGGAGCGTCAAATAACTCGGTTGATCAGGTGCGTGACTTACGAGATGAATGTCAGTATGCACCCGCACAGTGTAGGTATAAAATTTATGTCATCGATGAAGTTCATATGCTTAGTCAGCAAGCATTTAATGCTTTATTGAAGACTCTTGAGGAACCGCCATCGCATGTGAAGTTCGTTTTTGCTACCACCGAATCCCATAAGGTTCTGCCCACGATAGTCTCACGGTGTCAGCGTTTTGAGTTTAGATCAATTCCTGCACCCTTGATTGTAAAAAAGTTGAAAGAAATCTGCGAGGCCGAATCAATAGAGGTCGAAACAGAGGCGATCGAAGCTATTGCTAGAATGGCAATGGGGGGGATGCGTGATGCACAAAGTATTTTAGACCAAATGATTTCATTTTGTGGAAAAACAATTTCACAAAATGATGTACTTGAAGTTTACGGATTAGCTTCGAGGGAAAGAATAAGAAATCTTGCACAATATATAAATGATGCGAATTATGATTCTATAATTGAATGTACAGATTCATTTTCTATCGAGGGTATCGATTTTTACCGAGCTTTATTGGATTTATCAGATACATTTAGAGAATTGTTACTTAAAGTATTACGTGATAAGGAATCAGCTTCAAGTTATTCTCCCGAGCAGTGCGTTCGTATTCTTGATGCACTTCGCCAAGGCGAGGAATTAGTCAGAATGGGACTTTCAGAAAAGACAAATTTCGAAGTAACTTTATTTCGTGCAGTGGAAGCAGGCCGAAATCGCTCAATTGACCAAGTGATTCGTAAGATTTCGGGAATGGTGCCCGCCGATGTTAAAAAAAAAGCTGAATTAAATTTTCCGACTAATACACCACTTGAAATTGCTCAACCTCGGGTTGAGAAGAATATAGTTTCTAAAGAGGCTGCTACTGATGAATTAAGAGAAGAATTGATCGTGGAAGAATCTACGCCTGTTGAAGTAGTTAATGAAGCCGCACATAATACTGAATCAATTGCTGAGCCTGAAAATAATTCTGGCACAAAAATCGATGAAACCGTAGAAAATAGTGAAGAACCAAGGCAAGTTTTGGATCGAAAGAAAATTGAATCTAAAATTGCTGATTTACCCATTGGAATTCGGGGTGTATTGGAAGAGAAATTTCAGGCTGATTTCGTATCTATAGAGAAGATAGATATGAAAAAATTGATTTAATTAAACATCCACTAATAAATCTATGAATTTGGATCGATAATCCAGCCAAATTCGTCCTCCCTAATCCACCCTTTCTTTTTTCCATCGGCACTGTTTGCGAGATACCATGTTTTCCCATTCGCTATTTGGTGAGATTTACTAACTCCGTCATTTCCGAGTCGAATGATAAGGCTTTCTCCGGGAAGAATATTTGTATTTGCCGAATTCGATTCTCCTGCAAATCGTCTAAGTGGAATTGTTTTGGAATGATTATTTTCAGTTTGTGGAAAGTGCACGATAACTTCTCGGTAGAGTTCAGATTGTTGCTGCAAGGATAGACAAGCGGCAAAACAAGATAGTAAGCAACTAATTACCCAGCAAATTGTGAAATATAAGAAGGTTTTTTTGCTCGTTTTAAAAAAGAAAATATAAAATAATATGAGTAAGCCTGTCCAAAAAATAATGGCACATATTATAATCCAAAAAGATAGAAAATTTGCAGAAAAATAATTACTTGCAAAACTTTGCATTGGTGGAGGCATTTTCGCCATTTCATAAGCGAAATTTAAATTTGCAGAAAGTTCAGTATCTCTAGGATTAAGAAGTAGAGCTTTTCTGAAATGTAATATTGAATGTCCATATTGTTCTTTTTTGAAATAAAGATTCGCCAGGTTTCCGTGCAAATTTGCAGAATGAGAAAGAGTTGATGCTTCTAGGTAAAGATTAATTGCTTGATCTAAGTCACCAGCAGCCTCAGTCCGGACAGCATCATAAAATAAACGATCTTCCTGTCCCCCTGCACATTGTGATCTTAAAATGAAGGCACAAATGAAAATACAATACAATTTGATCGTAAGCTTCATCTAATTTTCTTTAGTAATCCATTGATTTTTTTAAGTTGGTCATCTAAAGATTGGGAGAATTCTTCATTTTCTGCAAACTCATGACTATCACTAATGTGAAGAATTTCTTGAATTTGAGAAATTAGACTTTCTTCGTTGTTTCCATTCTTTAATAGTGAAGAAATTTCATTATTTGAAAGTGATGATGGGTTCCCGTACTTATAAAAACTTCCAATTTCCAGGCGTATCCTTTCACGGGTCGCCCGATAAAAAAGTGTGGAGTCTTTGTACTCGATTGCTTCTTTCATTTGTTTTTTTAAGGAAGTCTGTTTTTGGCGAAAGATATCTTTTCCCGTTCGCTTTCTCTTTCTTCCATAAAAAATTAATCCACAAACGCAGATAAAGGGAATGCCTTGTGCCGCCCAGAATATAGATGAATTCAAAAGGATAGTTTTTTGAATTTCATGAACCCATTTGCCAGGTTCATTTTCAGTTTGAAAAAGGTCAGCAGTTGGAATCGAATTTGATCTTTCTTCAACTTCGAGTTCACCTCTTGTCGTATCGATCCAAGTTTCACCTGGATCAACGCGCAAGGGATGTTCCGAAGAGTTTAATGTGAAGTATTTTTCTTGAATCGGATCAAAATACGAAAAATGTATTACTGGTATTTTTAATAAACCCGGGTTGAGCGGAGTTAGAATATATTCAAATCTTTGTTTTCCCTGATGTTTGGTTAATTCATTTCCTGCAAAGGAGAATGCGGGAGGACCAATCTTAAAGTCAGAATTTGATTCAAAAATTGGTGCAGGCATTGCTGAAAAATTTCCTTGCCCTTCGATATCAAAAAAGAATCTTACCGGATCCCCTAACGAAACTCTATCATTGTCTACAGTAGATCGAGTTGAGAGTGATCCAATCGCTCCATTAAAAGATTTTGGTCGATTTATTACAGGAAGTGATTTTACCGTTATGTTTTGCAGTTCAGATGTAACCTTGAGAGATTCCTCTCTTCCGAATCCAAAAAATGGATCATTATGGAATGGGCTAGCAAAAGGAGAGTTTCCTCTAGACTTTACGCGAACGCGAATGGAGGTATTGAATGTTATACTATGTTTCCCCGCAATCGCGGCAGTCAGTCCAATCGGCCATGAGAAAACTGTATAGGATTTGTTATACTTTGATTGGTTTCTTTTTTCCTGAGGTTGACCAAGTTCAGTAAGTGAAAAAGCATCGCCATCTTTTTGAGGAGCTCTTTCTATTCTGCTCACTGGTAATCGATCCCAAATGTAAAGATTTATTGATCCGGAAACAGTCTCTCCTTCAAATAAAAATGATCTGGGTTTTGTGAATTCTATAAAGCAGGCTTCTTTTAATTCTGACTTTTGTTTTTCTTCGGCATTTTGCCTGATTTTATCCTGTTGATTGGGGGCGAGTACTTCTATTGTAGATGAGGGGACTTGAAGGGTGTTTGAGCCAATTTTAACTGGCCATGATGGGATAGTGTGCTTCCCCATTTTTTTTGGTTTGACCTGGAAACTTATTTCTAAGCGGACGGAAGGAACCCCATTTCTAAAACTAGCAGAACGAAATGTTTGCGGAGAATTGGAGATTATGAGACCAGGAACTTGTGGGAGTGAGCCTTGAGGGTTTTCTTGGCTTCCGTGAATAATAACCTTGTATACGCTATTATTTGAAAGCGTTATGGAGGGAGGTTGAAAACTTGATTCAACCCTAAGGTTCTGCCCCTGTGAGTGGCAGATAAAACATGGAAAATGGGATAGGACAAGAAAGGTTATGATTAACCTAACCATTGGTAATTTGAAATGGGAAAAAAATGTATTTTTCATTTCATCAATAGTCTCTTCCTGAAGTTATAGATTGAACGGCTTCAACCTCTTGTTCAAGGGGTTCACTTTTCGATTCCATTTCTTGAAGAAGCCTTTCGTACAGTGCATTAATCTCTTCAGGTAGAGGTTGTGGTTCTGCATTTTCGTTATCTTCTTGATCCTCAGGCGGATTTGGTTGAGGTTGGTTTTGTTGGCTTGAGGAATTTTGATCTTGTTGGTTGTTGTCCTGAATCCCGAAATCGAGGTTTTCAGATTTAGATTCAAAATCAGTCCATACCAAATATGCTTTATTTTCTTCTATCGGAAAGGTGATATTTGCATCTGGGTTTTGCGGTTGAATACAAACGGAGTATTGGCCCGGGGGAACAGGCTGAGCAAAAGATCCATCTTCAGCCGGTTCAAATGCTGTCTCGTTTTGATCATATTGGAAGTTCCCATTTTGATCTAAGTATAATTTTGCTGATACATATTGTTTATCTTCAGGGTCTTTTGAGCCATTACCGTTTTCATCTTTCCACACTTGACCTTTAATAATGGGAGCTGCCCTGTATGGCATTCCTATAACTTTTTCGCCTGGTTTGTTGAGGTCTAGGTAATAGTTTTTTACAAATGAAGGGTTTTCTGGGGGTGGTGGAGGCGGCAGCATTGGCAAAAGAAACGAATTTTGGGACTGGTTAGATTCAGCAAGTTTTGTTCCGAGTCGAATTGAGGTCGGGTACTTGTCGGATATCCATTCAAATGAAAAAATACCTTGGTCATTACTTTGAATAATGGGTTCCGAGGTTTTATTGTGTTCGCCATTTTCATCTTTATCCCAGTACACATAACCTTGTAGGTCGGGTTCAACTTCCTGTGGTTTTCCATCGCCATTTATGTCCCGCCAAATCTTTCCCGAAATTTTACAAATCAGGGCATTGATCCTTTCTTGAATTTGCTTATTTAGAGATTCTAAGTTTTGTTTTGCTTTAACATTGCCGTCGATGAGGGATGAAGATTCATAATATTTGATTGATTGTTCCCAAGCTTTTCTAGCCTCAGCTATATTTCTTTCATCTAAAAATTTATTTGCCCTAATATAATATATATTACCCAATCCATTTAGAGCTTTTGCTTGGATAGCCGGATCATCTAAATTGGCGTCTAGTGAGACTTCCAAAGATTCTTCGGCATTTTGTAAATTTCCAGCCTGTAAATCAGCCAACCCTGCGTTTAAAAATAATCGCGGGTCCGTCGGATTTCCAATAGATATTGTTGCATTTATCTCAGCTTTGAAAAATTCAGCGGCTTGGGCAGGATTTCCTGATTCCAATGCTTCCTCCGCTCTCTTAACATTATCCTGCTTAAGACATCCTGAAAAGTAGAACAACAGAAAGATCGTACAAACGCTTACACTATGTGACAATGTCTTTGATAATTTTGAAGTAAGCATTTCAAGGCATAAAAAAAGAAAACCAACAAATACAAAAAAACTGTATCGATCGATAGGTAATTTTGTGGATAGTTGCTCTCGCTTCTTTTGCTGTCCAATGGACTGAAGGATTCCTAAGACTTTCGCTAAGCCTTCTCCAGTGGGACCCAGCGAAAAATATTTTCCTTGAGTCGCATCTGCGATAGCTCGTAAAGAACTTTCGTCAAGTTTCGTTATTACAGTCTGACCTTGAGGGTCACGAAGAAAGTTTCTGGCTGGTTGTCCGAGCGAGTCCATTGGGATTCTTGATCCTTCTTTTGCTCCAATTCCAATGGTGTAAATTTTTACACCATCTTTGGCAGCTTCTTTTGCTTGTTTCAATCCCTTGCCCTCAAGATCTTCCCCGTCCGAGAGAAGGATTAAAAAGCGATCTGTATCATCTTTGGAGAATGAATGAATTGCCTCTTCAATTGGCCTAGAAATATCTGTCCCTGGTTGCTTAATTATGCCAATTTGTAAATCGTTGAGAGTTTTAGTGAATGCCTGATGATCCAAGGTTAGCGGACACTGGAGGAAGGCAGACCCGGAGAAGGCAATTAAACCGAGGCGGTCTCCCTCAACTCGATCGAGCAGATTACTAATACTTAATTTTACTCTTTCTAAACGGTTTGGACGGACATCTCTTGCAAGCATACTTTTAGATACATCCAATGCTATCAGAATATCAATCCCAGATGGTTGTGCTCTCCGCCTTTCAGACCCCCATTGCGGGCGAGCAAGACCAAGAAAAAGAAAAGTTATGCCAAGTACAAATAAGCAGAGTTTTAGAATTTGCTGCTTAAACGACAAATTCGGGGTGAGCTTCGGGAGTAATTGAAATGATGTCAGTAATTGAAGTCTATTTTGTTTGATTTTTTGACTCCAATAAAAAACCGCAAACAAACCAATTATTGTGCTTAATCCAATAAGTAAAATGTTTTGATTTGCAAAAAGGTTCATGGAATCCGTAAGAATATGGTTTTGGCCAAAATAAATTCTAGAAAAATAAGAATAAGTGCCAATGCAAGAGACCATTGGAACAGTTCCTCAAAAATAATATTCACATTTAATTCAACTTTTGTTTTTTCAAGCCGATCAATTTCATTGTAAATAGATGCGAGTTCGCTCTTATTTTTTGCCTCGTAAAAACGGGCATTGCTAGCGTTAGAAACTTTTTGAAGAATTTCTTTATCAACGGGATAGTCCGCAACTTGAACAACAGGTTTTCCATTCGCATATCGCATTAAATCTCTAGATCTTTGATCAAATAAATAAGTTCTTGTCCTGGTCGCAGTTCCTACCGCAATGGTGTAGATTTTAATATTATCACTTTTTGCTCCCTCCGCATAAATTAATGGGCTATGGGGTGGGGGAGGTTCGTCTTTTCCATCCGTAAGTAAGATGAGGATTTTCGATTTTGATTCCAATGTTCTCAATCGATTTATTCCTTCTGCTAATGCAGAACCAATGTTTGTACCTGTCTGGTGAGTCAATCCCACCCGTAGTCTATCAATATTTTTTTGTAAGTGTTCTTTATCTAATGTAAGTGCACTCACGAGGTAAGGGTCTACTGAAAATGCAACGAGTCCAATTCGGTCGTGTTTTCTTTTTGCGACAAAATCTTTGATCACTCCTTTAACCACATCTAGACGAGTAATTTCAGCTTTTGGGTCTTCACTCATATCGAGAGCCAGCATGGAAGCTGATAGGTCGATCGCTAGTACAATATCTACTCCGCTGGTAATAATCGAACTTGTACTCCGGTCAAATTGTGGTCGTGCCAAAGTAAGAGTTAAAAAGATGAGGGAGAGGCATCTTAAGGATTTAAGAATTACTTGAGAATAATTACTATTTTTAGTAACGCTTTTTTTAATTCTTGAAAGCGTGGGAAAAAGAAGAGTTGAATCTTTCATATCCCCCTTTTTTTGAATCCATAAAATAATTGGAATAACGAGAAGTAAAAAAAGCCACAATGGTTCGGCTAAATGAATTTTTTGCCAGTCTTGCCAGTATTCCATTATAGTTTATGATTGAACTTTCGAAGAAACATTTTCTGCTTCTTCAAGCTTTTCGTGGGTATCTTTTACAAAATGCAATGCAGTATCCATAAGCAGATTCATTTGACCAGAATCTGAATCTTCTTTGGAATATTTTATACGGTCACCCTGTTCAACAAACTCCTGAAGTATTTTATCATACCTATTTTGAAAAAAAGTATGGGATGCTATTTCCCTCATGAATTCTTCTCCGGTTAACTCCATTGCGGGTACTTTGAAAACTCTTTCAACATAAATTCTTAATATTTCCGATAATCTAAAAACAAAAGGTTTAGCAGAAAGTGCAGGATTTTGGTTTTGCAATGATTGTATATTTAACAGTGCATCCTCGTATGGGTCAGTGGGTTCAGTTTCTGGTTCATTTGATTCATCTTTTCTCTTTTTCTTCATTAATAGAATCAGAAGTAAAACAGTTATAATTATAGAAATAGTTATAACTATGAGCAATTGGTTTTCTTTGATTAATTGCGAAAAGCTTTTAAAAATTGGAATGGGTATGTCTTCTTCTCTTTTCGAATCGAGCAGGTATGCCTTGTTTGTTATGAAATCAATATTTTTCATAGTTATCACCCTTTTCGGTTTCCTCTTAAATGGAAGAACTCTCTTAGAGTTTTGACATAATCTGAATCAGTTGAAAATTGAAAGTTATCAATGCCTCTCCTGCGAAGTCTACGAATAAAACTCTCTTGTATCTTTTCGGTATGTTCTTTGTATTGATTTCTGAAATCTTTATTTGAAGAGTCCACAATAATAGTTTCTCCCGTTTCAGCATCCTCTAAATGAACTCTTCCCACATTTGGGAAATCCTTTTCAATCATATCATGGATTTGACAACAAACTAAGTCGTGCCTTCTTCGAGTAGTAGATAGTTCCTTTAGGAATATATTTTCAACTGTTTCTTCAACCGAATCATATTCAGGTATGATAAAATCAGATAATAGAAAAACAACCGCCCTTCTTCTCATTACGCGGTTCAAAAACCTAAGGCCTTCATTTAGATCAGTTCCTTTACTTTCGTTTTGATGAAAAAGAATATCTCTCAGAATGCGAAGGACATGCTTTTGACCCTTAGCAGGAGGTAGGTATTTTTCAATTTTGTCTGAGAAAAGAAGCAATCCAACTTTGTCACCATTTCGGTTTGCCGAGAAGGATAAAAGAGCACCTAGTTCGGCTAATCTTTCTCTTTTGGTTCTGCCTTTAGATCCCCAAACCCCACTATTACTGATATCAATTGCGAGTAAAATGGTTAATTCTCTTTCCTCTCTGTATTGCTTTACGAAGGGGATGCCCATTTTTGCAGTAACATTCCAGTCGATTGATCTGACTTCGTCGCCAGGTTGATATTCTCTGACTTCTTCGAAGTCGATGCCTTGTCCCTTAAATGCACTATGATAAGAACCAGCTAATGCCTCGGATACGAGTCGATTGGAGCGAATTTCAATTTGCCTTACCTTACGAAGTATCTCTCTGGTAAACTCCTGATCCAGTTCATCCATCATTCAAAACTAAAGTAAAATTTAATAAAAGAATTTACCTTTTAATTTAAGGTACAGGAACCGTTTCAAAAATCTTTTTTATGATGTCATCACTTGAAACATTTTCTGCTTCTGCTTCGTAGCTAACGATGACCCTGTGCCTAAGAACATCTAATCCAATATCTTTGATGTCTTGAGGTGTTACAAAACTACGGCCTTGCATGTAGGCAGATGCTTTTGATGCCAGGGCTAAACTAATTGTTGCTCGAGGAGATGCTCCGAAGCGAATAAATGCACTGAGTTCAGCAGCTCCGTAACTTTCAGGGTTTCTAGTCGCAAGTACTACATCCACTAAATATCCTTTAAGTTTCTCGTCTAGATATATACGGTCAATCGATT
Source organism: Opitutia bacterium (assembly GCA_018645475.1). Taxonomy (GTDB): domain Bacteria; phylum Verrucomicrobiota; class Verrucomicrobiia; order Opitutales; family Seribacteraceae; genus Seribacter. The sequence continues at coordinate 11,773 of JABGWU010000154.1, forward strand.
TTCGAGAGTTAAAAATTGTTTCAGCGTCAACGACAGGGCTGACTTCATGTTTTACTGAAACATTAGCATTCGAGTCTAAAATTTTAAGTTCATCATCTCGGTCAGGGTAATCCACTAGAAGTTTCAGCATAAAACGATCCATTTGAGCTTCTGGTAGTGGGTATGTGCCTTCTTGATCAATAGGGTTTTCTGTAGCCAGGACTAAAAACGGTTGAGGTAATATAAATGTTTCGTCTCCAATAGTTACCTGTCTTTCTTGCATTCCTTCAAGCAGAGCACTCTGAACTTTCGCCGGTGCTCTATTAATCTCATCAGCTAAAAGAAGATTTGTAAATATCGGTCCTTTTTTAGTAGTGAATTCTCCTTTATTTGGACTGTAAATTAATGTGCCAACCACATCTGCCGGCAAAAGATCCGGAGTGAACTGAATCCTTTTAAACTCTGCTTTCATACATTGAGCTAGTGTTTTTACAGCTAATGTTTTTGCAAGTCCAGGCACACCTTCCAGGAGGACATGTCCATTTGCCAATAGACCGATGATTAATCGGTCCACAAGATATTTTTGGCCGACAATTACTTTTCCTATTTCTTGTTTCAGTAATTCAACCCATGCGGCTTCACTTCTTATTCTTTCTTGTTCTTCCGGTGCAGGTGGTTGGACTATTTGTTGAGTTTGATTTGAGGACATGATTTATTTAGATGACAAATTAATAGCGTTAGTAGAAAGACAATTTGTCCTTTATGAATGATATTTTAATTAAAGCTTGTATTTTTTCAGCTTGCACATTGGTCAAAAGAAAAGATTCATTTTAACTGACTAATTCAACTAATCAACAAATATTACTTTCCTATGTTCAAACTAAGTAAAGAATCAAAATTAACATTTATGTGTTTACTCGTTATTCCTTTTATCTGGATGATAGTGAATCACCGCGGCTATATAGATACTTGGAAGACTAAATCCTTGGACTTGCGATTAAGTTCAGATTTGCCGGGTGCACGTGGAGAGATTGTACATAATAATAATTCTGAAGAGAAAATTATTGTAGAGGGTAATAAATCGATACCAAAGATCCCCAAAGTCGTATATGTGAATTTTGATGCCGCTACTCTATCTATGGATGATGTTGGGGAAAGGCCTTGGGATCGTGCATTTTTTCGAGATATGTCGATGGCATTAATGGAAAAAGGTAGAGCGCGAGTAATAGCATTTGACTTCGGTTTTACGCCCAAAAGTATGTCTAAAATGGTTCCTAAAGAAAATTCCTATCGCAGTGATTCCGCAATGGGAGAGTTAATAAGGGCATATCCAAATCAAGTCGTTCTTGGTTGTCTGTATTCGGGAGTCCCGACTCCATTTGTAAAGGCAACAGGGGCAAGTGCTTTTCCCCCACTATTTAAAGATGGTTATTCTATTGAAGCTGCAAGAAATAGTGGGTCATATAATTACCCTGAATCACCGACTTACCCTCTTCAAAATTATCTTGATGGTCAGTATCTTGGGCGAACAGGATCCTTTACCGTTCCTCCATATCGTTACGGTTTTCCGGGCGAGGGTAAACCTGCAGTGGACAATGTTCCTCGATGGGTTCCTTTATGGTTTCCGGGAGGAGGTAAAGCTCACGCTTACAATTTGTTGGGAGGCAAGCAAAGCAAATTACCTTTTGAAATGCTGTTAGAAAATTTAGATGAGCACGCTGTGCTTGTTGTGAATCTTAAAAACTTTACTGATCAAAAAGAAAAACTTATCGAGGAAATTACTTCGATTAAAGCTCAGATTCTCGAGTATAGTCGAAGAAAAAGTAAGGTTGAAAATTTATATAACAGCCTTTTGAAGGAAAATTCTGATTATAAGGAGATCGAAGTAGGTATTAAGAATTTTATCGCTACTTTAGAGGCAAACCCATCATTAGGTGCAATTATAACTCCTCAATTAGAAGCAAGAAAAAAGGACATGAATAAATTCCTTAATGGCTTGTTTGCCAAATCTAAAAAAAGGCCAGGCGGAACCAATGATTCGAATCTGCTCAAGAAGAATTTAAAAGAATTAGAAAGTATTGTTTCAAATTTAAAGGTGACGCTTTCTGCAAATCCATCCCTTTCAGCTGTTATTAAACCGCAAATTGAATCAAAAGAAAAAGATATTTTGGTAATTAAGGAGAAATTAGAAGCTGCCACTTTTAATATCGAAAAATTTGAAGCAGATTTAAAGGAATTAGAAAGCACAGTATCAAATTTAAGAACCGCGTTAGCTTCAAATCCAGCAATTGCAGGAGTTATTCAACCCCAAATTTCCGCAAAGGAAGAACAAATTAAAGCTGCTCAAACAAAAATACAAAAATTTAAAGATCAAGAAGATTTTACATTATCCTCAACGCAGGAAAACGCTCTTATCGAGAACTTGTTAAAAAATGTTCAAATCCAAAAGAAGGTTCTTGATGAAATTAATAATGATTTACTTGTTTTTACAAATGAGGAAGAAAAACTTAGTAAAGTGTTAAAAAAAATAACATCAGACTTGTCGCTCACATCAGAACGAATCGCTCAACTTGAAGGAAAGTCTCCCACTGAGTTAGTTGAAACGAACAGTACCCTGCGTTTAGTCTACAAGCGCGATGCAGGAGATGAGGGTGAGGGTAGGTTAGTTGATTCTTTTCCTAATGAAGTTCCTTTATTTCGGGACCGTGCGGTTTACACTTTAGGAGTTGAGTCGTTGTTAGCTTACTATGGATTGGATGAAAAGAATGTAAGAGTTTCCGAGGACAACTTACGCTTTTTGATTTCGGATAATGCTGGAGAAACTTTAATCGAAGCACCTCTGGAAGAAAAGCAATTCTTAGAGGTCAACTGGTTTTCTAGTTGGTCTGAAAAATCGCCCGAAAAGATTTTAGTTATGGAAGCCAAAAGAGCTTATGGGGAAGAAGATTTCAATTTATATATTTCTTTAGTACCCCAAATCTTTGAAAAGTTTCTAGCAAAAGTAAAAAATTATGAACTACCCAAAAGTATCGATGATTATCCATCATCAATGCAAAATTTAGGTTTGGATAATAAGGTCGTTGAAATTGCTAGAAAACTATTGTCGGAAAGATTACCAAGAGAAGAAATCCCCTCATTCGATCAGTTAATGTCTGTGATTGAAGCTATTTCCTATTATTTTATACCATCCTCGCTTGATTCTAATTTTAATCCAATGTGTGGAATGCGTGATGTGATTCAAAATAGTCGTTTCTTGGATCAAGTAGAATCAACAATCACCTCGATAACAAAACAAATTGAAAAATTGGAGGGACCCACTGTATTAGGAGCGATTAATAACGCCTTATTGCAAAATCCGGAGAACGGCAAGTTGCTTGCTCAAAAAAAGCAAGTTGAGGATGCCATTTTAACCAATAAAAATAACCTAGCAGTCCAAGAAGATGAGCTTTTTAGAATAAACGAGTTCTTCTCCCGTTTTGAAAATGCAATTATACTTGTAGGTCCAGAGGAAGCGACTTTTCAGGATTTAGCTCCCACACCTTTTGATAAATCTGCGTCCCCTAAAGTTGGGGTACATGGTAATTTAATAAAAACATTAACTTCAGGTTTTTATATCAAGCGCCTAAGTATCGAGGTTGACCATGCAGCAACTTTAGGCGTCGGGGTAATTATGGCATTACTTGCTGTTTATCAGGGGGCTCGATCGAGCTGGGTCCAGGCAGGTGGCATTATCTTACTTTTAGGATATGTATTCTTTGGCTTTATTACATTTTCAAATACACATGTTGTTTGGCCCATTACTGCACCTGCATGTGCTGGTATAAGTACTTCTTTTATAGGCCTCGCGGTTATGGTTGTTATCGAGCAAAAAGCAAAGGGTCGCTTGAAAGGCATGTTTGGTAGTTATGTTTCTTCGGAATTAGTGGAGCAGATGGTTGAATCTGGTGAAGAGCCTTCGCTGGGTGGGCAGGAAACTGCAATCACAGCCTTCTTTAGTGATGTTCAGGCATTTTCAAGCTTTTCCGAGCTTCTTAGTCCGACCGGTCTAGTTGATCTAATGAATGAGTATTTAACTGCAATGACTAATATCTTGCAGGAAGAACGGGGGACTTTGGATAAGTATATTGGTGATGCAATTGTTGCCATGTACGGTGCTCCGATACCCATGGATGACCACGCTTATCAATCCGTTAGGACCGCTATTTTGATGCAGCAGGAACAAATTAAATTGAGGGAGAAATGGTCCCGTGAAGAAGAAAAATGGGGGAAGTGCCATGGATTAGTATCGAAAATGCAAACTCGTATAGGTTGCAATACTGGTACAGCAACAGTCGGAAATATGGGTGCACTAGATCGGTTTAATTACACCATGATGGGAGATATGGTCAACTTGGCTGCTCGTTGTGAGAGTGGAGCAAAAGCATATGGAGCTTATATAATGATCACCGAAGAAACTATGTTGGCATCAAAGCAAACTCAGGATGACATTGCATTTCGCTACTTGGATAGAATCGTCGTGAAAGGTCGTAAGCAACCAGTTGCAATGTTTGAACCTACTGGCTTTATGTCAGAGTTAACACAGGAAACGCAAGATTGCCTTGATTGTTTTAAGCAAGGAATTGACAATTATTTAAAGCAGGACTGGGACGGTGCTTTGGGAATGTTTGAAAAATCAAAAGGGTTTGAGCCAAACAAACCCGGAATTACCCCTGGAGTAGTTGATAATCCATCCATTATTCTCATCGACCGATGTAAAATAATGAAAGAAAACCCTCCTGGCAAAGATTGGGACGGTGTTTATGTTATGACATCAAAGTAGCATTTACTTCCATTTTATGTTACAGCCAATACTTGGTGTTTGTGATTTAGGTGCATCTTCACCTTGAAGTAAGAGGTTAACTGCATTGCTTATGTCAAAACCCGTGATTTCAATATTATTGTTTGGTCTCGAATCATCATACTGACCCCGATAAAAAAGTTCTTTATTTTGATCAAAGAGAAAAAAGTCTGGTGTGCATGCAGCTTTGTATGATTTTGCAACTTCCTGATTCTCATCAAAAAGATAAGGGAAATCAAAATTAAGTTTTTTAGCTTCTATTGCCATCTTTTCAGGTGAATCATCAGGAAATTTATCCTTATCATTTGCTGAAATTGCATAGATTCTTAATCCCTGTTTCCCAAAATTATTAAATAAGGCAGGAAGGTGATTGTTTAAGTGTACAACATATGGGCAGTGATTGCATATAAAAGCCATTAGAAACCCTTTTCCTTCTGTTTTATTCGTAAAAGAGCAGAGATTTTTACTGACAGAATCTTGAAGATTGAAGGGGGGGGCTTGTGTTCCTAGGGCGAGCATATTTGATTCTGTAGCAACCATAATTTTTTATTTAATTAAATTCAGTGCGATTTTGTTTTTGTTTATTAAAATAGGCTTGAAGAATATCTCTTGCAACAGGAGTCGCCGTTAAGCCTCCTTGAATATGATCTTGGGGTATCACTCCCTCAACGAGTACAGCAATTGCAACTTGTGGGTTTTTTGCAGGAGCAAAACCAATAAACCAAGCGAGTGACAATTTCATGTTGTGATTTCGCCATTGGGCTGTGCCAGTTTTACCTGCAATAGCAATGCCTTCAATTTTACATCTCCTTGCTGTGCCTCTAACCGTGGCATCGAGCATACCATCAACAATTGCTGTGTAATCCTTATCCGTAAGTCCAATTGGTGTTTGGGGACTAGTTGATAATTTATTTCTAACTAATGTAGGTTTGAATATCTTTTGTCTGTTGGCCAGAGCAGCAGCAAAACAAGCCATCTGTAGAGGACTTTGTCTCAGCCCTCCTTGCCCAATAGCCATATTAAAAGTGTCTTCAAGTGCCCATTTTTCCCCAACATTCTTTTTTTTCCATTCAGGGTCAGGCACATTAGGAGAGTTTCTTAATCTTGGAAGTTCAATTTTAGGTGTCACATTCATTCCGAATGTCTTTGCTTCATCAATGAGACGATTTTGGCCCAGTCTTTCAGCTAATTGAAAAAAATAAACATTACAGCTTTGTGCTTCAGCTTTACGTAAATCCATTTCACCATGGCGTCCTGGATAACAATGGCAAATCATGCCTTTGTAAATCCCGTCGCATATAAATATTTCTTCAGGCTCTACCACCTTTGCTTTTAACGCTGCTACAGCAGTAATCAATTTAAAAGGGGAGGCAGGTGAGTATCCAGGGTGCCAAGCCCTTGGCAACCACGCTTCTTGTCTCTCAATTTGATCGTAGGTTGTTTGTGAAATCCTTGGGGATAAATCTTCAAGGTTGTAATTAGGAATACTAGCTAAGGCTAATATTTCACTAGTTTTTATATCTAGTAAAACTGCAGCACCCGGAGGGGCAGGAGGAGGAGCAATGAAATATCTTGGATCAGTGTTGATATCTTTATCAAGAACTCCTTTTGAGTATAAAATTCTAAGAAGATTTTTTGCATCATTCTCAGTACCGTTAAATCCAGCAACGGTTGATGCTTCTTTTCCGTTTAAAGGAAAAGGTGCATCCTTAAATGCAGAAAGTAATAATTCAGGTCGAAGGTCATTTTCGTTCGTATTAATTAATTCTTTTAGCGTTCTTTTTTCTATGGTTTGTTTCCAGTTTTTATCCGGTAGAATTCTATGAGCAGTTACTCTCTTAGACATCTCTTTAAGTGAGTTTTCAGCAGTTTTTTGAAGATCGATATCTATAGATAATTGAATCGAAGTACCTTTTTTAGATAAATTTTTTTCAATTTGTTCAAACCTTAGTCCTATTGGACTAATTCTCCAAATATCTCCTCCATCTTTTCCTCTTAAAAGGGTGTCAAAAAATTTTTCGATTCCTGCCTTCCCTTTTTTGCCTTTAATTTCAAAAGTAGATAGGTCGCTTCCTGATAAATTTTGTCCATTAGACTCGTAGCCACTTCCTACATACCCAAGCACATGTGATGCTAGTGATTTTTGTGGGTAATGACGAATTGATGAAGATTGAATTTGAACAGGAGATTTAGGGGGTAACCCTTCTATCAATAGCGCATATTCTAAGGAGTTTAGATTTGAAACTAGTTCCATTGGGAGAACTAGTCGTTTATTCCAATGTATTTTTAACTTTGCAAAATCCAGCTTTACATTTTTGCCTAGTAATAAATTTATTTGATCAAGATAATTCTTAACTACAGCATATCGTGCTTCCCAGTTCAAACTGAATAAACTAGTATTAAATGTAGGTTTTTTTTGTTCATGTTTTTGACCTAGATTGAAGAAATTATCAAATTTTGACAATGAATCATCATTTGATAAATGAGGTGATTGTTTAGCATAGTATTGATTATCCTTATGCAAATAAAAACTTGTCTCAAACAAACCAGCAACATTAGCACTGATTTTAGTTCCAAAATTTATACTTGTAAAAGTTGTATCATTTATAGTTTTTGTTAAGTGAAGTTCAGATTTCCATGTGTTATTCTCATATTCACTTACTGTTAATCTGGTATTTCCCAAAAATAATTTACAGCGAATTTTGTTGTCCTCTATTTTTCCACTTAGTTGAACTGACTTATTTTGTAAATGAGGTTGGTTAAGGCAATAATTAAGAAATTGATTAATCGATAAATTTGTAATTGATAAATCATCACGCATTTTAAATGCTAGTTTTTTAAGCAATACTTTTTTCTCCCAGATCTCGTTTTTCAATGCATCTAAATGTATGACTGCGGAGAATTGTGCTTTATTGCCAATTAAAAGTTTACCCTCTCGATCGAAGACATCTCCTCTTGCACCCGGTCTAAGTATTCTTCTTTGCCCTTGTAATCTTTCCTTTTCATCAAATTCTTGTTTTTCCAAAATCTGAAGGTTAAGGAGGAAAATTAATAGTATTAAAAAAAGAATTGAGTATGTAATTCTGAAAATATGAAATCTTCTGTTTTCGGAATGAAAACTTTTATTTAATTTCATTTATTTGTTCTGTTTTTATGATTTTAGTAGAAATATAATCAATAATCACAGTATTTATTTCTGTTTTCCAAAAGGCAATTGGTATAAAGATTAATGAAGAAATTATCAAATCAGTAATAAATCTAGATATTGACCAATCTATGCTTAACTCATGTCTGAATTTAAAGGTTACCAATAATATGAAATTAAACATTATATTTATAGAAAGTTGAAAAATTATGCAGCGCCATGGTTTTGTATTTAAATTCTGTAGCATCCAATTCTTACCTAAAAGAAAACAAAAGGATAGTAGGATTGCATGAAATCCGAATGGTGTTGTGAGAATTACATCTATAAAAAGCCCCGTGAATATACTTACGATTATTCCGTGTATATTATTTAAATATAAGCTTGCGTTAATGAAAAATAGTCCCGGTAGATAAAGAAAAACTCCGTAATTTGAAATATCAGAATTTAATATTGTTATTAAGATTATTATAACAATATTAATTAATAGAATAATAGTAGAAATTATGTATTCATTTTTCATTTATTCTAAATTCTTTAATATCGTTACTTCAAGTATTTCATTTAATTTTTCATTTAATAAAACTTTACCTGTCTTGAATAATCCATTTCCACCTTCTTCGAGTTTATATACTTTTCCTATATGGATTCCATGGGGAAAAGTTCCTCCTAAATGAGATGTAACAAGTTGTAACGGTTCTTGATTTGTTGGTGTAATATCGTGAGGGACATCCGTTACTAATCCATGCGGTTTCCCTCCAAATTCTATCCCATTTCCTTGAAATGTTACAGGTCTGTTATCATTAAGAAAATGAGCAACAATTCGAAAATTTGGATTTGTTATTACTTCCACTTCAGAAGACTTTGAATCAACTTCTTTTATTCTACCGACAACTCCCCCATCAAAAATAACACCACAGCCTGTTTGAATACTTTTGTCTTTTCCTTTTCTTAAACTTAACTGCTGCCACCATCCCGTCATTTTACGGATCGAGACTCTTGCAATAATTGATTCGTATTTTTGAGTAGAGTCTATGTTAATTAAATTATTTAAATTTGAAATTGATCGTTTTAAACTTTTAAGTCGATTTATGTCACTAAGTAGTATGCTTTCTCTCTCTTTTTGAATTTTGATGTCTTTTTCCAAGTAAGATAATTCTTTCCCTTTTTCAATCAATGTCTGTTTTGAATCTGATAAATGACCCCAGTAATTAGATAAATCTTCAATTCTTGAACTTAATTCCCATATAGGTGCCTGGAATTCTCGAAATCCTGATTTAGTCATTAATTTCCAACTTGAAGGAATACCCCACCAACATAAGGCAAAGATACCTAAGTAAAAAAATGGTTTATTTTTTCTTCTGTCTGATTGATTTAACAATACAGCAATTATTGAGTTACCAGTCGATCGACCTGATCTCGAGTAAGGGTGCCTAGAAGATTTAAAAATTTCCCAGTCCCATTTGCTACACAGCAAAGTGGGTCTTCTGCTTGTATTACTGTAAGTCCAGTTGCATCGCTGATTACTTGATCTAATCCTCGTATTAATGCTCCACCACCAGCTAAGACAATTCCTCTGTCAATCAGGTCTGCTGAATGCTCAGGTTGGCATCGATCCAAAGCGTTTTTTACTAAGTCAACTATCTGAGTAACAACCTCTTTTAACGCTTCTTCTCTGATTTCCTGCGAGGTGATATGTTTTGTCACGGGAAGTCCTGCAGCTGCATCTCTTCCTCTTACATCCATACTGATCTCTCCATTTACTAGGGGACCCGCTGATCCAACATTAAACTTAATCTCTTCTGCTGTTCTTTCGCCGATGAGAAGACCATAAGCCTTTTTCATATATGCAATGATAGCTTCGTCGAGTTCATCTCCACCAACTCTTATACTTCTTTGAAAGGATACTCCAGATATTGATATAATTGCGACTTCTGTGGTACCTCCACCAATATCAACAATCATATTTGCATATTCTTCATCAATCGGTAGACCAGCACCAATTGAAGCAGCCATGGGTTCTCCCAATAAAAGAACTTCCCGTGCTCCTGCTCTGATAGCCGAGTCTTTAACTGCACGCTTTTCCACTGCGGTTATTCCAGAAGGAACAGCAATGACAACTCGAGGGGGCACTAATTTATGTTTGTCTACTTTCTCTATAAAATATCTAAGCATTGCTTCTGATATTTCGAAGTCTGCGATAACTCCATCTTTCATTGGTCGTAGTGCTTCGATTGTACCGGGCGTTCGACCGAGCATTCTTTTTGCATCAGCTCCAACTGCACATACCTTCTTACTCGTCTTATATCTCGCAACAACGCTAGGTTCACGTAATACGATGCCCCGATCCTTTACAAAAACCAAAGTGTTTGCAGTCCCAAGATCAATTCCAATGTCGTTGGATAAAAAACCAAATAAATTACCTATCATGAAAAATATTTTATTACATTAGTTGTCTTTCTTTTCTCTCAACTGTCAAAGATAATTATCACTGATTTGAAAATAACTAAAACTAAATTATGAAAAAACATGTATTATTTTATTCTTAAAATGGTTGAATCGCTCTTTTTCTAGCCAGTAATATCAACCAAATTCCCCCTAGTATTAGAAAGAAAGAATAAAATTGTCCCCTTGACATTCCTACAATTAATGATGCGTCCGGTTCTCTGAAAAATTCATTAAGGATTCTTGATAACGAATAAAGAATTAAAAACTCTCCTGTTAATTGTCCTGGTTTTTTTATTATTAAATCCGTTTTCCAAAATCTCCACTGAATGTAAATAAATGGAATTAATCCTTCAAGAACTGCAGCGTAAATCTGAGACGGGTGCCTAGCTATACCGTAAGCGAAATCTGGTGCTTTGGGAAAGAGGATTCCCCATGAAACCTCAGTTGTTTTCCCCCAAAGTTCCCCGTTAATAAAATTTGCGATTCTGCCAAAAAAAAGTCCTGGAGGAACTATAGTTACAATTAAATCGCCAATCGGAAAGGGGGATTGCTTGGATTGTCTCGCGTACCAAAGAGTGGCAATGCAGACGCCAATAAAACCGCCATGACTAGCCATTCCTCCTTCCCAAACTCTAAATATTATTAATGGGTCATCTAAGAATTTTGAGCCTTGGTAGAGCAACGCGTATCCAATTCTACCTCCCATTAATACCCCTAATATTTGAAATGTCATGAGATTCATAACTTGTTCGGGGTCATAAGGACTTTTTTCTCTCTTCCACGCAATGCGGAGCAGGAATGCTGCAGTTAAAAATCCAAGTAAGTAGGCAATGCCATACCATCTGATTCCACCTGGACCCCAAGTGTCGTAAGGCTCGGGGAATTGCCATAAGAATGGACTTAGGTCATGGGTCCAATATTCTGTCAGACTTATTTTCAATTATTTTCTTGGTTATTTCCTGCAGGTGCTTTTTCTTCTAGGGTACGTACTTCATGTTTTCTTTTTGCCAATTCTCTCATGTCTACAGCAAGGTCATCAGGTTCAAAAATTTCTTGTCCGATAATACTTTCAATAATATCTTCCATCGCAAGTACGCCAACAACTGAGCCAAATTCATCAACTATCATGCTCAATTGACAATGTTCAGAGAGTAGTTGTCTAAGAGCTTTATCCGCGGTGGCATTTTCAGGTAGAAAAAGAGCCTCTTTTGCCAATGTGTGGAGCTTTGTGTTTTCCTTTTTTTTGACCACCGCATTATGTAAATCTCTTCTTCTTACTATTCCTGTAATTGTATCTATACTATCTTTGAAAATAGGAAGCCTCGCAAAGGGTACATTCGGGTGAAGATTGAATACTTCCTTTACGGTTAGATTTTCATCCAATGAAGTAACAACTGTTCTTGGCGTCATGATATCCCGAACAACCAATTTATCTAGCTTTAGGGCATTCGTAACGAGGTCACTTTCTTCATTTGTAAGAGTACCTGCTTTTGCTCCCTTTTTAGCTAAAAGAATAATTTCTTCTTCGTCAGTGTTTTCTTTTTTGGTTTTGGTCGGTACAACTGCTTTTACAGTAGCTTTACAAATTTTAGAAAAGGGAGTCATTATAACTCTGACAAATAAAAGTGGATATATAAAATGACCTAAAATTTCGGATCTAAACGAAAAGGCAAGGTTTTTGGGGAGGATTTCAGCAAAAAATAAAATCCCGATTGTCATACCACATGCAAAAATTAATAAACTATTGGACCCTCCTCCCAAGGCATTTTCTGCTAGTCCACCTACCAGAGTAGCCCCAAGAGTGTTAGCAATAGTATTGAGACTAAGAATTGCCGAGCTTGTTTCTTCAATTTCTTTATGAAATTTTTCTAATAATTGTCCTCTTTTGGGAGATTCTAATTTCAAACTTTCTATCTCTGCACTTGTGACACTAAGAATTAGCGCTTCCAGGGTTGAGCAAAGAGCAGAAATTCCAATTGTTAGCACAATGGCAATGACCAGTTCGTTAATCACGGAATAAAATAATTGAAAGCAGGTTAGATGTGATGCGAATGATGGATGATTTATGGTTGTGAAAACAATCGAAGAAATGTTAATCTAAATCATTCTTTCATCCAAGAGCAAGGTAACGTTTTGAATCATCAGACTAGCAAGAGCAAAAAACTTCATTTACACAATTTCCACTTAAAGCAATCCGCGAAATTTACTGCATTCGCCGGCTGGGAAATGCCTGTATCTTATGGTTCTGCGATGGAAGAGCATCTTCATACGAGAAAGAAAGCGTCGCTTTTTGATGTTAGTCATATGGGTGAATTACGCGTTTCGGGTACGGGTGCAATTGCTTTTTTAGACCATGTTTTAACAAATAAAATATCTCATATTGAAGCTGGTAAAGCCGTTTATTCTCCATTTTGTCATGAGAACGGAGGTACGGTGGATGACCTCATTGTTTACAAGAAAAATCATTCTGATTTTCTTCTTTGTGTGAATGCATCCAATATTGAAAAAGACTTCGATCATTTTTTGAGTCACTCTGTTGGTTTTGACTGTGAAATTGAAAATGTATCGAATTCATACGGGCAATTAGCATTACAAGGTCCGTTAAGTCAGAAAATTTTATCCAATGTTACAAATTTTGATTTTTCTAATCTTAAGAAAATGTTTTTTATTGAAGATGATTTTAAAATAAGTTCTGCACTAATTTCACGGACAGGTTACACTGGTGAAGATGGATTTGAAATATATTGTTCGATAAACGATATTGAGCGTTGGGTACACGCCTTTAATATTTATTTAGAAAAAAGTGACATTATGTGGTGTGGATTGGCCGCCCGGGATAGCCTAAGGTTGGAGGCTGGTTTTCCTTTGTATGGGCATGAACTGACCTCGTTTATTAGTCCAGTGCAGGCCAGATTATCATGGGCAATTAATTGGAATAAAGGCGATTTTATTGGTCGAGCTTCTTTACTCGAAGAAAAGAACTGCAATGGACCGGGTAGGGTATGTTTTTACGAAGTCGCTGATAGGCGCATTCCCAGAGAGGGGTGTGATATATTCTTTAAGGATAAGAAAATGGGAAGAGTCTTATCCGGAGGTTTCTCTCCGACTTTGCAATGCCCCATAGGGAGTGCTTGGATTGCCACAGAAGGGCTAGGTTACCTCAAGAATATGGAGTGGGTGGCAAAACTCAGATCATCTCATGTAGGGATAAAATTTGAAAAAGCAGTATTAAGGAAGAATAAACTTTCTTCCTAATCGTGGAAACCTTTAATAATAATATCAAGTCCTTGGAAATTGGTAAACGAAAGGTTTTCAATCATTGTTGATTCAATTATATTTTGAAGCGCTTTTCTTGTTTCCTTTATGTTACAATCTTTTTTGATCTGAATTTTAATATTTAATCGAAAGAATTTACCTTTTCTTTTGATTTCTGTAGTCGGACTATTAACTCCAGTTATTTGATCGCATGATTTTTTTACTATTTCATGGAGGGCATTGGGGGTAATTTGAACATTACCTTCTTCGTCAGCAAAAACCACTATTAATTCTCTGCGTAGTTTTCTTAATACAACAAAACATAATACCAAAATTAATAGTAGCAAAATTGCATACCAATAAATAGGTTTTTGTAATGCTTCTACAAAAGTTAACTTGTGGAAACCGGCCCAATATAAGTCAAGCATTAAAAAATCAATTAACTCGTTGAATCACTTGGCCATTGATCATCATCTTCATCTTTATCAGGTGAGTCCATTTTGATGTCGTCAATGATTACATCAATTGACCGGGCGTGGTTGCCAGTCATTGACAAAATTTGATCTCTTATAGTTTCTTGTATAGCAACGCCTGTTTTTGCAAGGTCTACTCCAAATTCTAAAACAACTCTTACTTCTATTTCGTAACCTCCATCCGATGATTCTGTTACTTTAACTCCTCTCTCGGATTCTTTTTTTGAAAAGAAGTCAGTAAGTCCCTCCACAACACCTGCCGTGCCGACATTCACTACTCCTTTAACAGACTGAGTTGCGAGTCTAACAATCCCAGCTACTACGCTATGATTTATTCTTATTGTGCCTAATTCGCTTGACTCTTCAGACAAAGTGGGAATTGAAGTTTCCTCTACTGATATCGGTTCTTCTTTCGTTTTCTTGCTCATTTTTTGGATTCTTTGACTGGTTTATCTAAAAAGTCTTTTGGTGCCCGTGAGAGAAATTCCTCAATGTAAGAAGTTGTGGCCTCTCCTTGTCGAAAGGCGGGATCCAAAATAACGGCCTTTAAAAATTCGATGTTTGTATCTATACCGCGAATAATATATTCACTTAATGCACGATACATCCGATCTAGTGCAATCTTGCGAGTTCTTCCGTAAGAAACCAATTTACAGATCATGCTGTCATAATGTGGGGACACTACATAACCCCCATATGCATGTGAATCCACTCGGACTCCGTGACCTCCAGGGGCATAATAAAGATCAATAGTACCAGGTGAAGGCACAAAACCTTTTGAGGGATTTTCTGCACAAATTCTACATTCAATAGCATGCTTATCCAAGCAAATATCTTTTTGGGAAAACTTAAGTCTCTGACCTGATGCAATTTGAATTTGTTCTTTAATGAGATCAATTCCAGTAGCTTCCTCGGTCACAGCATGCTCTACCTGTATTCGAGTATTCATCTCAATGAAATAGAAGTTCCCTTTCGCATCAACTAGAAATTCAATTGTACCCGCATTTACATAATTTGCCGCAGCGGCAGCCTTAAGTGCGGCTTTTCCCATTCTTGTCCTTAAGCTTTTATCAAGGAAAGGGGAGGGGGCTTCTTCAATAACTTTTTGATGTCTTCTTTGTACCGAGCAATCTCTTTCACCTAAGTGAACCATGTTACCGTGTTTATCTGCGAGAATTTGAAATTCAATATGTCGAGGATTTTCTAAATATTTTTCAACATAGAGTGAACCATCACCAAACGCTTTTTCTGCTTCCATTTTTGCGGAAAGAAATTCTTTAGCAAAAGAAACTGCATTGTGTGCAATTCGCATTCCTCTTCCTCCTCCACCTGAGACAGCTTTAATTATGACAGGAAAGCCAATTTTTTGTGCAACTTTTGTGGCTTCTATTTCATTGGCAAGAGGACCGTCACTGCCAGGGATTATAGGAACTCCAGCTTTTGCCACAGTCTCTCTTGCCACTGCCTTATCGCCCATCTTTTTAATAGTTTCTGAACGGGGACCAATAAACTCTATGTTACAAGATTCGCATTGTTCAGCAAATTCCGCATTTTCAGATAAAAATCCGTACCCCGGATGAATTGCATCAATATCACCTATTTCTGCTGCACTAAGAATCCTGTCAGCCCTTAAGTAACTTTCTGATCCGATTGCGGGTCCAATACAAATAGCTTCATCTGCAAGTTGAACATGAAGAGATTGTTCATCCGCTTCAGAATAAACTGCAAGAGTATGAATTCCTAGTTCTCTACAGGCACGGACAATTCGAAGTGCTATCTCCCCCCTGTTTGCAATGAGAATCTTTTTTATCATGGGTCAATCGTTTACTTGCGAATTTTAAACAATGGTTGTCCGTATTCTATGCTTACACTGTCCTCAACCAAAATTTCTAAAATTTCTCCTCCAAGATCCGATTGAACTTCGTTCATAACTTTCATTGCCTCAACTATACATAATACATCCCCCTTTTTGATGATGTCTCCGACGGAAACGAAAGAAGGATCGTCTGGAGAAGGTTTTCTGTAAAATGTGCCCACCATAGGAGACTTAAAGGTGTAAGCACCGTCTTCGGTTGAACCTTCGGGCTTTTTAGGCAGATTTGGGGTAGGATGGGAGGGGGCCGTATTTTGTTCGTATTGGTGAACCTGTATTCCATTAGACTCACTTGGTCTACCTAAGCGTAGTTTTAAATCCTGAGTTTCAATTTCTAGATCGGTTAGATCAGATTTTTGCATAAGAGATATGATGCCTTTTAATTCGCTTAAGTCCAAAATGAATTCCTCCTTTTAATTATTAAAGTTATGTTTCCATCAAAATCTATTTTGAAAATCATGCAACGATAGATTTTATTTCAAAATAAAGGTTTATTCTAATTGTCTAATTAAAATTTTCCATTCTGGATTCATCCATGGACCAGTTATCTTTATTTCAGCAAGTGAGGAAAATGGATCTGCAAATTGGGCCAATTGCTTTATGAGTGGAATGGGTAAGTTGCCGATTAACTGTATTTTTGAAATGATGTTTAATTCCCCATTAATGAAGTTAAAAGTGCCTCTGTTTTCAATTTTTGAAAGAAGACCTGATAATATTATCTTATCAAATTGTATTTTATCATTTTCTAGTTCAAATAAACCGTCTATTTTGTTGAAATTTAATGTTCCAGTTGGAAAAGGAATAGGAATTTCAGATAATCCCTTGGACAGAAAACCCAATAATTGAAGTTTACTTAGTTCTTTGTCATATGCAGTGATTTTTCCAGTTCCTTTATATCCAGTAAAGTCACTTGAATAACCACTTGCATTTAATTGAAAATCGATGACACCTTTTTCTGAAATAAAATTAAAATCATTTGCGTTTATAATTTCCAAGTTGTTCGCATTCTGAAAGTTTAAAAAAGAAGTGTAAACTTTCATGATATTTGCCTTAATCAATTCAAAATTTACAGAGATTAAGTTTTCGGGTTTATTAATTGATAAGTTAAATGAAAGAACTCCGTCTGAAAAACCTATGGATGGAAATTTAAGTTTAGTCTTATTAAAATCAGACGAAATCTGCCCTTTAAATCCAGTGAATTTGACATCATTCCATGTACCATTTTGTTCAGTGAATAAATCGATTTTAAAGTTACCACCTGTTTGAGTAGCGTTATAATCGTTGTCAATTATTGGAATATTCCCGTTCGAATTAATAGAGAC
Organism: Opitutia bacterium; assembly: GCA_018645475.1. GTDB lineage: Bacteria > Verrucomicrobiota > Verrucomicrobiia > Opitutales > Seribacteraceae > Seribacter. The sequence goes on from JABGWU010000154.1 coordinate 29,102, forward strand.
AGCTGATAAGTTGAAATCGTTTAAGTAACTTTCTATCGTAGGACCAAATGCTAGTTTGCAATCGTTAAGTGGTAAAGTTCCTTTTAAAAAGTAGTCTAAATATTTGCTATCATCTTCTGAGTTTTCATGAATAGATATTGCACCACTGAGTCTTCCTGACGAATGATCAAGGTTGTAAGTGTCAAGGGAAGTTGTGTTATTGCCTACAGATAGTAATACATCTGTATTATCTATAAAAAAACCTTTATAATGAAAATTAATTCCGTTTATGATTCCAACAGTTATGTTTTCTGAATTTTGTTTCCAGTTTCCCGATATAACAAAATCTCCATGAGGTATATTGTTTTTATTAAATTTGAAATCATGCCATATTCGACTCCACCAATTACCAAACCAATTATTAATGTTGGTGGGCATTAAATCTCCATTAAGAATAAATTCATAATTATATGGGTTCCAATCTTGGCTGTAAGTTCCATGAACTCTACTATCACCCATAATGCAATCTATGTTATTCAGATTAAGAGAAAGATCTTGGTTGATATATCCTGTTGCATTGTAATCCCCGGACGGAGATTCTAAAATTGATAAATTAATTGCTTTTAATTTAATATAACTCACATGGGGAGAAGAGTTATCGACTTTATTAAAAAAATTGATATTAAAAGAATCACCATTTGCAAAATTATACTCTGAATTGTGTGCATTAATCTTTAGATTGAGGAATTTCGGGATTATTAAATTTTTTCCTGTAATTTCAGTAATTTTATTATTTTGTATGACGATATGATTAGAAATTTTCGTGCTATTAGAATTAGAAAAAAGATTGCAGTGACGAATCCCTGAATTGGAGAATGAATTAAAGCTTAAATTTGGTATTGTACCATAAAATTTTGATGTACTAATAATCTTTTGGATATCAATTTTTATAATATCGCTTAATTTAGACTGGTACTGAATGAAATTTTTAAGATAAGAAAATTTAAGATCTTGAATTTCAGGCAGTCCTTTGTAGTGTGGGAATTTAATACTCTCAGTCTTGAAGTTTAATTCGGCAAAATTTAGATTGAAATCATTGAATTTGCCATAACCTGACAAACCATTGATATTGTTTCCTGTCGAGTCTTTCCTTAATTGTTTAAAATTAATCTGACCACCAATCTTTAATAAAATAGTTGCTAAAATTGTCGGTTTTAGTCGATTGAAATTGATTGGAATATTATTAGATATTTTCTCAATAAATCCAGAGAGTGAACTTTGTAATAATTGATTAGAGCTTTTCGAAAAATGATCCAAAATATCATATTCATTTACAATACCAGATACTATGAAATTACATAATCCAGATGATAAATGAAAATTTGTTATGATGTCATTGTGCTTCCGATAGCAATTTAAGTCATTAATTTCAAAATTATTAAATTTAACCTTATCAATGGTTAGTTTGTCTATTGATAATCTATTGAAAAGTGAGTTAATTGTAAAACTTGCATCGTGAAAAATGATAGTTTCTTTTTTGTGGTGATATGTTCCTTCATTAATAAAGATTGTATTTGGAAATTGATACTGTACTTTATTTAAGTTTAGGTTTTTAGATTTTAATACTAAATTTAGAGAATAATTTATTATTGATTTGGGAACATTGATTTTTAATGTTGATATAAAGAGAGTAAATGATTGTAAAAAAAGAGTAAGTAATAAAAATACAATTAATTTATTTTTCTTCGAATAAGAGAGATTAAATGCTTTAGTTGGTTTCAATTACTAGTGCTATTAGAATTCTTTTTAAGTGACAAAATTCGATTTATTAAGTTAATTGGTAAATTAAATGTTAAATTACTATCTGTAAATTTACCAACTAACTTATTTGCTCCAAGTACATCGCTAGTCATGATTGTGAGTTCATTCCTTGTTCTGTTATTATCTTGTTGGTTTAGAAGGATTTTATAACGCCATGGTACCCAATCTCCGTCATTCCAAGTTCCATCTTCTTTACCTTCGTTACTCAAAAACGATTGTACTTTTAAATTTTTAAATTCCTTGTGAAGTGAGTCGTCAATATCTGAGCGAGTATTTTTTATGGTTCGATTTGACTCTAAGTCAATTATTTCAATGTTATTAATTTTTTTGTTATTAATGACATTTCGATCCTTTAATTCATAGATCATTAATTCTAAGACTTTATTAAGTTCATCATCAACAAGACAAAGAAGAGAGTTTTCGACGCTAAATATCTTCCAGAGTGATGCATTTAATTTGTTTTTGTTAATCAATACTGTTCGTATAGATGTATCATTACAGTGTGCTTGTATAACATAGTTATCTTCAAATTTATTAATCGACTTCAGTTCATTTTGAGATGGATTAAAAGAAAGGAATTCTTTGATTTCAATAGAATTCAAGTTTTGTAACAATGTAATTATATTTGCATAATCTCCATTATAAATTGAACCTGGTTCTGTTTTAATGATCCAATTATCTTTGGTAATTTTAACTAACTCGAAATTGTTGTATTTGTTTATAATTTTTAATTTACTTAATTTTTCTGTGTTTAATTGGAAGATACTTCTTTCTCTCAATTTTGTGCTCCAATTCGAAAAGTTCGTTAGGAAATTCTCACTTATTTTGAAAAGATGTGGTGAATAACTTGATTTACATAAGCGAAATGGTGTGGAATCAGTATTATATTCTTTGCTAACATTAAACTCATGTTTTTTTCCAGAGTTATTGATTGTAAAGTTTAAAGTCCATCGGTCTTGAATATTATCATGTGTTATATTGTTTTCATCTTTTACAAATTCTGAAATTTGTTCTGAAAGTATATTATTTATCAAAAATCTGACTTGATCATCGTTTGCTTTTGCTTTGAAGGGTTCTCTGAAGTGCCAACCATTTTGATGTTTAACTATCGAAGTTGTTGTTGTGGAATTATTATTTGATTTAAATGACACAGTAATATCGTCTATTTCGTATAATCCGCATCTTATTAAATTCGTATCAGCCCAACCTTTTAATGGTATATTAACTAACTCTTTAATTTGTTCCGATACTCTCCATATTTTAGCACTCTCTTTATTTGCATAATCAATAATACAATAGATGAACTTTTTGTCTCTTGTGGATTTTCCTAGTTGAATCGTTGTCGTATTTTTTGCTCTATGCAAAACTATTCTTGGCGAATGTTCATTTATCCCATAATCATTTATAATTTCGCCTCTTTCAGAAATTTCCTGAACGGTGAAAATTTCTGAAAAACTAAGATGAGAAAATATTGTTTTGAAATTTGAGATTGAGTAATTATCGACTTTCCAAGCGAATGGTGATGTAATATCCCATGTAAAATCTTTTTTAACAACTGTAACTTTTTTATCATTATTTGAAATATCGATTCGATAAACTTTACTTAGGTCTGTTATTTCATGCTGTAATTTGTATTTATCTATCGTGCTATTATCGATTTTATAATATATGAATAATATAAAAATTATGTTCAAAACAATAAGTGTTGTTTTAATATTTCTCATTTATAGTTCTTTTCTTAACCAACTTACAAAGGCACCTAGAATGGCTATGCATAAAGGTATTATCCCCAGACTGTATAATAATTTTGTGAACTCATTTTCATTCATATTTAAGCTATACAGGTTTAACTTTTGTGGTTTTATGTCTAACAGGTTGGTTTCGTCTAACATCCAATTAAATATATTTTTGCACAATATTCTATTACCGCTGTTTTCTTTTAATCTTCTATTTGTGAATATTTTCGAACTTCCGACAACTACGAGTTTTCCTCGAGATGAATATTCATTATGATTGTTTTTGTATTCTGAGGTCGCGACTACTGGTACTGGTCCCTCCATATCCAAAATATCATTTTTAATAGGAGGGGATTTCCTATTTGTCCATGACGACAATGCCCACGAACTTTTCGATGAATATAGCACTTCTTGAGTTATGAAATTTATATTATCATTTGACGCTAATTCAACTGGTCTCATCCTTGTACTAAGTATTGAAAATCTACCTTCCTTGAGTTTGTCTGTTATTTTATGGGATTGATCTTTCGCATAAGTTTTTAATGAATAATCACCCGTGAAGATATCGAAATTATTTTGATCAGGATCATGGATTAACATGTCGTGGCAACGAATACCCCATTCTTTAAAAACGCCTCTTAGACCAAATGCTGGTCTGTCGATCATTGATATTTCTTCGATCGGGTCAAGGGCCACTAATAGTCTTCCTTTTTCCAAATTAATAAAATCTCTTAAAAGTGAAATTTCCTTATCTTGAAAAGTTCCTTTAGGACCTGTTATGATAATTAATTTTGCATCATCAGGAATTGTGCTAGTGGTCGATAAATCTAAAGACGAAACTTTAATATTTTTATCTTCAATCAAACTTCTCATCTCTGAAAATCCATTATGTGGGTTAATGTCTGATGGACTACCTTCTCCATGCCCTCTTGTAAAGTATGCCGTGTTTCTTTTTTCTTTTCTTGCCGCAACATCCAAAATCGAATTAAGAATAATCTGTTCACCCCGAAATTCACTAGGTTCAAGTATTCCATTATTTGTTTCCTTCCAGTTTTTATAAAATCCTGATTCCCATATGGACTCTCTTGCTAGTGAATCTTTAGATCTGAAAATATTACTTGAATCTAAAACATTTGTCCCATCCACATCACGGTATTTATATATAACTTTTTTAGCACCTGTTGGTGTCATAATTATTATTTGATTTCTTTCTGTGATTTGGTACCTTTGGATTAACTCTGAGGATGGAATTGCTGTGTCTATGTTTATTCTATGAATTCTAATTGGATACTTAGATTTTGCGTTTTCAAATGATGTAAATAGGAGATTAAAATCTAGGATTAACTTTTGTACTATTTTAGGCAGTTCGTTATTTTCTGGAATTGTAATTACTATATCAACCGGTGTTATAATTTTACTTAGTCGACTAATTGTTTCTGGTGAAAGTGAATATCTTGAATCTTTAGTAATATCTAGATTTAATTTTATATTAGAAATTAAAAAATTAACGCACAATAAAAGTGAAATTAACAGGATGATCGATACCCAAATATCAATCTTTTTATTTCTTTTAGCTTCCTTGAAATCCACTATCTATGAATTCTGTTAATTTGAATTGTGGTTAAAACAATGCAAAATATTGTTATAGTGAACTGATGTAATACTGTTGGAATGTCAATTAATCCAACTGCAAATTGTTCAAGTTTATTTAAACCATTCATTGTTGAATTTATTGAAAGGTATAATATATCAAGTAAATCATTCTTATCATAACTGAAATTTCTACCGAATAAATAGGCCATACATGAAATATATAATGTTAAAATTGTAAATGTTAACATACCCGCTACCATTTGATTTTTTGTTAATGAACTAGCGAAAATTCCAATTGAAGTAAAACTCGCTCCGAACATTGATATGAATAATGCATTTCCTAGCCAAATCTCCTTTTCGTTAAATCCTAAATTTTGTCCTTGTACAGGAAATAAAATTGATAGGATGAATGGATAACCAAATGCTAATAGAACTATCAACAAAAAAAATAAATAGCATGCACACCATTTACCTACTACAACCATTGAATTACTAATTGGAGTTGAAATGAGTGTTTCTAATGTTCCTAATCTTCTCTCCTCCGAGAAAGACCTCATAGTTATGAACGGAATTAATGCAGGCGATCCGAACAATAGTCCAACTACGAGTGAAGATAATGGTGGCAATATCCAATCTGTATATACAAAACTCTCAATGAAAAACCTAAAACCAATTGCAAGTAATGATAAAAAGTAAAATGTCGCTACATAGGTACCAGAGGATATGAAAAGTGAAAAAAGTTCATATCTTAATATTATCCAGAATTGTCTCATTCTTTTTGTAAAAGTTTCATTAGGTTAACATATTTCTATTCTTACTTTCCGATCTTTCCCAATTTTCCTTGGTTGCTCTCAGGAATATAGTTTCAAGATCAGGTCTCGTAATTTGAAATTCGTAAATTCTCAAATTTGGTTCTTCAACAAGTGATTTTACAATATCTTCCGCTTTATTATCTCTGTTGCTTGTTGCAAAAATAAATCTTCTTTTTCCAGATGTTTCAACTGGGTCGTCATGTAATAATTCGCAAGATGAATCAATTTGTCTAACCTTTTTTTGAATATTAATTTTATCACCTAAGGCGACAATTTCAAAAATAGTTTTGTCAACAAATCTTTCCTGTAAATTATATAAGGAACCTTCTGCTACAATCTGACCATGACTTAAAATAATCATGCGGTCACAGCATGCTTCAACCTCGGATAAAATATGACTAGAAAGTAAAAATGAGACTTCCCCTCTAAGCCTTTCCATCATTTTCCTTGTAATTGCAGATTGTTGTGGATCCAATCCGATTGTTGGTTCGTCTAATATAACCAGTCTTGGTTCATTTAATAGTGCATCTGCAATTCCTACTCTTTGGCGGAAGCCTTTCGATAAATTTCCAATTTTTCTTTCCGAAATTTTTCTTTCTAAATCACAAATTTCTAATACTACCTTGGTTCTTTCTCTTAGTCTGCTGCCTTCAAGACCTTTTAGCAAAGCTCTAAACTTAAGATATTCAATAACTCTTAGGTCTTCAGGTAGTGGGTTGTTTTCGGCTAAATAACCTATGTGGTTTCTAACTTGCCCTTCTTCTTCTGCTAGATCTACTCCACATACTTTCGCTTCTCCTGAATCTGCCGGTATGAGACCTGAAAGAATTTTTAATGTAGTACTTTTACCAGCACCGTTTGGACCTAGAAAGCCAACTATTTCCCCTTTTCCTATTGAGAAACTAATACCATTGAGTGCATTGATACTTCCATACTTTTTTTTGAGGTTTAATACCTCAATTATGGGCAATGGTTTGTTCTCTGCACTCATTGATTATGTGTTGGATTTATTGTATTGAAACGCAAGTGCAAGACCAAAGATTGTTAAGGATGGGCAATATTCAATGTCGGATAAATTAGACTTTGTACAAGCACCACCTGTAAGTATAACCTTCGGGCTTTGTAAGAATCGATTTTCTATTTCCATAATCAATTTAGTTATGATTCCTTCTTTCATTGCAATATGACCAAATTTTGCACCTATAAGCATTGCTTGTTTAGTTTCTTTTCCAATGAGTGACTCTGGTATATAATCTTTGATGTTAACTTGTGGCAGTAGTGCTGTATTTTGGCTTAGGAAGTCTAAGAACCCTTGTGGACCTGGTGCAATTACTCCACCTTCGTAGCCACCAGTTTTCGTAACAATATCAAATGTTGTTGCTGTACCTACATCTACGACAATACATGGAGAATCTGTAGAATGAAAGACAGCAAAAGAATTTGCGAGTCTGTCTTGACCAATTTCTTCTGGATGGGGGTAGGTTATTGGGAAATTTCCTATGGTTGTATGGTTGAGGTTAAAAGCCTCAACCATTTTAAAGCTTAGGTATTTGAGTAATGAATTTTCAGCTTGGGGTAATACTGAACAATATGATAACGGAAATTTAGAAAAATCGTACTTATCGAAAATTTGATTTGGGTTATTGACCAAAGAAGATGAAGCTATGCGATCTTCATTAATTAATTCACCATCTTTATAAATTCCCAAATGAGATGTTGAATTTCCAATATCTAGGCAAGTTACTGAATCATGTAGAGTCACCATTTGCATACTGAGACTTCTCCACTTTGAACCAGTCGAATTCGACCATTACGAGATTTGATTTTTAAACTCCCGTCATTGTCGATACCAACGGCCTTGCCTTTGATGATTTCTTTACCGTTCGAAACCTCAATATTCCTTTGACTAAGAGCGTCTAATTTTCCCCATTTTACAAATAGTTCTTTATTATTATTGTCCGCACACTGTTTGTATGATGATAAAATAGTTTTAATTAATTGTGCGGATAATTCGTGAGTTCTCTGTTTGTGACCTGTTAAATCTTTTAAGGATGTTGAGTTATCAGATAATGATTTTGGAAAATGTTTACTTGAAGAGTTTAGGTTAATCCCAATCCCAAAAATCAGTGTTCTAACTTCTTCGGAATTAATTGAAGCTTCTGTTAACATTCCAGCTATTTTTTTTTCATTAACTACTAAATCATTTGGCCATTTTAAGGAAATTGATTTGTTTGCCGAAAATGACCGAAGTAATTCTGCTATACAAACACCTTGCCAAAGCGTAAATGTTCTTAATTTAATTAAATTAACATTGGGTCTAAAACCTACGGAGATATGTATGTTGCCAGATGTCGGACTATACCATTTGCGTCCTAATCTACCACGTCCATTCGATTGTTGATTTGAAATTACCGCAAATGGTCCCGCTTCTCCATTGGCTAGTAGTCTTTCAACTTCAGAATTAGTACTATCAATTGTATCATGGACAAAAATTTTACATTTGGCTTGTACTTGGTGAATCCAAGCTTCCATTAACGGTCGATTATATTTACTTGGTTCTGCAGATAGTCGATAACCTCGGTTTTGGGATGCTTCTATTAATAATCCATCTTTACGGAGTTTTGAAATTCTCGCCCATACTCCTACCCTGGACATTTTAAGTCTGTCTGCCAGAACACTTCCGGATACATAGTATGGTGATGCGGATAACAATAATCTTAAAAGAAGACTGCTAGGATTCTCTAATGTGTTACCTTTAGTTTTTAGCCGTGGATTAACACTTTTCCTTAGACCTGGAGGGTATTTTGTCACCTAATTAAATCCAATCTAAACCTATATCAATCCAACGACTTCTGTGTATAGGAGCACCTGATGAAATAAAGTGAGGTTTTGACTTTGCAAATATTTCCAACGTGTTCAGATTGATTCCTCCACTTGCTTCAAGGACTACTCTATTATTATTTATCAATACTGCTTTTTCTACATCTGAAGCTGTGAAATTATCTAGAAGTATGGCATCTACTCCTGCCTCTATTGCTGGCTCTAAGTAGCTTATTTGATCAATTTCAACTTCTAAAATTGCATGATCTGCATTTTGTATAATTTCTTTCAAAAAGCTTGATAAACATTTTGAAGAATTAATTTTTTGGGATGCAAGATGATTATCTTTTATTAAAATTCGATCAGATAAATTCATGCGATGATTATAGCCACCCCCACAACTGGTTGCATATTTTTCTAATATCCTGTGGCCTGGAGTTGTTTTACGTGTATCGAGTAAACCGACCTCATATTTATCTAAAATTGAACTGAATTGATTTGTTAATGTTGCAATCCCTGAAAGTCTTTGAACAAAATTTAAAATAGTTCGTTCGACTAATAAAATGTCTTTTTGTTTGCCATGTAAGTAGGCAATGGTTGTTTTTTCCGGAATTTTTTCCCCATCAAGCTTAATGTTTTCTACATGAATTGATGTTTCATGGAACTCTTCAATAATCAAAGGGATTAGGGGTAATCCACAGACTACCATTTCCTCGCGAGACACTAATGCGGCAACTCCAGTATTTTTAATTTTGCAGACTTCTGAAGTAACATCTCCTTTGTTTTCAATGTCCTCCGAGACACAGATTTTCAACAATGGTGAAATTTTCGAAAAGTCAATCTCTGCCCAAGACAATCTTCTCTTGAATTCATTTAATGCAGCAGGCTGAACGATCAACATATAAACTTAAAATTTACTTATCAAATCAGGAGTATTTGGAATATCGGAGATAATTTGACTTGGGTCTGGACCCACCCCGACAAAACGGATTCTAGGTAAATTAATATCTTTAAAGCCATCAGGGTAAGCTGATTCGATAATGCTGTTAACCATCCTAGCTAAATAATGTTTTGCTTCACAGGGTAAGTCAGAAAATGAGTCTATTTTACTCAAATCATCCTTCCAGCCTGGCATCGTTTCGTATACGGGGGAAATTTGTTTACGAATTGACTCTTGCCGAGGTACACTTTTGGTAATTTCTCCACATGCTTTTTTGTATGCAACACAGATTTTTAATTCTGCTGGTGACTTCTCATCATAAGAAAGTGCGTCTAGTTTATTAATAACCAGCTCATCAAATCCTCCATACCTCAAGGCATTTCCCTTTTCTACACCGTCAAACCAACCAACCATTCGTTGTCTCCCAGTAGATGTACCAAATTCTAGTTTTGCTAATTTATTTCCCAGTGGGTGATTTTCGTGGTCAATTTGTGTTAAAAAAAGATGTGTTCCAACTTTTGTATCATATGCCTTGCAGCATCCAATAGTTAAAGTTGGTTGGATGGGGATTCCTGCGGATGCAAATAATTCTGATGTTGTGGTATGTGAAGCAGTGACATTTGGAGTAAAACCATGTCTCTTGTCTAGCCAGTAAGCCTGACCAAATTCTGCAACCATGACGCTAGATTCTGATTTAGTTTTTAATAGCTCATTTCTGGTATCTCTAATGCAACTAACTAGCTTCTGTCCAGCACCCCAATATATTTCTTCTAAATTATCAAAGTTGAGGGTATAGGGATCTTCACCTTTAAAAATGGAGAAATCGAATTCTTCCGATTTGAAAATACCTTCATCCTTAGCTTGCTGATTTGCTCTGGTTTCTGCTTCAGTAAGAATCGAGAAAAAATTGTCCCAGTCTTCTTCGTCAACTTTACAAACATAACGTATTGTATCCATAGCTCTTTGAACCCTAGACTGGAGCAAAGATTTAAAGTTAATTCTATCTTCTAGAAATTGTTGGTAAAAAATTTGCCACTGACTGGTTTCATCACAGTATGCAGGGCTGATACCACGGCCGGTAGAACCCCTGTTTTCCATTCCTAATTGTTTTACACGATAATTTTCCCAAGCAAGGTCAAGTAGGCGATGCGTGAGATCACTCATTTGAGTTTTTTCGTCAATAAGTAATCTTTTGAATACAGAGATGCCTCGCTTCTCAAGTGGTTTAGCTTCCCACAAAAATTTTCTAGGGTCAGCAACAACTCCACTTCCTATAATCAAATTTTGGACTTCAGGGTTACCGACACCAGATGGTAGGAGGTTTAGTTTTAAGCCAGCAGCGGTATGACCTGCATTGGCTCCTCCATTTACTTTTATTACCCCTGCAGGAGGAATTCCACTTTCAACTTGAATTTGATCAAGAATTTCATGGACAACTCGTCCCTTTCCTTCATCTCCCATGCTTATTCCAATAACAGAATATAGATTGGGGGAAAACTCGTCTGAAGATGTCATTTTTATTAAAAATTAAGATCGTGTGAAATCATTCCGCTTGATCTCGATTACATCGTGCGTACCAGATTCTTTTTGCCCCGCAGAGCTTACTTGAATGTATCGAGCATTACTCTTGAGTTGTTCAAGGTTGCTTGCTCCTAGATAGCCCAAGCCCGCTCTAATTCCCCCTGCTAAGCCTTCAATGGTCTCTTTTACGGAACCTGCAACCTCCTTCAGGGCCTCAATCCCTTCGGGAGTACTTTTTGAAAGTAGATCTTCCTTTTTATGACCATATCTAGACGCAGAGCCTTCTTTCATGGCTTCTAGGCTACCCATGCCACGGTATTGTTTGTAATATTTTCCTTCAATCTCAATAATGCGTCCCGGAGCCTCTCTACAACCTGCCAATAATCCTCCGCAAATGACTGCTTTTGATAAAGTTAAAGCTTTCACAATATCACCGGATTTGGAAATGCCACCATCTGCAATAATGGCGGTGCCTTTTTTTAATGCTCCTTGTGACGCTGCATATAAAGCAGTCATTTGTGGTACACCAACCCCAGCAACAACTCGAGTCGTGCATATAGACCCGGGACCTTGCCCTACCTTTACTGCGTTTGCTCCTGCATTTGCAAGGAATTCGACGCCTTCACCTGAGGTTACATTTCCGGCTATAATTGTTAGATCTGGAAATGTTTGTCTAATGAATTTCGTTGCTTGACCAACTCCTATGGTATGACCGTGGGCAGTAGAAACTGCAACTGCATCAAGTCCTTGTTCAACCATCTCAGAAACATGCAGACCCAGAGACTCTTTGTCTAATTCTCCGTCTTTTTTTCGAGGAGTAGACACTGCAGCTCCGCAGAGCAGACGAAATTTTGAATCTCTTGCGGGTTTTAGGTGGTCTCGATTTTCCTCCATAATTCTTTCAATGTCGCTTAAGGTGTAAAGTCCTCGTAGTCTGTCTTCCTTGTCGACGACTAGAAGTTTATGAATTCCCATATGTTCACTAAAAAATTTATCAGCTGTTGCTATCGGATCATGATCTACTTCATTTTCCTTGATGGTGTAAACTTCGTCGCGTGCGAGCATGCCTTCCGTAACTTTCCTGTTTTTGTAACGCTCTTTCACAACTCGACCAGGCAGAAGACCGAGTAATTTTTCTTGATTATCGACTATTGGGAATGTCCGAAATTGAAAACTCTTTTCCTCAATTAACGAAAGTACATCACCGACCAGTTTATCTGCTGTAATAGTAATAGGGTCCTGAATAAGACCATGAACATGGTACTTTACCCTTGCAACTTCCTTTACTTGATTACGATTTGACATGTTGTAGTGAATTAGACCAATTCCTCCGCAAAGAGCCATGGCGATTGCCATATCTGATTCGGTGACCGTGTCCATGTCCGATGATAATATGGGAATACTTAAGGTGATTGCCTCAGAAAGACTGGTTTCCAATTTTACATGATTCGGAAGAACTTCTGAATAGCGTGTAGCTAGAGATATATCATCAAAAGTTAAGGCATTAGGAATGCTCTTTTTGAAGAAATCGCTTGAGTTTAAATAAAAATCTTCGTCCATAATTCGTTCTTACGACATTGCATATATAAGATGTATATGATCGAAAGAGAGTATGGTCTCAAGATTATTTAATGAATCATTTTAGACAGTCCAAAATTTACAGGCACAAATTTCGAACTCATCTTCAAACTGCTCACGGAATATGGAGTGAACGAGAAAGTATTGTTTTACGACAGGAGGATGAACAAGGTGTAGTATCATTTGGCGAATTATGTCCTACGCCGGGGTTTGTGTCCTATCACTTGGATGATTTAATTCCAATGGTGAAGGATTGGGAAAAGGGAAATAGTTGTATTAATCATAATTTTTTATCAAGTGCAGTATCTTGCATAGGAAGTGAAATTTGGAATTCTATGAGGCCCCAAGAGGATTTTAAAGAAGTTTTTACTGCTGAATTATTTTTATCGAATCCATCTTTCAAAAGTAAGGCTCGAGTTTACAAGAAGAAGATTGGGGTACAAGATATAGATCTAGAAATTGAAAATGTTTTTGAATTGTTTGATTCAATTTCCTTAAAATCCAAGGTGAGGCTCGATGCAAACGAGTCTCTTACAATGGAAGAAGTTTTTAGATGGAACGAAGCATTTAGAAATGAATCAAGACTTCAGTTCTTAGAGCAACCCCTGCCCAGAAATGATCTTCCTCGACTCTTCGAATTGGATGGCAGGTTAGACATCAGTCTGGCACTTGACGAATCTCTAGTATGGAAGAACGACTTGGACTTCTTTACAAAGTCTGGCTGGAATGGTTTTTATGTTATTAAACCGACTCTTTTTTCTGACTGGGAGCGAACCATTAAATTTATTAAAGACAATTCCTACCGGACAATTGTATCGACGGTTTTTGAGAGCCCGTTTGGGTTTGAAGCAGTATGTAGGTGTGCCCTTTTTTCTAATCTTACAGCAGGTCTGGATCGTAATTTGTTTAATTTAGACGAATTAGAACTTTCAGGTCATCATAGCCAACCTATTGAGGTAGGAAAAATTTCAATTTCTTTGCTCGATGAATTGTGGGAAAGATTATGAGCTTAAACTTTAGAAACTTGAATACTTGCTGGATTCATAAAAACAATAATCCGATTGATGGAAATCTACTTTTTGTAAAAAAAGTTTTCCAATATTTACAAAACGGTGAGTCGGTTTGGTTGGAGAGCGATCGAAGAATTTTCAAACATGAAATTCTAAAAGGCAAAAAAAACTATCCATCTCTTTTTTTTCGCTCAGGTGGGACTTCGGGTAAAAAGAAATGGGTAGAGCATAATGAAAATTCTATAGGATCAAGTATAGAAAGTATTTCCATCACTTTGAATGCAGATGATATTTCATCATGGTGCTGTTTACCCGTTTATCATGTTGGGGGAATGATGCAAGTTTTTCGCGCAATTTACTCGGGTGGGAAGATTCTTTTCAATGATTATCGAAACCTGCTTGAAGAGCTGCCATTAAATTTAATTAAGAATCAATGGGTTTCATTAGTTCCTACGCAATTGCATACCCTTCTTGGTAGTGCTAATGGATGTCATAATTTAAGGAGTTTTAGAGGAATATTTGTGGGGGGGGCAGCACTTTCTGAAAAAATTGCGCTTAAATGCCAAGATCAAAATATTCCAGTTTATCCAACTTATGGAATGAGTGAAACTGCAGGTATGATTTCTCTCCTCAATACAGAGGCTTTTCACAACGGTATGCGAGGAGTGGGCAAGGTACTACCTCATGCTCAGATAGCAAGAGAGTCTTCTAGTAAGATTATTTCAGTTAAGTCAGATAGTATGTGTTTAAATCTAGTTGATAATAACCAATGGCTTCAGACTCCCGACTATGGACATCAGGATCACGATGGAAACTGGTTTATAAGTGGACGCCTAGATCGATTTATAATAACTGGTGGTGAAAAAGTTGACCCTTTAATAATTGAAACAATTTTGAATCTATTTGAATCAATAGATGAATGTTTAGTTATAGGGGAAGATGACGAAAAGTGGGGGCAACGAGTAGTTGCTTATATCACTCCTACAGACATTCATCTTGAGGATTTAAAACAGTTTGCACGCGAGAAACTAGAACCGCGTTTGGTACCTAAAGAATGGAAAATGGTAAACTGTCTTCCTCTGAATAAAATGGGCAAACCAACAATCTAGATCTTATCAACAATTTTGTCAGCAAGTCCATAATCTATAGCTTCTTCTGCGTTTAGATAGAAGTCTCTGTCAGTGTCTTGTTGAATTTTGTCAAGAGGTTGCCCGGAGGTCTTAGCTAAAATGCCGTTCAACTCTTCTCTTAATTTTTCCATTTCCTGCGCTTGTATGTTTATATCCACAGCCGCAGCAACCATTCTTCCAGTAATGAGTGGTTGGTGAATTAGGACACGAGAGTGGGGGTATAAAAAGCGTTTTCCTTTGGATGCCCCGCAAAGTAAAATGGATCCCATACTTGCTGCCATTCCTGTCACGACAACAGCAATGGGTGAGCTAATCAATTGCATCGTATCAAAAATGGCCATGCCTGCTGTTATCGAGCCACCCGGGGAATTTAGATAAAATGTAATCTCTTCCCCTGGACCTTTGGACTCTAAAAACAAAAGTTTTTCAGTTAAATCTCTGGCAGATCGATCACTCACTTCTCCCCATAAAAATATTTTCCTCTCTTCGAGGAATTTGCTTTGAATCGCATCTGTGACTGAATCACGTTTTTTTTCTTTTTCTTCGGACATTTGAATTTATTTATACAAAATTAAAAAGTTAGTCGAGCTTCTGTATTCGCTGTTGATGTCTGCCACCCTCAAATTCAGCTTGCAGCCATGTTGTAACGATAGAGAGAGCTAGTTCTTTAGAGATTTGCCTTTGTCCAATCGATATAACATTAGCATTATTATGCTCCTTGGCCAATCGGGCAGTCTCTTCTGACCAGCATAGGGCACAACGCACACCCTTTACCTTATTCGCTGCCATGGCTTCGCCGTTACCGCTTCCTCCAAGAACTATACCGAAGTCACACAACCCCTCTGCAACAGCTTCAGCGGCAGGTTGAATGAAATCTGGATAATCTACGGATTTTTCGGAAAAGGTACCGAAATCCTTAGTTTCGAAGCCTTTATTCTGTAAAAGTTCTTTGATTGCTTCCTTGTAACTGAAACCAGCATGATCACAACCCAACGAAATTTTTAAAATCTTATCGATCATATTACATTCATTTTGATGGGGCAGGGGGCATGAGCAAGAAATAAAATAAAAAGAATTTCTAAATTAATCCTAACTCCATTTTTCCTTCTTCAGACATCATATCCTGATTCCATGGAGGGTCCCAAACAATTTCAACTTCTGCATCATCAATCCCAGGAAGTTCGAGAACTTTACCTTTTACATCCTCGGCAATTACGGGTCCCATGCCACATCCAGGTGCGGTTAATGTGAGATCAATAAATGCGATTCTCCCTCGATCTGCTATTTTTTCAATTACAACTTTATAAATGAGACCCAGATCAACAACATTTACAGGAATTTCTGGATCAAATACTGATTTGAGATTTTCTCTAACATTCTCTTCTGTAGCAGGTTCTGTATTTTCGTGTGAGGTATTCGAGTCTATATTTGCGTTGGCTTTCCCAAGAGCATCAGAATCTTTGGCTGCAATTCTGTACATTCCATTTAAGGTCATCACAGTAAAATTACCACCTAATTTATGGGTAATAGTTATTTTTTCACCCTTAGATAAAAGAAATTCTTCTCCATGAGGTATTAGTGTAGCGTTTACATCTCTTAAGAGTTCTATTTCTTCTTGTTGGTTGTTCATGACATTAAGTTCGAGTACTTATGAATTAAAGAAATTAGAGACTTCATTTCTCAGTTCCTGAATAATTGTATCAGATTTAATTTGTCCTATGATTTCTTCAAAAAATCCGAGAACAATTAATTTTTCAGATAATTTCTTGGTTATTCCACGGCTTTGTAGATAAAATAACTCTTGATCATCAATTTTACTGGTGGTTGCCCCATGACTACATTTCACTTCATTTGCTAGGATTTCTAAGCCTGGTAGCGAATCAGCTTCTGCATCATTGCTAAGAAGCAAATTACGGTTGGTTTGAAATGAGTCAGTGTTTTGAGCACCTGGTTCTACTTTAATTAGACCTGAAAATACTGATTTTGACTTGTCTAATAATGCATTTTTGAAGAGTAAATTACTTCTTCCGTTGGGTGCAATGTGGTGTTGGATTGTACGCTGGTCAAATAATTGTTCATTATGTCCAAGACTGAGTGAGAAATTATTGAAATGAGCACCATTACCTAAAATAACCCCATTAGATTCAACACGACTCTGTCGGCTGCCTAAGTGAAGTGAAATACTATTAAATTGTGCATCTTTTTGGAGTTCAATTTTTTCAAGATGCTTGAAGGTTGAATTATTGTTTAATCTTTGAATGAGTACTCGATTTAATTTAGCACCTTCATTCAGAATTATATGATTCAAATTTGATAACATGCCCGGTGATATTTTATCATTTGAATCAAAATACTCGATAATGGTAAGTTCAGAAAATGGTTCAATAAATAGTACATTCGTCTGAAAGAGTGACTCATTATTACTTGGAGCAATGTGATTACAGATAAGAGAATTTTGGGCTTTTACTCCTTTCTCCGTTTTTAATACAAAACCAGATTCTGATAAGCAACGACACAGGAGGAATGTTTCTTCAGAACCCAAATCGGGACCAGTAAGACTTTGAAAATCTTTAAGCAAATCTGGGTTATTTAAAATAGTATGCTCAAGAGTTTCGAAATAAAGTTCTTCGGAAAACTCATTATTGAGCGTTAATTTATTTTTGGATTCTGCCATTAAACCGAATTTTGAATGACCTAATCTAGAACGGGGTGAAAAACGCCATCGTTCATCTTTAGTTTTATTTTCGGGTAATTTTTTGAATTTATTCCAAGCGTCTTTTCTTAGATCAACTAACCACCCCGGTTCAAAAGATCTTTTGTTTAAGAAGGAATTGAAAAATTTTGGAGATGTGAATTGTGCGTTCAATTTTAAATCTGAAGGAATGATTGAGTTCATCGCAAGTGGTTTAATTATCCTACCGAACCCTCCATTTCCAAATCAATTAATCTTTTTAATTCTACGCTATATTCCATAGGGAATTCTCGAATTAGATCGTTTACAAATCCATTCACATATAGGCTCATTGCTTCGGATTGATTTAGTCCCCGTTGTTGCATGTAAAAAATTTGCTCTGCACTGACCTTGGAAACACTTGCCTCATGTTGCACAGAGTTGTCATCCCCTTGGATAGAAATTGCAGGGTAGGTATCCGTTTGGCTATCATTGTTGATTAGTAGTGCATCGCACTCAGTATTATTTTTACAATGCTTTAAGTGACCTGGAATTTGAACCAACCCACGGTACGAGGATCTGCCTTGTCCAATTGAAACCGATTTTGCAATCACATTACTTGATGTTTCACTTGCTGCATGAACCATTTTTGCTCCAGTGTCTTGGTGCTGACCTTCATTTGCAAGGGCGATTGATAATACTTCTCCCCTCGCTTTTCTTCCGCGGAGAACAACTCCGGGGTATTTCATCGTTAACCGGGAACCAATATTGCAATCAATCCATCTAACTTCTGCTTCCTCTTCTGCCATTGCTCTTTTGGTCACGAGATTGAATACATTATTAGACCAGTTTTGTACGGTTATATATTGAATTTTAGCTCCTTTAAGGGCGACAAGTTCAACTACGGCACTATGCAAAGTAGAAGTTTCAAATTTTGGTGCGGTACAACCTTCCATGTAAGTTATTTCAGAACCTTCATCGGCTATAATTAGTGTTCTTTCAAATTGACCAAAGTTTTCTGCATTTATTCGAAAATATGCTTGAAGGGGTTGTGCCAGTTTTACACCTGGGGGGACATAAATGAAACTCCCACCGCTAAAAACAGCACTGTTCAAGGCTGAAAATTTATTATCCGAGCTTGGGATAACTTTACCAAACCACTTTTTAAAAATTTCAGGATAATCCCTTAGTCCTTCTGTAGAACCAACAAAGATAACTCCTTCTTTTTCTAAATCTTCTTTCATCCGGGAATACGCTGCTTCGCTATCAAACTGAGCCTCGACTCCAGCAAGAAATTTTCTTTCTTGTTCAGGTATTCCGAGCCTTTCGAATGTATTTTTGATATCGTCTGGTACATCATCCCATGTTCTGCTAGGTTGCTGTCCTTGAGCTAGGTAGTATCTAATTACATCAAAATTAATATTGTGTAAGTCTTTGGAAGCCCAATGGGTTGGCATTGGCTTTTTTTGAAATATGGAATGTGCCTTTAATCTAAAATCTAAAATCCAATCCTGTTCTTTTTTGACATCAGAAATGTATTTAATCACATCATCCGACAGACCTACTCCCGCATCAAAAGCGTATTTGGAAGTAGGGTAATGGAAATTACCTTTTTCTCTGTCAACTTCTATGTTAGATGGTTGTATCATAATTAAATTCTTTAAAAGTTAAGCTGTTGCAACTTCCTCCTTGATCCAGTCATAACCTTTTTCCTCGAGTTCGAGTGCCAATTCCTTGTTTCCTGTGCGAACTATTCGGCCTTCCCACATTACATGGACTTTATCTGGGACTATATAGTCAAGAAGTCTCTGATAGTGAGTAATTACAAGAATTCCCCGATTGCTCCCTCTCATCCGGTTTACCCCTTCTGAAACGATTCTAAGTGCATCAATATCAAGTCCACTATCAGTTTCGTCTAATATACAGTACTTTGGATTAAGCATCGACATTTGGAGAATCTCACATCTTTTCTTTTCTCCTCCCGAAAAACCTTCATTCATGGATCTAGAGGTAAATGCACGATCCATCTTTAGTTCATCCATCTTTTGATATAATTCTTTGTAGAAATCAACTGCTTTGAAATTTTCTCCTTCTGGTAATCTGGACTGAAGGGCCGCTCGAATGAAATTTGCGATACTTACTCCTGGCACCTCAATCGGGTACTGGAAAGCTAGAAATAGGCCAAGACGTGATATTTCATCAGGAGTTAAGCCGAGTAGCTCAGTATCATCCAATTGGGCACTACCTCCCGAAATTTGATAATCTGGATGACCGGCTAATACCTTAGATAATGTACTTTTACCACTTCCATTTGGTCCCATTATCGCATGGACTTCGCCTTTGGGTAGGTTGAAATTTAAGTTATTGAGAATATTGTCATCTCCAACTGATGCAGAGAGATTTTCAATTTTAAGAGAACTCATAAAGTATGTGCCCGAATATTAGAATTAGTGTAGATTATGGTTTACTGAACCCGAAAAGGAGAGTTCGAAGTTGAGTGCCTTGAAACCTTGAGGAAGTATTTTTTGAAGGCTTTTAACAGATTCATCGTCAAGTGAAAGGTCATAGATTTTGCCTGAATCACTGCATTTGAAGTGAGCATGAGGGGAAAGGTTGGGGCAGAATCGAGTGGAAGATCGGTCAAAGTGGACTTGCCTGACAAGTCCACAATCAACTAATGTCTCAAGGCAATTATAAACAGTGGCAAGTGATATTGTGGGTAGGATTTTGCGAACCCTTAAAAGGATATCATCAGCAGTTGGGTGATCTTTTTTGTTAAGAATTGAGCTAAAGACACTGGCCCGTTGCTTCGTCGAACGAAGACCCTTTTTAAGCAAGGCGGCAGAAAGCAACTTTTGATCTTTGGTACTCAGTAGCGATGACATAGGAATAAATATCCTATTGACCACAGCTATTCTATCAAGCCTTAAATGGAATTATTCTAATTATTGTTTAGAATTTAATTAGCCTGTGAAAATTTAATAATCAGTAAATGTAAATAGCCCCCAAAGGAAAGTTGTTTTGTTGCCACTGAAATCACGACGGTACCAAACTTCTTCGGATTGAAGGCGAATAGTACCAGCCTCAACAGGAGAAAAAGAGTTAGGAGTGTGCGTCAGTGCACCAGCCACATTTATGTCCGATGAAATATACTTTTTGAAGCCTGGAAAAATTTTACATCCAGATGTAAAAAAACATGATGTAAAAAGTAAGGTAAAAAGAAAAATTTTCATATGAGAATGTCTACGCTTATGCATTTATAAATACAATTATTCAACACAGTACAAGTCAACTTACAATTCATGTCTTTGTGAATCCCAATTATTAGTTGTCGAATGATCTGATTGTTTGTATTAAATAAATGGACATGGCAAATGGAACTAGCTTAATCGAAGAAATTGTATCTCTTTGCAAACGCAGAGGTTTTGTATTTCAATCTTCAGAAATTTATGGTGGAATCAATGGTTTTTTTGACTACGGTCCCCTCGGTGTGGAATTACGCCGAAATATCAAAGACGCCTGGTGGGAAGATATGGTTCGTAGAAGAGACGATATGGTCGGCTTAGATTCAGGCATTATAATGAACCCAAAAGTTTGGCATGCATCCGGACATGTTGATGGGTTCTCTGATCCCATGGTTGACTGTAGAGAGTCCAAGATGCGTTATCGGGCAGATCAACTGTTCGCAGGAGATGTCCGCGTTGATGGACAATCCTTGGGATGGGTTTGTCTGCTTGAGTCTGTTTGCATGCAGGATGATGCTGAAAAAAAGGCAGAGTCTATGAAGCGAAAGGCATCAAGACAGGGTACTCTTGAAGCAATTGAACTTCGTCCGTTTGACGAACTTTCATCTGAAGAGCAAAGTTTAGTTCCTTCACCGGCAACTGGAACTGTTGGGTCCTTAACAGAGCCTCGGGATTTTAACATGATGTTTGAAACCAATGTAGGAGCTCTACGTGATGCATCGTCTGTAGCCTATCTACGTCCCGAGACTGCTCAAGGGATTTTTGCAAACTTCAAAAATATAGTGGATACTGGTCGAGTTAAAGTTCCATTTGGTATCGCTCAAATTGGAAAAGCTTTTCGAAATGAAATAACTCCACGAAACTTTATTTTTAGGTCCAGAGAATTCGAACAAATGGAGATTGAATATTTCATTCCCCCTGACGAGGATGCATGGCCCAAATATCACAGAGAATGGATTGATACCAGAATGTCATGGTTTAGTAGTATTGGGCTAACAAAGGATTTTCTTGGCGAAGAGGTTCATCCTAGCGAAAAACTTGCTCATTATGCAAAAGCTTGTACTGATATTACCTTTAAATTTCCGTTTGGAGAGCACGAACTTGAGGGAATTGCGGCGAGGGGCAATTTCGATCTTACGCAGCATCAGCAGCATTCTGGTAAAAACCTTGAGTTTTTTGATGAAACAAGAAAAGAGAAGTATTTACCTCATGTCATTGAGCCCAGTCTGGGTGTAGACCGTACTTTTCTTGCAGTTATTTGTTCAGCTTATCAGATTGATGAAATTGAAGGTGAGAAAAGAACAGTATTACGATTTCATCCTAGAGTTGCTCCTATAAAAGTAGGAGTATTTCCCCTCGTTAAAAATAAACCTGAACTTGTTGATCGAGCCCGTAAACTTTACCAAAGATTGCAAAGAAAATGGAATGTGATCTTTGATCAAACTGGGGCGATTGGTCGTCGGTACAGACGCATTGATGAAGTCGGTGTACCTTTTGGTGTAACTGTTGATTTTGAGACTATCGAAGGAGATGGCTCTATTACTGTTCGAGATCGTGATTCTACTGAACAGCAGCGACTTTCAGAAGATGAATTAGTTTCATTCTTGGACAAACAAATCAACCCTTAGTCACTTTTTCGCCAATCTACTAAGATCATCTGCAGGGTTTTACGCCCATTCCACAAATTCCATTTTAGCTTAATTGCTAGGTCAATCTTACTTTGAACGGGTGGCATTCTATCGGCCATATTCCACGCTATGCCAGAAATTGTACTTTTGCCATTATTTACGGAAAATTGAAAGTGGTCACCAGATCCTACTTTTTTGGGTTCTGTAGTGAGCTGAATGTTTTTGAGTGCTAATATTGGTTCTGGGTTTGCTTGGCCAAAAGGTCCTAGCTTGTTCAAGTCCTCTAACAACTTTGCTCGTAGTTCTTCCTCTTTAATTGAGACCGCAATTCGAATGGTTGGGGCAGGGAATATACCTCCTGTTTCTTGTACGATTGCTTTTACGAATTCGACTTTAAATTCTTTTATTTTTTCAACGCTTACGCTGAGTCCAACCGCCGCAGGGTGTCCACCCCAATGAGTAAGTATTTCTTTACAATAATCAAGAGCATGAACTAGATTTACGCCGTTTACTCCTCTCCCCGAGCCTTTATACTCGTCTCCAGATTTTGCTAAGACAATACATGGTTTGCCCAATAAATTTGCTAGTTTGCCCGCTACGATTCCAACCACTCCCGGGTTCCAATGATCTCCCTCTCCACAGACCACTACTGCTGGGCTACTATTGAAAAATTCTTCCGCCTGTATTAACGCGTCTTTGGTCAAATCCGATTCAATACCTTTCCTTGCCTCGTTATAGTCATTCATCTTTTTCGCAAGGCTTTTACTTTCCGATTCGCTAGAGTTAAGTAAAAGGGAAATGGCAACTTCTGGATCATCTAAGCGGCCACAAGCGTTGATACGAGGTGCTAGTTTGAAGGCAATATCTTCACTTTCCACAACAGTATCAACGGGAATATTTGATTGATTCAAAAGTGCATGAAGCCCTGGTGCAGGGTCAGTGTGCATCAATTTTAGGCCAAAGCTCGCTAATATTCTATTTTCATTTCGCAAAGGAACCAAGTCTGCAATGGTGCCTAACCCGGCCAGTGATAAATAATCCTTAGGGTTTATTTCGAATGCTTTTTTTATTCCTGCTTTCCTTAATTTTTTTAGGATTCCATGGACGGTTTTAAAGGCTAGTCCAGCAGTGCATAAAAATCGCCAAGGTTCATCGTTATCATCGTGTAAATGTGGATTTACTTGAATTGCATCACATGGCTTTCCGTCTTTTGATTGATGATGATCGATAATAATTAAATCAATTTTTTGGTCTTTTAAAAAGACAGCTTCTTCATGTGAATTGGTTCCGCAATCTAAGGCGATAACCAAGTTAATCTTTCCAAGTTTAAGTCCTCGGTTCAGCACTTTTTTTGTTAAACCATAACCCTCTGTTTTTCTTTTGGGAGTAACATGAAATGGTGCGAGACCAAGTGCAATTAGGATCTTTTTGATTATTACCGTAGAAGTAATACCATCTACATCGTAATCTCCAATAACGAGAACATTTTCCTTGTTTTGAATTGCATTGCAGATTCTTTTAACTGCATCAACCATTCCCGGAATATCAAACGGGTCAGCAAAGTGAGCAAGTTTTGGATTTAAAAAGTTCTTTGCCTCTTCCAGATCTTCAATGTCAGCAGAAATCAGGAATTTTGATAAGGTCTTAGTGATTGATGAGTCACGACTCAACGTCTCAACGAGATCTATATCATGCTGATCTTCTATCCAAAGCATCAGCAATTTTTATTAATGTAATTGAATATTCGAAGGCTTTATTTTTTGTCTGAAGAAGTTTGCCAATCATACTTAGGTAGAATTTCACCTTCTTCAACATGTCTACGGTCTCCTTTGTGCCAAAGAAAGAATATTGGACTTGCAATAAATATCGAAGAGAAAGTACCAGTTAGGATTCCAATAACAAACACAAAGGCAAAATCGTTTATTACGCCAGCTCCAAAAATCCAAAGTGATACTGCGGCTAAAAGTGTGGTAAAACTCGTTAAAATGGATCTCGATAATACACGATTGATTGCAATCATTATAATCTTTTTCAAGTTAGTGACTGGATTCATTTCGAGCTCTTCTCGGATCCTGTCGAACACAACGATGGTATCATTAATCGAGTAGCCCACGATCATTAGAATAGAAGCAAGCATAGGTGCTGTGAATTGGCCGGAACAGAGAATTCCATTGGACAATGTGCCCAAGAGAACAAATAAGCCAATTGTCATTAATACATCATGAACTGTCGCAACAACTGCACCAATCGCATATCCCATCTCAAACCTTACCGCCACATAGAGCAATATACCAAGGAGTGCGATCACTACAGAGAATATCGCATCCTCTTTAATCTGACTACTCACAGATGCACCAATAATACTAGACCCTTCTTCTTTAAGACCTGCATCCGGGTAAGCATTTTCAAGGACATCAAGAACGGATCTAGACTTCCCACTTTCTGTTTGGAGGACGAGGCGAGATGAATTATCTCCAGTTCCTATTTCTGATCGGTAAACATGCTGGACTTCTCCTAGGTCAACACTTTGTTCCAGTGCTTCGTCAATTTTTGAAGGTTCTAACTCTTGATCAAAAGAAGCAATTAATTCCTCTCCACCCTTGAAATCGATTCCAAGAATTTTATCCTTATTGGAATAAACTGAAAGTGACCCTATTATGACAATTATCCATGAGACAAAAAATGCGGGAACTCGATATTTTTGAAAATCAATTTCTGTACGGTGACCACTTTTTTCGATTTTTTGTAGGCTTATCAAGTTTTTAACTCCAAGCTGTAATAAAACATTCATTAGTAATCTGCTTACAAATAATGCACAGAAAACTGAGGTCACAATACCGATTGCTAAAGTAATACCGAAGCCTTTTACAGGGCCCGTGCCTAGCCATATAAGGATAGATGCAGTTATTAAAGTGGTAAAGTTTGCATCGATAATTGTTGAAAATGCTTTGGCATAACCACCTTCAAGGGCATTCTCGGAATTTTTACCTGCTTTAAGCTCTTCTCTAATTCGTTCAAAAATTAGAATATTTGCATCAACTGCCATACCAATTGTTAAAATCAGAGCCGCCATGCCGGGTAGTGTAAATGTTGCCTGAAAAATTCCAGCAAGTACAGCAATAACCAAAAGGATATTCGTACCAACGGAAATAACTGCAACAATACCACCTCCTTTGTACCATAAAATCATGAACGCGATAACCAGAATTGCACCTAATAAACTAGCGTTCAAACTGCTAGATAGCGCACCCGCAGCGAGGGTAGGGGAAACTTCATACTTTTCGCCAATTTTTAATGAAACTTTTAGTGGGTTATTTAGTATGTCCGAAAGCATTTTAGCTTCCCTGTAACTAAAGTTACCGCTTATCACCGCACTTCCACCATCAATTCGTTGCTTAACTGTTGGTGCACTTTCCAGTTGTCCATCGAGCACAATGGCAAGGCTACCCAATGCCCCTGTTGCTGGGTCATTCAGATTGGCGATATCTCCGGTCAGGTCTGCAAAGATTTTACCACCTTCAGGGGTAAAGTCTAATCCTACTTCCCATCCTCCCATCTGGTCTTGTCGCGGATTGGCTTCTTCAATTATTTCCCCGTCAGCTGACCATAAAAGGCGTACCCAAATAGGTCTTTCGTTGGCAATAGCATCACTTCTAATCATTGATACATAGGGAATTCCCTCATCATCAGTCCATTCTTCTCCTTCTTGTAATGCAACAGGAGCTTGTGAATTTACATTCACAATTCGAAATTCTAATTTAGCAGGTTTTTGTAGTTCTTCTATGATTCCCGGATCTTGTTTTGTGGTTCGATCAGGAATTTGAATCTCGATGGCGTTCTCTCCTTTTTTGCGAACTAGAGTTTCGGCAACACCAAACGCATTCAGACGTTCGCTCATGATTTCGATAACCTTATCCATCGCACTTGTACCTGATGATGAGGTATTTATCTCGCTTTCATTTACATCGGTAATTTCCATCGTAAATGCGATCCCCCCCCTGAGATCAAGCCCTTTTTTAATTGCAGCTTGGGAGTTTTTTAAAAGAGAACGTAAAACTAAATCATTTCGTTTATCCCGGTCTTTTACATGGTTTGATCTAATTCCAGGTTTGATCCAAAATGGTAAAATTCTAGAACCCACTGTTTTAAGCACACCCACAGGAGGGCTAAAATAGGCAGCATAGTCCAATCGGTTTCTTTTTCCATAAGCTCTTAGGGAACCATAATCAATGGGTTGCTCTTCTGGAAGTTGATTACGCAAGTTTTCAATTACTTCAGAAAAGTTTTCGTGCCCCGTGTGATTGGATGCATTAGCCTCTGAACTAACTTGGCCGAGTGCATAATCACCTAACTCTTGGTCTTCAAAAGGGGTGATGAGGGAAAAACTAATTATGATAATGAGGAAGGTAAAAAGAAGCTTCCATGTGGTTGTCTTGTTCATAACTGGACAGGGTTTATAAAAAAAGTCCGAACATTCGGAACGAAAAATTAATCAATTTTGGCTGAAATGGCTTCCTTAGAAATCTCAACTTTAACATTTTCAGCAATCCGAATGACAAAGCAATCATCTTTAACACCGGTGATGGTACCAAACATGCCACCGACAGTTTTAATCTTGGCACCTTTTTCGAGAGACTGAATCATCTTCTCATGTTTCTTTTGCTTTTTTCGTTGAGGGGCAATCAACAAAAAGTAAAAGGCAACGAAGATAAGAATCATCGGAAGGAAACTCATCAAGCCTCCTTCGCCGGGTTGACCACTTGGTGGTGCCATGGCGATAATCTCGCCAATAGATATGAATTCAGTAGTAGGCATAAATTTAAGCAAATGAATTATAAAAACGAGATAAGACTAGTTTGGCAAGCATTGATGGTTAAATTAACTTGGATTAGAATCGCTTGTATCTACTTCTTTTTTTAATTCGGATAGCATACTGGGTGAAAAGCCTGAAATATGTACATCTCGCTGGGGAAATGGAATGTCAATATTTGCGTCCTTAAATCGATCCCAAACTGCAAGCATCACTTCACTTCTAACATTTCCAACTCCATTTGATGGGTCATCAATCCAAAACCGTAACTCTAAATCAATTGAATTATCACCAAATCCAATCATTAAACATTTAGGTTCTGGGTTTTGTAGGGCTCTATTTGTGGACCGAGCTGCATCTAGGCATAGTTTAATCGCTTCCCGTGGATCTGCATCATATGAAATTCCGATAGGCAGGCGAACGCGTACATTCCGGTCGCTAAAAGACCAATTAATAACACGGTTTGTAATTAAGTCTTCATTGGGAATTAGGTGTTCTTTACCATCACGGGTAATAACCGACGCATACCTAGCTCGCAAAGAATTGATCCATCCATAAGTACCCTCAATTTCGATAACATCTCCCGGTTTTATTGAGCGATCTAAAAGCAGGATTAATCCACTAACCAAGTTGGAAACAACTTTTTGGAGTCCAAATCCAATACCAACGCCGATAGCACCCCCAAGAATCGCGAATGAGGAAAGATCGAGCCCAATCGTGGAAAGGGCAATTGCAAAGCTAATAAAAACTAGAATAACCCGAAGGATTTTTGCGAGTAGAACTTGTAAAGACGGGGGCAGGTGTGGAAGCTTTCGAATCTTCTTTTCACCCGATGATCCAAGTAAAGAACTTACCCACAGGAGAACGAGTAAAATGACTCCCCCATTCATGATATCAAGAATAGAAATCCTTCGGTTTCCCACATTAAAGGCTAGCAAGTTGAGCAATTCGATAGTTGTTTCCAATAATCCAAAACTGTGCAAAGCAGCTAGACTAAAAGCAAGGATGGCAACCAAACGAAGCCAAGCCCTACTTTTTATAAAACCTGATATTAATCTGTATGCTGCCCATGCCCCAGCTGCACTGGTGAAGGGACGTATTAATTCCTGTGATGAAATTGCAAATCTTTCCACTACCGCAACTGCAAGTAGACAGGAAGTCAGCAAATAAAGGGGGGCAACCATTCTGGATATATTATTCCAGACTAATTTTTTTAATGCATTATTTTCATTATCTCCTGAGAGGGAAATAAATAGTGGCTTGGTTATCTTTGTAAGAGCAAAAACAAAAAAGATTAGACCAATTAAAATACTGAATTGTAATTGAATGGAAGGATCTTTCCATATTTCTTTCCAATTGTTCCAATTTAAATTTGCTAATACAACATTCATCAAAGCATATCCGATCAAGAAGGTATCGTTAATCAAGGGCAAGAAGTAATTGCGTATTCAAATCTTGAACTGAATTCACGAAATCATTGTCAGTGCACCTTGAACACAACCAATAAAAAAGCCCAATATTGCACCAATCAATTCAATGAACCGAAATTCTTTACTCATAATTGAAAAAAGTATGTGTTCTAATTTATCAGAAGAAAAGGCTTCCACTTTATCGCGGACTAATTCCTTAACATCAAGACTGTCTTCAAGTTTTTTAGCCAAGTCTTGGGCTGATTCACCGAGGAAATCTTGAAGCTCAGATTTGAAAAGATTAGTAACTTTCTCTACCATTTCATCTGTTAGAAACATAGTTAGCATTGGAAAGCTTTTAACTAATTTTTCTCTTATTGTTTTCTCAATCCTTTTACCCACTAGTTCCATAGATTCTTGGCTTGTCGCAAGCTCTTTTAACTTTTCTGCGACATCTTTTATCGAGAATAATTCATCTGCTACAAGCGAACCCAGTTTATCGGCTAATTGTTTTTGTCTTTTAGGAAAAACTCCTTGGATTGAAACCCCAAGAATTTTGACTGGTAATCTTGGGTGAAACAGCATTTTAACAGCTAGATAATTAGTAAACCATCCGATTAATGCAGCGATTATTGGAAGTAATAAGAGTATTGGAGACATTTTACTTTTTGATTTTTATATATGAAGTTTTGGCAACATCCTGATTCTCGTTACATTAAATCAAATTCTTAGTTGCGAATCGGAGGGGTTTACTATGTTAAAGGATTGTGAGCAAGTTCGTTTTAACAATATTATCTCTTATAATAATCTTTTCTTTTTCCTGCACCCGTGTGGTTACAATACCTGTAAGAACGGTTGTAGATTGGACCGAAGAGACAAAATTGTCATCTAACCCTGTTTTTGATCTTACGAACACAGAACCAGAGGAAAAGGCAAATTGATTTTGCTTTGGCATTTTCATTTAGACACAAAAAAACCGCCTAAGCGGTTAAAGTAAAAAGTTTTGAAAATGTTAAATAACGTCAGTTAATTTTAAGGAAGCAGAATTTATACAATATCTTAAACCCGTTGGTGCGGGACCATCTGGAAAGCGATGACCTAAGTGAGAACTACATTTCGAACAGATAGTTTCTTCTCTGACCATTCCATGGCTTCGATCTTCTATTATGGTTATGGCCTTGGGATCAATGGGATCATAGAAACTTGGCCATCCAGAACCAGAATCATATTTAGTTTTGGAGGAAAAAAGTGCTAGTTTACATACTGCACATTCGTATATTCCTGCTTCTTTACAATCCCAATATTTTCCTGTGAACGCCCTCTCTGTTCCACCCCCACAACAAATTATTTTTTGCTCCGGGTTTAGGTGATCCGTGTCAAATTCTTCTGATACTTTGCTGTTAGCAATATTCATAGAATATAATTCTATCGCCTTCTTCTAGAACCAAAAGAAACTTGCTTTCCAAAACCTCGATTTCTTTTCTTGGAAACTACTGCTCCGGTCGGAACTAAGCTTTCAGGTGCTTCCCTGTAAGCGAAATCATCAACAAACTTTCTGGGTAATGGATTGCCCAGTAACTTTTCAATCGATTCTACCATTGGTAATTCTTCAGGCTTGCAAAGAGTGAAGGCTTCGCCCTCTGTTTTTGCTCGTCCAGTTCTTCCAATTCGATGAACATAATCCTCAGAATGTTGTGGGACATCGTAATTTATAACATGAGTTACATTCGATATATCTAACCCCCTCGATGCCACA
>JABGWU010000155.1 GCA_018645475.1 Opitutia bacterium
CGAACCCAATGGTATCCAGGATATTCATAGTAATGATAATAAAAACTTTTTCGCCAGTCTTTTGGGGTCTTTCCTTTGAGCAGGGAGACCATGGAACGACCATGCAGATCGGTGGGTGAATCTATACCTGCCACTTCGCAGAAGGTTCCGGCAAAATCAACCGGAGATACGATATCCCCATTTCGGCTGCCAGCCTTGATCACTCCAGGCCAACGTACGAGCATCGGAGTACGTAAAGATTCCTCATACATCCAACGCTTGTCAAACCATCCATGTTCGCCCAAATAGAAGCCTTGGTCGGAACAGTAAATTACTATGGTGTCTTTTTCCAGTCCGGCTTCCTTGAGGTAGCCGAGCATGCGCCCAACTCCATCATCGACCGAGGCGATACAGCGTAGATAGTCTTTTACGTATCTTTGGTATTTCCAACGAACCAAGTCTTTTCCCTGTAAGTTGGCTTTTTTTAGTGCTTCGTTCTTTGGGTTGTAAGCGGCATCCCAAACTTTTCTTTGTTCTGGGGTTAGGTTTCCGGGAGCGTCCAGTTTTAAGTCTCCACGGTTCATAGTCTCGGCAATCGTCATATCCTGCTGATAGGCGGCAAGGGTGCGTCCCTTATAATCATCAAAAAGGGTATCAGGTTCGGGTAGGGTTACATCATCATACTTATTAAGGTACTTGGGACCCGGTTGCCAATTTCGGTGCGGTGCCTTGTGCTGGTACATCAGCATGAATGGCTTGTCTTTGTCCCGTTTGCTTTTCATCCAATCGAGGGCAAGGTCAGTGATTATATCTGTAGTATATCCGACATGTTTGATTACTTCATCATGTTTGCCATCCCCGTCTTTATCCAATCGCATCGGCGGGTTGTAGTAGGGGCCTTGTCCGATAAGTACTTCAGAATAGTCATAGCCCTGTGGTGACATATGTGTGCCTAGATGCCATTTGCCCACCACCGCGGTGGTGTAGCCCGCTTTACGCAGGAGTTTCGGAAAGGTTTGCTGGGTACCGTCGAACTTATTTCCGTTTACCAAAAATCCATTGGTGTGGGAATATTTCCCGGTTTGAATGGCCGCCCGCATCGGTCCGCAAATGGAATTGGTAACATAGCACTGTTCAAAAAGCATACCGTCTCGGGCAAGGGAATCGATATTCGGGGTAGGGCAGTGTTCTTTGAGCCATGAGTTGTAGGCACCCACCGCCTGATAGGCATGATCATCGGTAAAGATGAAAAGAATATTTGGTTTCTTTTCCGCACTTAGAAATAATGTCAAAAATATACTAAATAAAATAGATAATTTCATTATTTTGAAATTACATTGACTGTTTTATTGGTCAAGTACCCACTGTTTGAAAAGGAAAATTTTTTTACATAGAATAGCTAAAATGGACTTAAAATTAATGTGTAATTTTAGTCCTAATATTATACCTTACATAAAATTCTTATTCTTGATGTCTTTCTTGAAGTAGCCGGGGTTACAATACATTTTTTAGTCTGCCAATAGCTTGAATGGATACTTTCATGGGTAAATAAATTTGTGTGCAATCAACAAGAAATAACCATTATTAATTAAATCTTTAGACTGCGGAATCGGTTCACATTTCAAAAATCTTTTCAGGTCCCGCAAAAAGTTTGCAGTACTTTCTCTCCGGGTTGTGGAGGTGCTTGGTAAGGTAAAAGATGATCTCCGTCTTCATATGGCTTGTCGAGTGCACTTATGAGGTTATGAAAGGGGGTAATGTCGCCTTCTTCTCCAGCTTGCAGGGCTTCCTCGACTTTATGGTTGCGGGGAATGACTACTGGATTGACGGACCGCATCAAAGCGAAGGATGTTTCCAAGCCTTGTTCCTCTTTTTCAATACGATCCTGCCAACGGGTATGCCAGTTTTTGAAGTTTTCGGAGTTATAAAGTTCCTCATGGGGAAGTTTTTCTTTACGTAAATCCCGGAAGGTATTGGTAAAGTCAGCTGAATTTTGATGTATCCAATCGAGCAGGTCAGTGATTAGTTTTTCATCTTTATTGCCTATCCCCGCAAGTCCGAGCTTGGAACCCATCATAGAGAGCCACTTATTCTTATAAACCTGCTCAAACGAATTCAATAAATCCTCAGCCTTTTCGACCATCTCTTCTCTATGTCCATCCATCAGCGGCAGCAAACTTTCGGCGAGACGAGCCAAGTTCCATTGTGCGATGTAGGGTTGATTGGCATAAGCATAGCGTCCCTTGTGATCGATCGAACTAAAGACCGTGTCGGGGGCGAAGACGTCCATGAAAGCGCAGGGGCCGTAATCAATAGTTTCTCCGGATAGGGCCATATTATCAGTGTTCATGACTCCGTGTATAAAGCCTACTCTCATCCAATGGGTGATCAGGTCGGCCTGTTGCTCGATGGCCGCCTTGAGCAGGGCGAGGGCTTGGTTGTCCTTTTCCTTGATCGCGGGGAAATGCCGGTCGATGAGGTAGTCGAGAAGAGCCTGGGTGATTGCCTTGTCCTCATGGAGGGATGCATACTCGAATGTGCCCACCCGGATATGCGAGCCGGCGATGCGGGTCAGGATTGCGCCGGGAAATTCGTTTTCCCGGTAGACCGTTTCTCCTGTGGTTACGACCGCTAGGCTGCGCGTGGTGGGGACACCAAGGGCATGCATGGCTTCGCTGATGACGTATTCCCGAAGCATCGGCCCGAGGGCGGCTCGTCCGTCTCCTCCGCGGGAATAGGGGGTTCTTCCCGAGCCCTTGAATTGGAGGTCAAGGCGTTGACCGGTTGGGGTGACGTGTTCGCCCATGACAAGGGCCCGTCCGTCACCCAGCATGGTGAAATTCTCAAACTGATGACCCGCATAGGCCTGGGCAAAAGGTTTGATGCCTTTGGGTATGAGGTTTCCGGAAAGAAATGCAGTTCGTTCGTTCGTGCTTAAATCTGATAGGTTCAGTCCGATCTTATCAGCAAGTTTTTGATTGAAGATAATGATCTTCGGTTGGCTGACTGGAGTAGGTGATAGCTTGGAGAAAAAGACCTCGGGTAGTTCAGTATAAGTACTTTCAAGGGGGCAACTGAATTCTGTCATTTCATCAACGGGCACCTAAAAGGTATCAGTTCAACTTCAGATATTCCACGATATCCCGTAGTTGCTGGGCATTTAATCCAAGGCTGGATGCGGGAGCCATAAGAGAAGAACTCATTTTTTTACGGGATTTAATATCCGATTTTGCAATGACCAAATCCTCACCCCCAAATACTCGAATGACTAATGGATCACCTTCCGCCTGAATGAATCCTTGGATTCGCTTATCCCCCTTGACCAATAACTCGGTACCTTCATAACCATGAGCCAGGTCGGCAGAAGGTTCTGTGATAGCCTTGAGAATCGTTTCTCGGTTTTGCCCGCCCCCCCATCCGGCTAATGATGGCCCAAACTCAACCCCTACAGCACCGACTTTATGGCACACATAACAACGCCCAATCTGTTGCTTTCCATTACTGGGGTCACCCTTGAGGGCAAGGATCTCTTTAGCTTTTGGAAGTTTAGTTTCAGATCCAAATGAAGTGGGTGCAATACGGTCAACATAAACAGTTTCAGAAGAACTTTTACCGCTAAGTAAATCCTTGGCTTTATATTTATTCCAAATACCCTGATCGCGTTTTTCTATAAAAGCTTTAGCGAGAGAAGAGGTTTCATTTTTTGCATTTTTGGCTATGCTGACCATGGCCTTTGCTGCTTGTGGAGCTTCGATCAGGCTTAAAGAAAACAACATCGATCTGCTAATATTATTATCCAGTTTCTCATCGAGTGCCCATGATTTGATTTCGGGTATGGCGGATACCGTATGGAGTCGCCAAACCAAACCCGCATACTTTGGATCATAATTTTTCGGGCCGATGCTTGCCTTTAATTCAGAGTAAATTTTTTCCTCTTTATCTGTGCACCCGATACCAAAAGCTTCAACATAGTAACGATCCTGACCATCATACCTCTTGGCAATTTCGATTAGGATATCCCGTGCATTTTCAAAGGGCACATATCGCATGGCTAAAGCCACTTCTCGACGTACAAGAGGCGAAGAATCTTTGGCCAGTTTTCCTGCATGTTCGAGCATGCGGTAATTTTCATGACGAAGGGCACGAAATGCACAAATTCTAATTTTTGGATTTTGATTGTCGAGTTGAGATTCGACAATTTTTAGGCCTTCAGGTCCGAGCTTGGCCAACAACCAAATTGCGCGCCCCTGAATGAATTCATTCGAATGATCGAGGAGTTTGCGAACAGCGGGTATTGCTTTCCTCCCCTCTTTTTCTAGTCTTGCCCGTCCAATTTCACGAACATTTGGAGACGGGTTTTGAAGAGCCTTAATCTGTCCGGCAATTGTGTTTATATTAAAACTGGGAATGGATAGCTTGGCTCCCTTGGGGGCAATTCGATAAATGGCACCTGTTTGTCCAATATCTCGTGTTCCGTGTCCGCCGACCCGAGCATCAAACCAGTCAGCAACATAAATGGCTCCATCCGGGCCAATGCATACATCACTTGGACGGAATAAATTTATTATGCCCTTGATTCGTCCAGCACTGGCAAAATCTGCACCGGCAAAATTTTTCTTCGGATTACTGGTCAGGAAAATATCCCGTTGGGGGAGGGTAATACCTGCACCTTCAGTTTTTGGATGGTACCCAAAAAGAACATTGCGGGCAGGTTCACAACTGATCACATAACCACCGAATTGATCTTCCATGATTCCGTTTTCATAAAAAGCGATACCAGTGGGGGATCCACCGCCGTACACATCGCCGGCCGGTACAACACCCGGGTCTTCCTGTCGCCATTCTGCCACTTGAGTGGTTTGGCCGGGCATCTTATCGCTACTCCATTTTCTCAGACCATCTTTTGAGGTGAAGCCCATATTCCCGTATTCCATCAACCAAGCCGTTCGACTTGCTGGCGGATCATCATTGTCATTTTGAAAAACATCTCCCAATGAACTAATTGCCTGTTCATAGGAGTTTCGAAAGTTATGACCAATCGGTCGCATTCCAGTTCCGTCTTGGTTTACCCGCAAGGCTACTCCGCCGTTATAAACCTGCCCATCTGAACTGGGTTTTCCGGATATATTTTTCATGGAATAAAAACTTCCCGCGTTGAGTTGCCATCCATCTTTGTCGGTTACCTGGGAGCCTTTATTTCCATGATTGAAATAATATTGTCCGTTGGGACCAACTGTTACTGAATGCAAACTATGGTCATGATTTGCACCGCTAAACCCTGTAAGCAAAACCTCGCGTTTGTCGACTTTTTCATCGAATCGCGCATTTCGATCAACATCAGTATAAACAATAAGATCCGGTGGCTGGGAAACAATGATTTTATTACCCACCACTGCAATCCCCAGGGGGGAAATAAATGATTTTTCTTGAACGAAAACATGCGAGCTGTCTGCAACACCATTTCCATCTTTATCTTCCACCACCACGATCCGGTCACCGTTTGGTTGCGTGCGCTTGCCACGATAGTTTCTTCCTTCAGCCACCCAAATTCTTCCTTTATCATCAATATCCATATTGGTGGGATTAAAGAACAGAGGAGACTTTGCCCAAAGTTTTACTTCAAGACCTTTTGGCAGGATTAATTGGTCCGGTGGATAGTGATCCAAATCAGGAAGGTTTTGTTGAGCATGGGCGAGCTTGGGCAAGTCAATGGGCTTGTCCGATACAAAAAATTGAACACTACTTTCTGAACCATTTTTCTGATCGCTCCCTCCATTATCAATTCCAGCAAGGCATCGAAATTCAACGAACTTATGATCTTTGGGTAGTTCATATTGAATCACACTGTTCGCATGAGTTCCTATACCATATGCAATATTCTTTCCATTAATTCTTAAGGGGCGCCCTCCACAATTTTTGTTAATCTGCACTTTTCCCCAACCCGATTTTGCGTATTTCCATTTAAGATCAGTGAGTCTTGTTGTATTACCAGTAGCATCGATCAAGCGAGGGAGAGCCCAGTCCGCCCAGTCGCATGAATACGAATTTGATCCATCGGATACAGTTAGATATAAATTTTGAATCCCTTTAATTTTTGCCTTCACTTCCACTGCATGTCCCTTGGTTTTAGTCGTAATGAGTTTACTGGCAAAAAGAGCATTCTTCGCGTCCACAGGTTTTACTGTAGAGATTTTAGGCTTTCCTTGTACAATTTTTGTAGGGTTGGAGGTTGATTTTACCCCATTTTTGGGAACTTCCATTTTTGCTGTCCAAACAATCGCATTAAGAACACAGGTACGAAAATCATCATTATCCCAAGATTTATGGTGATGTGCACCAGTGATCCCAAAACCTCGTTGACCATTTGGTCCTTCTGAAGCCCATCCGACATGCTGCTTCTCTTTTCTTTCGAGTACAGATTTTCTTACATGTGGGTTATTACTGTGTGGACCATCTCCTCTCTTGAGCGTATCTGCTGGAGGTAGGGCACTCAGAATGGGAGTGACGCCTTCCATATTGTCGCGAAATTTCATATGATAGTACCATTCATCCTTAAGACTGAAGGGTTTTACTCCACGAGTTATCGGGTGCTTAGGAAGAGTTTTGAAATCCGCTGTCCAGTGTGGATTGACCGACCAAAAGACCTCAAAATACCCACCGAGCCATTTCTTCATCATGTCACCCGGAGCTCCCTTAGGGACCTCTACTGCGTAGTGTACGCAGACCAAGCCCACTCCTTTCTCAGCCAAAGCATTAAACTCCACAAGGCTTTTATTGATAGGATGTCTTCCTCCGCCGTCCGATAAAATGACCACAGTGGCTGCGTTATTAAAAATGGAAGAATTTGTGGGCCAACCACCTTTGTGAATAGCAGTCTGGATATCGAGTCCGGACTGCTTGACTAAGGCATCGGAAAGTAAATCCACTCCATCACCCCAGTTGTGGGCACTTGTTCCATGACTGTCCTTACCGGCAATAAGAACAATTTTGGACTTTGCCCAAGAAAAGTCTGATAAAAGAACTGTTATGGGTAAGAGTAGTAATGAAAAGGTTTTTTTTTGCATGTAATTAAAAAGTAGGTTTTTTGATTTGAAAACAACGATAAAGGTGATGGATTACGATTTTTTTCGAACGATTTCTCACCATCTGAGAATTTAAATAGAAAAGAGTTTAAGAGGATGACCTGTTTTTGATTGTAACCTAGAGGGCATCTGTTTTCCTGTTATTTATGGATTTGATTAACAAAATAGAAGACCAATTTATAAACATTCTTTCTCAAAATATCGGTATCAGTGAAATAAATGCCGGATATTTATACGCTCTGATTGCACTCCTGGTAATTATCGGAGTCGGGTGGATTGCTAATTTCATTGTAAAGCGATTTGTGCTCGGACTGGTCAGGTCGGTCATTAAGAAATCAAAAACTTCGATTGGTAAACTTTTAATTGAGCAGAAGTTTTTCCATCGATTATCCCATTTGGCACCGGCATTCGTAATTAGTTCATTATCTGGCATCGTTTTTCTTAGTTATTCTTTCCTAAGTGAAATGGTAGAAATAGCTGTTAATCTTTATCTGGTCGTAATTGCCCTTTCGGTAATCGATTCCTTGATTAACGCAGTTTATAAATTATCTGAAAATAGTAAAATTTCCTCGAAACTCCCTTTGAAGGGAATTTGTCAGGCAATTAAGATTTTAATCAATGGAACGGGAATCATATTCATTCTGTCTATATTGCTCGATAAGTCACCGCTCTATTTCTTTTCCGGATTAGGTGCCCTTACTGCGGTTCTTTTACTTGTCTTTAAAGATGTCATTCTTGGCTTGGTTGCAGGCGTACAATTGACTACAAATAACATGGTTCGTAAAGGAGACTGGATTGAAATGCCAAAATACGGTGCCGATGGAGATGTGATTGATGTGTCTTTAACAACGGTCAAGGTACAGAACTGGGACAAGACAGTTAGTACAATACCCGCTCATGCATTGGTAAGTGATGCTTTTAAAAATTGGCGTGGTATGAGTGAATCGGGTGGCCGTCGAATAAAACGTTCGATACACCTCGACTTGTCCAGTCTACGTTTTCTTAAGGAAAGTGAGATCGAGGAATTGGAAAAGATTGAACTTCTTAAAGGGTACTTTAAAGGAAAACGTTCCGATATCGGGGAGAAAGGATTGGCTGTGGAGAAGAAAGGATTGGTTGCACCGTTATTAAACGGCCGAAACCTTACCAATGCCGGTTCATTTCGTGCCTACTGTCTTGAATATTTAAGGGCAAACCCGGCAATTCATAAAGAAGGAATGACTTTTCTTGTCCGACAACTTGCACCCACTGATAAAGGTTTACCCATTGAGATTTATGTTTTTGTAAACG
>JABGWU010000156.1 GCA_018645475.1 Opitutia bacterium
GACCAGTAAGCTATTGGTCAGCAAAGAATGCTGCAGAACTAGGTTTGCAAAATTCTTTCATAGGTTCAGAAACCGAGGCCGTGTCCCAATTAGATACGCTTTTACGAGATTCCATTCGCAAGCGCATGGTTTCAGATGTACCTTTAGGAGCTTTTCTATCAGGCGGTATAGACTCTTCAACTATTGTCGCCCTGATGCAAGCTGAAAGCAATAGACCCGTTAAGACTTTTTCAATAGGAATGCATGAAACAGGCTTTAATGAAGCGGAGTTTGCCGCACGTGTTGCCAGGCATCTGGGAACAGATCATACCGAACTTTATGTGACCCCAGAGGAAGCTTTAGATGTAATACCCCGTTTGCATACCTTGTACTCCGAACCGTTTGCTGACTCCTCGCAAATTCCTACGTTTCTTGTTTCACAGATGGCTCGGCAACATGTCACCGTTTGTCTTTCCGGTGATGGAGGAGATGAGTTATTCGGGGGTTACAATCGGTATTTTTGGGCTCCAGATATTTGGAAAAAAATTAGCTGGATTCCTTTACTTTTAAGAAAAATGGCCGCAAATACCTTAAGAATCCCGTCGCCGGGTCAGTGGGATCATTTTGCCAGTCTTCTCGCTCCACTGTTTAAAGAGTATGGAATGCTGGGCACCTTTGGTGACAAATTCCAAAAATTGGCTGACGTAATGGAAATGCCTGATCCTGATTCCTTGTATTATCGTCTCACTAGCCAATGGACGCATCCAGAGCAATTGCTTATCAAGGGAAGAGAAACCAAAACAATTGTTACTGAGCGAGAAAAATGGCCTGAACTTCAGAGCTTTGTCCAAAGGATGATGTATTTAGATACCGTCTCCTATCTCCCCGATGACATTCTAGTTAAAGTAGACCGCGCAAGTATGGGAGTAAGCCTGGAAGCTCGAATACCATTTCTGGATCACCGTTTAGTCGAATGGGCCTGGAAAATTCCCCAGTCAATGAAAATCAAAAATGGATCTGGCAAATGGCTATTATGACAAGTACTTTATCAATATGTTCCAAAGGACCTTGTTGATCGCCCCAAAATGGGTTTCGGAATTCCTCTGGCTTCGTGGTTACGCGGCCCTCTTAAAGACTGGGCAGAGAATCTTTTAAGCGAAAAAAAGCTACGAGAGGGAGGGTTTTTTCAACCCACTATCATTCGAGAAAAGTGGGAGGAGCATCTCAAAGGAAAACGCCACTGGCATTTCAATTTATGGAATGTTTTAATGTTTCAAGCTTGGCTGGAAGCTAACAATCATTAAATATTATATGTAATTTCCATTTTAAAATTTTCCACACTAAATAGAACTAATAATTATGAGTGATCAAATCTCTGATTCCGAAAAAGTAAAATCTACATTTGACTCCTACGCAAAAAAATTTGATGCAATTTATGAGCCTTCCGAAAGAAAAACAACTTTTGATCGCTGGATAGACACTAAATTTCGAAAAAGTATGTATCTCCGTTTTGAAAAAACTTTAAATAGTATTGATACTAAAGAAGTTCAATCAGTACTGGATATTGGTTGTGGTTCCGGGAGATACGCAGTCCAGTTCTTGAAAATAGATAAATCCGTAACCGGCATTGATATGGCAGAAGAGATGATAAAACTGGCCGAACAAACTTGCCAGCAAGAGTTCCCTACTGGAAATACCAAATTCATATGTGACAACTATTTTGAACATCCATTCAACGAAAAATTTGACGCAGCTGTTTTGATGGGAGTCTTTGATTATATAGAAGACCCGGCCCGGCTTTTGAATAAAGCAAAAAATGAAACTAATAAAATGATTCTGGGGTCTTTTCCCAAATCAGAAGGTTTTCTTAATTCTATAAGAAAGATCCGATACTTTTTAAAAGGTTGCCCCTTGTATTATCATTCTAAAGAAGCATTAGATAATATGCTTCGATCTTGTGGCTTTAAGAATTATCAGATATTAGATAATGACCGCGAATATTTTGTAAAAATTAATTTATAGGCCGAAGAATCATGAAATACGCAATTTTATCTCTAGACATTGAAGATTGGTATCATGTGGATTATTTTGCCAGAAAAAAGTGTGACCGGACCTATTCAATGCTGGACGGCCTGGATGGATATTTAAAAATCATAGAAGACCACCAGGTTCCTTCATCCTTTTTTGTGCTGGGAGAAATAATCCCTAAAATAAAAACGAAGCTTCAGGAAATTTTACGATTAGGTCATGAAATTGGGTCCCATGGGCAGGGGCATATTCGCCC
>JABGWU010000157.1 GCA_018645475.1 Opitutia bacterium
GTTCAATACATACTTCGTTCTTTGCATCGCCCTTTCATAATGCGCGAACGGATTAGCATTGTTGGGTGAGTTGGGGAGACCCGCAAGCAGAGCCGCTTGGTATAATGTGAGGTCCTTAGCGCGTTTTCTAAAATATACTTGCGCTGCCTCTTCAACACCGTAAGCACCACTTCCAAAATAGATCTGATTGCAATAGGCCTGAAGAATCTGTCCTTTACTGAAAGAAGCCTCCAGTTGGAAAGCTATCAAAAGCTCCTTTATTTTACGAACCCAGTTTCTCTCGAATGAAAAAAACAAGTTTTTAGAAAGTTGCTGGGTGATCGTGCTTCCACCCTGGGCAATTCTTTTTTGACGCAGATTGGTCCATAGCGCGCGCACTAATCCCTTATGGTCTATTCCGCTATGGCGGTAAAATCGGGAGTCTTCAACTACAATAATGGCTTTAGTGAAATAAGGTGCAATATCCTCAAGGGCGATGGGGTGCCTCTCCCCGAGAATTTTAATACGCTCACCATCCGAAGAATAAATTTCTGTCGGAAGGCTCAAATTGATATGTTGCAGGTTTTTTGGAAGCTGGGGCAGTTCCCGATTTAACCAAAAATACAGGCCAGCCACAAACAGAACCACAAAAAGAATTGAAGTTAGCAGAATCAGATTCAGTACATGTAGTGAGCGGCCGATCAAGGACTCTCTCCTAGGGAAGGAGGTGTAGCGACTAGATCAGAAAGATCAGCTTTTTCAATTTGCGACATCATATTATCGGCCAATTCAATAGGAACGGGGATCAGAAGAACCCCCGTGTAATATTCGGTATCGTACTCAACCCCAAACAGCAGGTGCTGGGCAAGGTCTCCAGCTAAAAAATCTGAAATACCAACTCGGGTAATATGATAATTCTTACCCAAAAACCAGCGTGGATCCGGGAAAACCGCTTTTTGAGTGATTGAGTCCAGAGATTTCAAAACTGGTAAAAACTCTGAAATCAGGAAAATACGGTTTGCAGTAAACCTCGAATCTTCCAAGGTTCCCCGTTTAACAGTCCGCGTTGCCTGCACCTCAAACAACGTGTCTACAGATAAAAACAATTCATGAATAGGAATATTCTGGCGATCAATGAACTGTATGGTAATCCATGGACCAAATCGTTTAAGAAAAACCCGGTCCCAAATTTTCTTCGAGTCTAAATCAATCAAATCATAGGAGGAAATAATCTGCTCGGACCATTGCCCTGGGAAATCATAATAGAGCTGGAGAAACTTTTCCCGAGAAACGATAAGGGGAAACCCCGGAGATATTCCTTCAAACAAATGTTTGAAAGAAGAAATTCCCAAAGCTGTTTCTTCCTGAAGATCCAGCGAGGATCGAATGGACTTTATCTTGGCTTCTGCTATCAGGGATTGCCGGTCGCGGTCCCACATTCTACCTAGTTGGGGCCTTTTGTGATTTTCCCACTTTAAGTAATAACCGACACTTTTTTCAAACAGGTTGGTATAAAACTCAAGGGATAGGAAGGCAGAAAGAACAATCAACCCGGCGACACCGTGCCATGACTTTCTGACACCGGTAAATTTCACTTAATATTATCTCACCTTGATTTTATTAATGCTCTGGATTAGCATTTTAAGATTGTATATCTTTTCTTACAAAGCTTTTTAATCCAGCGTCTTTCTACCGCCTTTCAGTTTGACTTTTGGTTGGAGTGCAGAAATTTTGGGAGATTTTTCAATACCCTCCTCTTTTTCCTTTCTGGCATATTGTTCCTTCCCTCCTTTATCAAGCAATTTATACGTAGATTTACCGGATTCTGCAATTTTTCCTAATGAAGTAAGACAATCTTTTTGCAATTGGGAACCCATTTTTCTAAAGAGTGTCAGCATCTTTCTTTCATCCTCATTCAAGGTAATAAATTCTTGACGGGAAGGGTTATTAAAAATCACCGATCCCTCCTTGAAATTGACCACACTCACTTTTGTGGATGACAAGCTTTTGTTAACTTTTTGCAGAGGTGCAATGTCATTCTTATCGATTCCTGAAGTCAATAATTGATCCAAGGAGATATTACCCAATCGAGCAATCTTGACCAACACTGAGACAGGGACATCCCTAGCCCCCGCTTCATAGCGAACAAAAGTACGGAAACCTACTTTCAGAATTTCCGACATGACGGACTGGGTACAACCCAGTTCCTTGCGAATCGTTTTTAGATTATTCGCCAGAATTGACATGGAAATTCCTACCAAAAATAATTTATATACATAATTATCATAAGCTATA
>JABGWU010000016.1 GCA_018645475.1 Opitutia bacterium
AAGGTCATGATTTTTCAATAATTAAATCTATAAACTTCAAAAGCAACCGTCCTAGCATCATTAGATTTGAAGCAGCACATATAACCAAAAAAAAATTATCCGATCTGTTAAGTATTCTATCTGATTATCAATATAAATTTTTTATTGACGGGAAAGACATTACTGCAATATTGAATTGAAACATAGGGGTTCTCTTTTTTATTATCCTTTTGCAATGAAGTAATCTCTAACCTGTAAATGCTTATCCTGTAATAAAACTAAGTGTAATTAAATCCCAACCCTTATTCGATATTTCCCTTCTGTTTTGTGAAATTCTCAAGACGGTCAAAGTTACTGAAACCAGCTACTTTTTTTTCATTTTAAGATATATTAAAATCAGCTTCACAACGAACGAGTCAAAATGAATTTTCTGGAAGAAAATACATTTATTGCATGAATTCAGGATATACCGACTTATCAGCGAAAGATTCGGAATATCATTCTTGTTAAATTCGGATTCGAGCGGTCGAACTGTATTAGGAATCAGACCTAACCGAGAAATCCGGGCGTTACTTTGTTGCAAGGGAACGGATTCTTGTCATGCTTGGAGGTGATCCCAACCGATTGCGTTGGCAACCAATCAAACAGATAGTTACCTTTAAAACAAATGAGAAGTGCAACCGAAAAACTGTGTAGAGACTTGGGTTGGGTTTCGCAAATAACAAGTCAGAAAATCTTTTTCTAAAAAACCTAACACTTTTCTTGAAAAAAAGTGCGAACCGATCTGAATTGTTATCGGAACTAGGTTAGTTCTGATCCTAAGATCAAGGATACAGGAAGTATTTTGGCCTTTTGAGATCGAGATTCTTTTCAATTGAATCCTATCTGATATGGCCAAGACAACAGTCCTTTCTGCACACTCAGATTAGCGTAATCGAGCACAATCCCTTTTTTACTCGCATGTAAAAAAAATTTAAGACGTAGTGAATAAATAGATCATTTTGCATGTGAAAATAAGAAACATATTTGAATTCTTCGGCTTCAAGGGAAAGCCCAAAAATCATTCCTACGAACTGGTGGAATTCGACTTGGAGCATTTTGGTGTAGTAAGGTATGCCCAGTGGAACCATCCTGCAGAATCAAGAAAAGCAATAACCTCCCAGCTGGTGGAGGGCT
Source organism: Opitutia bacterium (assembly GCA_018645475.1). Classification (GTDB taxonomy): domain Bacteria; phylum Verrucomicrobiota; class Verrucomicrobiia; order Opitutales; family Seribacteraceae; genus Seribacter. Next base: position 1,156 of record JABGWU010000016.1, read on the forward strand.
ACCAAGCCTATGTTGCTGAGGGTGACTTCTGCATCGACATAGGTGCTCATAGTGGAGACACCACCTTGCCCATGGCTTTGGCTGCAGGTAAATCGGGATGCGTTTTGGCCTTGGAGCCGAACCCGTATGTATATCATGTCTTGCAGAAAACGGCTCGTGCAAATCCCCGCCTGACGAACATTTTCCCGCTTATGGCTGCGGCTGGCAAAGAGGAGGGGTTCATGGAATTCGAATATTCTGACTCGGGCTTTTGCAATGGCGGTCGACATGAGAACATGCCTTTTCTCGTTCACGGTCATGCCTTCAGGCAAAGGGTTTTTTCGATTGATCTAGAAAAGGAGCTGAGGTCCGACTTCGAATCCTTTCTCCCTCGTCTCAGTTTTTTGAAGATTGATGCAGAAGGCTATGACCTTTATGTCTTATTGTCCATAGAGAGAATCATCCTTGAATATAGGCCTGTCATCAAGGCCGAGGTCTTCAAAAAAACCTCAAGTGAATACCGACTGGATTTGTTACGTTTTTTCGAAAAGGCCAATTACTCCGTATACATAATAGATTCCGAACCACTTGGAAAAGGCGAGAAGTTGACTAGTGAAAAAATTTCGATTCAAAACCATTACGATATTTTGGCGCTGCCTAATTGAATTAGCTCTTGGGGGAGAATCATCACTAAAATTAACCTCGTTCCATGAATCCTCTTTGCCATAGTTCGCTTGTTCCGATGAATCCGATTTCAAACGATCTCCATTCTCAACTAAACGCAACCGAAGTTCTTCGAATCGTTCGTACGAAGACTCTTCTCGAGGTTCAAGAAAATTGCCAGGGAAACCCCATTTGCGATTTCCGTGGCGGGTGATCGTGACGCAATGGGTGGTCAGCAGTTTGCTCCCGGTGCCATTCATCTCGATGTTGAGGGGCTCGATCAAACCAATTGCTGCGATTGCAAGTAGCTTCTATTTCACAAGTAACAAGGGTGATTGCTGTGCCTAGCTTTCTGATAATAGAAGCAGGGGCATTAAGTGGTCACAGAAGCGGCAGAGGTGCTCGAGGAAGAAACCTTGAGCTCTTCTTGAAAGAATATTACGGTTCCT
>JABGWU010000158.1 GCA_018645475.1 Opitutia bacterium
TATTTTTGCAGCCGCCATATCAAGCCTTGATTCAATACTTGCCGCCCTTTCGCAAACTACAATATCCCTATTCAGTAAAAAGGATGCCAGCCAAGCAAAAATATCAAAAGAATTGGTTTACTCGCGCCTGTTAGTCGTGTTTTGGGGTGTTACACTTTCAGCCTTTGCCATTGAGCTTGATTCACTACGCGGGAAAGTGAATGTTGTCGTCCTTGCCTTCGGTATGGTCTCCTACACGACCGGCCCCATGCTAGGGATGTTTTTGGCGGCCATCTTCACTCCTAAGGTTCAGGTAAAGGGGTTAGCTTTAGGATTTGCATTATCTTTTGCCCTAGTCGCGTATCTCAGACCGGATATATATCAAATATTGCTTAACTTTGATTTAATTACGCAGGCCCAAGCTCTTAAATGGAGCGGGCTGAAAGAAGTTACTGGTAAACTGAAGCCCACTATAAACACCGCATGGGCATGGCCAGTTACAGTTTTCCTTACATGGGGCACGGCACTTTGCCTTCCTCGAAAAACAAAATGAGCTACTCGGCACAAAATATTTACCCAAGACCTCAAAAGTGTAATGCCTCTACAAGCTTATTTCCCATTCCTTCACAATTTCCATTTTTTGTTGAAGAACCGAAATTCCGATCCCTCGAACCCAGTTTTTTAAAAAGAGGATTCTCCGCAGAATCTACTCCAGAAAAAGCAATCTTAAGGATTCGACGAGAAAAATTGTCTCAGCGGGAGTCTTACCGCATACGGATCACATCATCTGAGATTATTCTATCTGGTAATGAAACTGTTGGAATTTTTCGTGGCCTTCAAACTCTCTGTCAAATTATCGGCGATCCCGAAATCAAGGACACCATTCCCTGCCTTGAAATTGAAGATTTCCCTGACATAGAAAAGCGTGGATTTATGCTTGATGTAAGTCGATGTAAAGTACCTACGATGGAATCTGTCTTTTCTTTGATAGACTTACTCACCGAACTTCGAATCAACGAATTTCAGCTTTATATCGAACACACTTTTGCATTTAGCAAACATAAGGAAGTCTGGGAACATGCATCCCCATTTACAGCAAATGAAATTCAGGAAATTGATCGCTACTGCAAAGACAGATTCATTGAATTAATACCCAATCTAAACTCTTTTGGTCATTTTGAAAGATGGCTTTGTCACGAAACCTACAAACACTTAGCAGAATGTCCGAATGGATTTACCCGGAAAGAACCTTTTATGGTTCGAAAACACGGCACAACGCTCAAGCCAAACCAAGCTAGCTTGGATTTAATTGATTCCTTATATTCCGAATATCTCCCTAATTTCTCTTCCGATAAATTTAATGTGGGCATGGACGAACCCTGGGAACTGGGGCAAGGCTGGAGTCGTGAAAAGATAAAAAAACTAGGTAAGGATAAAATTTATCTCGACCACTTAAACAGTATTCGAAAACTAGTAGAATCTCACGGCAAAGAAATGCAATTCTGGGCAGATGTACTTTTGGAAAACCCTGAAAATGCGAAACTCCTCCCCTCCTCAGCCTCACCAGTTATCTGGGGGTACGAACCCGACCATCCTTTTGCCGAGCAAGCTCAAGCCATTTCATCATGTGGATTGCAATATTCACTTGCGCCAGGCACCGGAACATGGAGAAGTTTTTCTGGTCGTTGGTCCAACACCCAAGCAAACATTGACTCCGCTATTTCAAATGCTCAAAAATACCACGCTCAAGGCGTATTGCTAACCAGCTGGGGGGACTGTGGGAACCACCAACCTTGGGCAACTCTGTATCCACCCTTATTTTATGGGTTAGCAAAATTGTGGAATAATCAGAAAATCAGTGAGACAGATCTAATCCTAGCGATGGATCAAAAGTTATTTCAGGGAAAAGAAAAAACTCCATCTTCCCTCCTACTGGAATTAGGTAATTTGGATAAAGTAATGGGTTCCAACATCCACAATAGCAGTCTTGCATGGTCCATTCTCTTTGACCCCCAACCTGATAAGATATCCTCCTTAATCAAAGAAAAGCATACCTTGGATCAATTCAAGGACGGTCTCGATCTACTGTCATCCATTCGGGAGTCTGCTACAAATAAAGTTCACGATCAATCAATCCAACTTGTAAAAGATGAAATTTCACTTGGCGTGGAATTATCAACCATAGCGCTCAAAAAAGGGATACAAATACTCGAAGGAAAAAAATGGACTCCGCTTCATATGGACGATCCAATCTTTTCCTTTTACAAAAAACTGTGGCTGGCACGGGCAAGAACGGGTGGTCTTTCGGAAAGTATAGATTTACTGACTCACGCGACCACCAAGCCCTGATAATAAGCTAAACAACCGCCCTATCCAGTTCAGGCATTTCTTTGGCAATACCGTCGCATCGCATCCGACCTTCTCGATTTAAGCGATAATTTCCTTCCTGATACTCTGCAAGTCCCTCATTGACCAATAAATCCAAAAAACGATTAATTTGTGAAAATATTGAGATGGGTAAAGAAAATCTCTTACAAATCTCGTCCAAATTAATTCCTCGGTTCATTCTCAAACCAAAAACAACTGCATCACGAGCAATTTCGGCCTCATCCAATTCAGTCCATTCTTCATACTCCTGAGGCTTCCCAGAAATTAAATTACGCCCCCACTGATCAATGTTCGAAAAATTTTTCTTACGCACTCCATTCAACTGGGTCGAAGCAGACGGTCCGCAACCAATCCAATCATTCATTCCCCAGGTATTTAAATTATGAACACTTTCCATAGCCGCTTTGGCATAATTTGATACTTCATATTGAAAGAGACCATGATTTGGCAAATAATCCCATGCTAGTTCATAAAATTCTGCCTCTCGCTCCGGATCAATTTTGATCTCTCCCTTTGATAACTTTGCATACAATGCGGTATCCTCTTCAAAAGTAAGACAATATGTGGAAATATGATCAGGTTCCAACTCAACAGCTTTTGCCAAATCATCCTGCCAATCTTCCAAACTCTGTCCAGGTGCACCAAAGAGTAAGTCCAGATTAACACTGTTAAAACCTGCATTACGAACAAGCTCATATGCATTTAAAGCAGATTCAACATCGTGATCTCTCCCCAACCCATTCATGAATTCTTGATTAAATGTCTGTATACCAATAGACAGCCGATTTACCCCTCCATTTAAAAGTGCCTCTATTTTGTCAGAGGTAATTTCATTGGGTGCAACTTCCACGCTCCATTCATAATTTGCATTCAATCCAGCATCTCGAATAAGAGTACATAATTTTTCAATTTGAATCGAAGAAAGTAACCCTGGCGTACCACCACCAATAAA
>JABGWU010000159.1 GCA_018645475.1 Opitutia bacterium
ATTGCTGGCGAAAATATTTAATAAACATTATGTAAAAATTCCCACATCTGGCGTGTACAAAAGTACTCCTCTACCATATTGATATGGCCAAATGGTAATGGAAATTTACGATCTTTCAAACCTTGCAAAAAAACTAGATATATCAACTACCAAACTCTTTACTAAAAATTAACCCATTAAAATCAACAATTTGAAATGCATACTAAATTCCTTAAATTAAATAAATGGAACAGATCTTTTTATTATTTATTTATAACTAGTTTCTTACCATTCCATTTTATTTGTGCAGAAGAGGAGAACTTTTTAAATTATGCTATGTTTGCATCCAATGCAGAAAGGGCAAAAAATGTAACTCCTATTCTCACGAAAATCCCTCTTAAATTAGAAAAAAAAGCTAGAATCGCATTAATTGGAAATACACTTTTTGATCGCATGCGAGATTATGGTCATTTTGAAGCACTACTACATCAGTCATACCCAGATCATGAAATTGTTTTACGCAATTTAGCTTGGTCAGCTGATGAAATTGATTTGCAACCCAGGCCAAATAATTTTGCTGATACAGAACAACATCTCACGGCAATGAAAGCTGATATTGTTATTGCAGCATTTGGCTTTAACGAGTCATTTGCCGGAGTCGATAAAATACCGAATTTTGAAGATAGGCTTGAAAAATATTTATCTACTTTATCCTCTAAAGCATACAATGGTAAAACTGCTCCATCAGTCATATTGATTTCTCCGATTGCGAATGAAAATATTAAATCAGTCCGAGCCGCAGACCTTAATAATCATTCACTTCGAACCTATACCAATTCTATAAAAAAATTAGCTCGGACAAAAAATATTGGTTTTGTAGATGTTTTTTCAGATACAAATGATTTAATGAATGATGAAAATTCAGATCATACAATAAATGGCTGTCACTTAAATGAAATAGGTTATGAGTCGTTCGGTAAAATTCTTTTTGAAGGGTTATTCCAAAAACCTGCATCATCAATTAATAATGATATTCGATCTGCTGTCATTGAAAAAAATAAACAGCACTTTTATCGATTCCGTCCTTTAAATACCTTTTATTACACAGGAGGTAGAAAAGGTAGCTATGGCTATCTCGATTTTCTACCTGCAATGCGAAATTTTGATCTTATGACCAAAAATCGTGACCGACAAATTTATCGACTTGCCCAAGAAGAAAATCCGTCACCAATCATCGATGATTCAAATGTTCCTCCTTTACCAATATCTAAGGCAGGAAGAGGTGCGAATAAATGGATGAGCCCGAAAGATGAGTTATCTGCCTTTAAAATTGATCCACGATTTGAGGTATCTTTATTTGCCAGTGAGCAACAATTCCCCGAAATTGCTTGCCCAATACAAATGCGCTGGGATGGATACGGAAGAATGTGGGTCAGTTGCTCAACCACTTATCCCCATGTTTATCCTGGACAAGCACCAAACGATAAAATTGTCATATTAGAAGATATTGATCAAGATGGTAAAGCAGATAAATGCTCAGTATGGGCCGAAGGGTTGAATGTCCCACTATCCTTTGAATTTGGTAATGGCGGAGTCTATGTATCGGAAGAACCCCATATGACATTTTTAAAGGATACCAATGGCAACGGGAAAGCAGATTCACGTGAAATTGTTTTAACTGGCTTTGGTTGCGAAGACTCACACCATGCACTGCATGACTTTGTATGGACACCAGATGGCGACCTCATTTTTCGTGAATCAATCTTTCATCACTCTCAAGTGGAAACGCCATATGGACCCGTTCGACAACAAAACAGTGGTTGGTTTTCGTGGGAACCAAAACTTCACCGACTCACTTCATTTGGAACTCATCCCAGTACCAACCCATGGGGGGTAACTTTTGATGATTGGGGCCAACATGTTGCTAGTTATCCCATCTTTGCATCTGCCCATCATGCATTAGATCCACCATATCCAGAACAGCATCCAAGACCCAGTGGTTTGCAGGCGTACTCGGGAGTTTGTGGCCAGGAGTTTGTAAATTTTGCAAATTGGCCTAAAGAATTTCAAGGGGGGATGGTGAAAGTTAGGTATAAATCAACCAACCGGGTTGAATTCCTCGAATGGAAGGAAAATGATAATGGTTATGAGGAAGAATATAAGTTTGATATAATTTTTTCAAAGAACCTAAGCTTTATTCCTGTTGACCTACGATACGGACCAAGAGGGGCAATGTATGTCTGTGATTGGTATAACCCAGTAAAAGGTCATGCTCAGTATTCCTTGCGTGATGAGCGGAGGGATCGAAAGTCAGGTAGAATTTGGAGAATTATCCCGAAAAATTTTAAACCCATCACGCCACCAAAATTTGTTGGTGCTACGATAGACGAACTTCTTGAGATTCTTAAACGACCCGAATACAGATATAGGTATTGGGCCAAAAGAGAAATTCGAGAAATGGATCCTTTAAAAGTTAAAAAGGCATTAGACAGATGGGTCGCTAAACTTGACGCTAAAGATCCTCGTTTTCGTCACCATCAAGTTGAAGGAATGTGGACATATCGAAATGTGGAACAAATAAATGAAAAATTATTTAAAGAACTACTTTCCTGCGAAAACCATCACGCCCGAGCTGCTGCCGCACGACAATTAAGACATTGGCAAAAAATTGTGGAAGGCGGCGATCGATTACTGGCAATAGCTGGCAAAGATCCGAATGGTTTGGTGCGAATGGAGGCAGCAATTGCATGTAGCTATATTGGAACCAAAACAGCATTTGAAGAACTTACAAAAATTACAACACGCCCACATGACAAACACTTATCTTACGCTATTAGAACATCACTGGGTTCTGCCCCAATGCAAAAGTTTTGGAATAAGGAGAATTTAGAATCACAATATCCTGAAGTTCATAGTTTCCTTTATAAACAAAAGGTAAAAGAAATAGAGGCTGAAAGATCAAAGCAGAATATCAAGTTTGATCGTCAAAAAAATCTTTTAAATGTAAAAATATCATGTGTTAAAGAAAAAATGATTTACGCTGTAGAACTAATGGAAAAATCAAATTTGTCTGAATATAAAAAAGTAATTAATGGGGAAATTTTAGCAAGATCCAACCAATCGATTCGCATAGAATTCAGTAACCCTGATGTAACACCCCATAACCTTGTAATAGGCGAACCCGGATCTCTTGAAGAAATTGGATTGGCTGCAAATGAAATGGCAAAGGACCCAGATGCTGCTAAAAGTGGGGAATTTATTCCACAATCAAAAAAAATTATTGTTCATACAAAAATGCTTAAGCAAGGAGAGAAAGAAATACTTAGATTTAAAGCTCCTAGGAAAAAAGGCACATATCCGTATTTATGTAGTTTCCCTGGTCATTGGACTATTATGAAAGGAGTATTAATCGTAAAATAAATTATATATTATGAAAATATTTGTAGGTTTAATTTATATCATCTCATATTCGTTTTGCTTAGGTAGTAAGCCTAATATTATTCTCATTATGGCGGATGATCAAGGTTGGGGGCAAACAGGATATTATAAACACCCTATTTTAAAAACTCCTAACTTGGACAAAATGGCTGCAAACGGCTTAAGGTTTGATCGTTTTTATGCAGGAGGTCCAGTTTGCTCACCCACTCGTGCTAGTGTTTTAACTGGTCGCACTCACGATCGGACTGGAGTTTTTGATCATGGCTACGCACTAAGAAAACAAGAAAGAACACTTCCACAAGCCTTGAAGGAGGCAGGTTACAAAACAGGACATTTTGGTAAATGGCATCTCAATGGACTTCGTGGTCCAGGCGTGCCAATTCTTGATAAAGATCCAAATGGTCCAGGTAATTTTGGATTTGATACATGGTTATCGGTCACAAATTTCTTTGATATTAACCCCATTATGAGTCGAAATGGAAAATTTAAAGAATTTAAAGGTGATTCTTCAGAAATAATTGTAAAAGAAGCACTCAAATTTATATCAAAAGCTATCAATTCTGAGAAGGCCTTCTTTAGTGTAATATGGTTCGGAACGCCACATAGCCCATGGATGGGCCTTGAAAAAGATCTTAAAGAATTTAAAGGTTTAGATAATAATTCACAGGCCCATTACGCAGAATTACGAGCTATGGACCGTAGTATCGGTCACCTTAGATCAGAACTTCGAAAACTTGGTATTGAAAAAGACACTCTTCTTTGGTTTACGAGTGACAATGGAGGCTTGCCAAAAATTAAACCATACACTACGGGGAATTTGAGAGATTATAAAGGTAGTTTATACGAAGGAGGTATTAGAGTACCAGCAATTATTGAATGGCCGCGAAAAATTATCGACTCACAAGTCTCAAGTTATCCTGCAGGTGCCGTTGATATTTTTCCAACGATTTCGGATATTTGTAAATTACCTGTTTCGTCACATCACCATCCACAAGATGGTACAAGCCTGACACCATTGTTTGAAAAAAATATCAAAGTACGGAACAGTCCACTCATTTTTAGTAGTCGAGGGAGAATGGCAATAATCGATAATGATTGGAAACTGATCTCTCTTCCTACAGAAAAAGGAAGGGAAATTAAATTGTTTAATATATCTAAAGACCCTCAAGAAACAACCAATCTCTTTAGACCAAGCCACCCCCAAGTGAATCGATTACGAAAAATACTTATTAAATCTAGAAATTCAATTGCTGAAAGTGTAAACGGTCTAGATTACAAAGAAGGAGTGGTTCTACCACAACCGCCTCGCATTTTTTGGTCCGAGTTACCTGAATATCAAAAATTTTTTACTGCTTGGAGAGATCGTCCTGAATATAAATCCCTATTACAAAAATTTAATAAAATTTAAATATTTATTATGAATCGATTGATTTGGGCCCTTTTACCATTTTTCTTTTTCTTTTCATCCCAAGCTAAGCGACCCAACATCGTGCTTGTCATGGCTGACGATTTGGGCTTTTCAGATCTTGGTTGCTATGGCTCTGAAATTAAAACACCGAACCTAGATCAACTAGCTAAAAAAGGTCTACGTTTTTCTCAGTTTTATAATACCGCTAAATGTCATTCATCCCGGGTTTCGTTATTAACCGGTCTATATTGTGAACAAGCTGGAAGTACAAAACTCAGTCGTGGGGCAACAATAGCTGAAGTATTAAAGCCCGCCGGTTACACGACCTGGATGTCAGGGAAATGGCACTTGGATAAACAGCCTACTAATTTCGGATTCGATAAGTATTGGGGACACCTTTCGGGTGCTACAAATTTTTTTATTGGTGATAATTCATTCAGATTAAACGGTAAAGAATGGAAAGTACCCAAGATTTTAAATAATAAACCCTTTTACACCACGCATGGCATAACTGATTTTGCACTCAATTTTATAAAGGAAGAAGAAATAAATCAAAATTCTGATCCTTTTTTCCTATATATTGCCTACAATGCCCCTCACTATCCGCTTCACGCACCAATGAATGCTGTATTAAAATATAACGATGTATACGACCTGGGTTGGGATAATTTAAGAAAAACTCGTTATGCCAAACAATTAGCCATCGGCTTAATTCCCACTAAGTTCAAACTTTCAGCACGAGCATCCCATGTACCTTCATGGGATTCAATAAAACCATCCGAAAAGAAATGGGAGGCTGACCGAATGGAAGTGTTTGCTGCAATGATAGACTTGATCGATCAAAATATTGGACGAATAATAACTGACTTAAAAAAAAGACACGTATTTGACAATACACTATTTCTTTTCTGTGCTGACAACGGCGGATGCCCATTTGAAAGATCGCGGGGTAGAAACCTAAAACCATGGGACCCAAAGTCTTATTGGACTTATGATGCTTCGTGGGCTCAGGCAAGTAACACTCCATTTAGGTTGTATAAACAAAACCAGCATGAAGGCGGAATTTCCTCTCCATTGATCGCCCATTGGCCTAAAGGTTTGAAAACTAAACCTAATAGTATTACCCGACAACCTGCACATTTAATTGATTTTATGGCCACTTTTCTTGAATTAGGCGAAGCAAAATATCCTCAACAAATCAATGATCGTCTAATTGAACCCTTGGAGGGAAAATCCCTAGTACCTATTTTTAATGACAAGCAAAGAAGTGGCCATGAGGTGCTATACTTTCACTTTGGCTCGGACCGAGCGATCAGGGAAGGGAAATGGAAGCTCGTTTCAGCAAAGGGTGGAAAATGGGAATTATACGATTTAACAAAAGACCGAACTGAGCTCAATGACCTTGCGACAAAGTACCCATCGCGAGTGCAGCAAATGTCAATCAAGTGGTTTGACATAGCCAAGAACAAGGAGCGGTTGAAGCAAAAAGGTCTCGCACCAGTTAAGAACGAATTAAAACAAATTTCATTTCGCAAAGATACCTCAGATCAAGTGAAAAATTAATTACAACCCGTATTAAAATTTATTTACCAGGAGGTTGAATAGATACATTTATACTTTTGTTATATTTTTAACAATTCGTTGTATTTAATTTGGCACAACTGTAAAATGATCTTCCATGTTGTTATAAATGGATTAGTGAAAAATTTATTACTGCTGCCATACTAATTATTTCTATGCAGTTAATCTAAATTATTGATTGCATAATTTCTAATATAAAACTCCTATATTGTTCGGGTAAGGTTGTGGATATTCGTTCGAATTCCTTCAATTTCTCGATTGGGAATCTTGAAGTTAATGACCCCATAGATTGCTTGGTTGAACGACCTACTTTTAAATCAGAATCCTCAACATTAACATACCTAGGAGTAGACTTTTTTGAATACAAAAGTGCCATTTCATTCATCAACAAGTCGAAAATAATTTCAAAAGCAAAAATTGATGTATCGGAATCAAACCAAAGAGTAACAGAAATGGTTCCATCCGTATAGCGGACTCTTTCTTCATTAGTAACTAGAGAATGTTCAGGTAATTTTTCTAGCATCTTATAAAGATAAAGATTGAACTAACTCTAAATCAAATGTTTGTTCATTTAATTGAAAAAATGTGCCCCAAAGAAGACAACCCTAAAATGCATAATTGAATCATGCAAATTTCTAAAAACATGTAATTGGAACAATCGTTGCATGCAAATGGGATTATCTTTAAGCATTAAAAGCAAGAAAATTTCAATGCCTAGCAAAAAAAAGTGCAGTGTCCAAAAAATTGAATCTAGTGATTCTCTTGCCTAATTGAGATTGGTTGACCTAAGATTTCTCTCAGTACAAAGGCTTGCCTCAATGATCTCTTAGAGGAAAGCAATTTTTTATAAGTCAATGTTTCCTGTTTATTTTTAATTGTATCTTGCGAATTCCACACACTCTGTATGGCAGGACTTTTTAAAGGAGAACCTACAGCAGGTTTCTTATCAGAAATAATTATTTTATCAGAGGGCTTTTCTGTCTCTGTGAATTTCTCTACGGGCTTAATCGACGAGGGAAGTGGATACGTTGATTCAATTTTTTCTTCGGTTCCCCGCGTTGCTTTTTGCCAAAGACCTTTCAAGGCATCTTCTAGAGTGGGTTCGGTTGCAACATTCTTTTCCGAAGGTTCCGTTGATTCTTTTTTCCTAAAAAATTTTCCTATCAAAGAGGCTAGAACTAGCCCAATTATAAAAAGTGTATCTAGATTTATATCTGGCATCTTTTTGCTATTTAATCTTTATCATTGGAAATGCTTGAACGCATTTCGGTATCAGCCTCAACATTCTTTAATTTATAATAATCCATCACGCCTAAATTACCACTACGAAATGCCTCTGCCATAGCAAGCGGAATTTGAGATTGAGCTTCTACTAGTTTTGCCTGCATCTCTTGAACCTTGGCAACATTTTCTTGCTCAAGTGCAACAGCAGCAGCACGACGAATCTCTGCCTGAGCTTGGGCTACTTCTTTGTCTGCCGAGGCCTGAGAGGAGCGAAGCGCTGCTCCGCGATTTTCCCCTAAATCAACATCCGCGATGTCGATAGACAGAATTTCAAACGCGGTACCCTGGTCTAAACCTCGATCTAAGACCTTTTCTGTAATTGAATTAGGGTTTTCCAATACAACCTTGTAATTCTCCGATGAACCAATTGTAGATACTATACTTTCACCTACTCGAGCAATAACTGTCTCTTCTTGGGCACTACCAACATAACGGTCTAAATTACTTCGAACAGTTACTCGAGCTCTCACCTTCACCTGAATTCCGTCTTTAGCTACACCGTCAATGGTATCTCTCCCTTCAATTACGCAATCAATTACCTTGGGATTTATTGAAGTTCGAACTGCTTCTAAAACAGATTTTGAAGTGCCTCGAGTTGCCAAATCGATTGCACAAGCACGATCCCAATTTAAAGTTATATTTGCTTTTGAAGCAGCAATAATTGCCTGAACCGTTTGAACCACATTACCTTCAGCCAAATAATGTGCTTCGAGCTGATCGGTTGTAAGAGGTAGGCTAGCTTTTTCCGCGGTAATACGGGCATCTACAATTAAGCCGACGGGGACACCCCTCAAGCGCATTGCAACAAGAGTCCCAAAGCCAACATATGCGTTAGCTAGAAGGGCTTTCAGCCATGTGCTGAAAAAGGAAATAACGATTAAAGCAACAACAAGACCAGCAATAATTGCTAATCCTATACCTATCCACCAGAACAAATCCGTCATAATATTATTTGGGTTAAATTAATTTTTTAGTTTATATTTCTTTTACTCGGAGTCGAAAATCATCTTTACCGGTCACAATAACATTTTTCTCTTTTGGCAAGTAACCATCCGTACAATACGCATCATAATTTTGGCCATTGAGCAAAACTATTCCCTCGGGTTTATGCTCGGTTAGAGATTTACCCTTAACTCCGATTATTTCATCGCCAGGCTGATTCTTATTACTAACCCCATCGGTGGTTGATGATAGAAAAATACTTTTACCTAGTCTACTCTTTGACAACCACTTAAATTGCCAAAAAACGATTACGCAGGCTCCTATAATACCAAGAGTGAAGGTCATTGTTGGTGCCAAAAAGCCAGGGTATTCTTGATAGGCAAAATAAGATCCCCATGCGATGCAAATGACTCCGCCAAGACCAAAGACTCCACCAGGCATAAAACCCTCAATAAGAATGAGAATATAACCGAAGAAAATCGCCAATAAAATTGATTCCATGTCCTAGACCTTTTTCACAATCAATCCATAATCGGTAGATCCCGTAACCTCAATAGAAGAGCCTTTCTCAACCTTCCCTAAATTTGTCCTTGCTTCGTATCGAATTCCATCAATCTCCACTTGACCTGTAGGATAAAGTTCCGAAACAGATTTACCCGCGGCACCTAACATTGCATTTATCTCATTTCCTTTAGGTTCCGTATTCCTGGGTACATTACCCCCAACGGCGGAGGAAAGAATAAGGCCATCCCATAGCGATGTTTTGGGTAGTATTCGAGTCAGCACAAACACTAACCCAATCGTAACTAAAATGGCTAAAAAGAATTCCTGTATTGGCTCCTGAAATGTTTCGAGGGTCCAAGAAAATTCAGTGTTTGGCCAAATATCCACCATCGCCCAAAGGATTGATCCCACAATGAGAAATAAACCAATTATGGCTGGAAATACTAAGCCAGGAAACAAAAATAGCTCTACAATTACCAAGGATACTCCAAGTAGAAAGACGAGGACTTCTTCCTGGCCTGCCAACCCAGAAACATATTTGGAACCAAAAAAGATCAATACGAAAAGAATTCCGATAATTCCAAAAAAGCCAAAACCAGGAGTTTTAAACTCTATAAACAATCCGAGTAATCCAATACCAATTATAATTGGCCCAATCGAATTAAGCCATAAACCGACCTTCTCGGCCCAATTTATTTCCATTTTCTTTAAAGTATAATTCGCCGATCCATATTTTTCATTCAATAGTTTTTCAACACTTTCAAAAATTCCAATCCCCAACAGTGGTTGGGCAGGATTCCCGTATTTCTTAACCGCTTCTTCTGCAGTTAAGGTTAAAAGTTCGCCCTTCTTTTGAATCACAGATCCATCAGAGGCGAGGGGAGGAGCCCCCTCAATGATCAAAGTTTCGTTTGCATCCATCATAGAAGCCATAACTCGAGAGCGATAACGATGTTTGCCCGTGTAACTTCTTATCTTTGCCTTCAAGTAGGAATTTAGCTTTCGCTTCATTGAAGAATCAATATTACCACCACCACCGCTTACGGCTTCAGCTGCACCAATTTGCGCAAAGGGTGCGAAGGCTATTTCATTAGTTGCGATCGCAATATAAGCCCCTGCGGAAATTGCTTCACGATTAACATAAGTGATTATCGGTCCATCAAATCGGTCAAACGATTCAATAATTTCCTGCATGATTTCTAAAGTAACTCCCAATTCTCCTCCAGGAGTATCCATATCAATAACCACAATATCAGCATTTGCCTTAATCGCATCTTTTAAACCCCTCCTTAAAATATTAAGGATCGGTGAGCCTATTTGATCACGAATAGGAATTTGGAAAGCAATTTTTTGAGAGTTAACCGCAGAAAAGTTTCCTTCTAAAATACGAGTGTTATTTAATTCAGTTTCTCCACCAACTAGACTAATGACCAAAAACAAGAGTAAAGGAATTAAAACTGGTATAAGTTTAAACATTAAAAATGGGGTTATCTAAAAAGGTCACTCTAATCACACAAATACATTGCACAAATATCAAAGAACGGGCAATTGATATCTTATGGAAAGTATTATTTACCAAAATCAAGAAATTAAAAGATGGGATGTAGGCCCCTCGACTTTTTTGGCACTGCCTGAAAAAGGTGCAAGACTTTTGAATTGGCATATCAATATGAGCGATGGGTCAGTACGCGATGTTATTCATTGGCCAGAAGAACATGATTCTATATCCTTTGAAGATACCCACGGAGGAATTCCCATCTTATTTCCCTTTGCAGGAAAATGTTTCGATTCCGGAAAAGAAGACCACTGGCGATTTGGACAACATTCCTTACCAATGCCCATGCATGGATTTGCTCGTAATTCAGATTTTCGAATTCGATCGATGGATAAGCATGGATTTGAAGTTGAACTAGAGCCTAAGGAAGAAATCAAAGCTTTTTATCCATTTGATTTCACATTTACCGTTATTTACCATTTCCTTGAATTAGCCTTACAGATTAGCCTCGTTTTAGAAAATGAAGGAAGGGAACCAATACCATGGTCAGCAGGTTTACACCCTTATTTTCAATTGCCGTGGAGAAAAGATTTAGAATTAAAAGACCATCGGCTTGAAATCAATGCAAAGCAAGTCTTTCAGTATGATTCAGGAGGAATAATGAAAAAAACACCAAATCCAAACGCTGATTGCATCTTAGATGATCGAAATTTAATAAATCGAGTTCACTATGAACTTAAAAAACCTGAAGCAAACATTTCGCTCCTCAACCAAGAAGAACCAATAAAAATCTCCGAAGTTGGAGGGTCGGAGATTGGCTCTCGATTAACTTTTGTAACATGGACAAAAGATGGTGCACCTTATTATTGCGTGGAACCTTGGATGTCACCTCCCAACGCACCTGAAAACAAAACTATTCGACAAGTACCTCCTGGAGGAAGAGATGAATTTACGGTAGAAATTGAGTTGGCTTAGTGAAGAATTAAGCACAACCTTCAGTTGCTAAAATTACATCGTTCCACAATTTTATCCTAGCTTTCAGGCTAGATTCTACCTGGAGGATAACTTCCCCTTCCTTTTGTTCATCATGAGCACAAATGTCATCGAGTAATTTGAGTGCCATAGGTCCATGATGTTCTCCATCCAAATGTGCGTGCCGCTCTAGGTAATAATGAAAAACAGGAGCCTCGCTTACTCCAATTTTAGTTAACTCTAATATTCGCCTGAACATTACGGGAACAATACTCTCCCGACCAATCGCAAAGGATGCCGCAATCTCATGACCTTTACCATGCTCAATAAGTTCAAATGTATGCTTCATGAACTCCAATGAAGGTCTTGGAACACAGGATAGGTTTAACCCACTCTCTAAACCAGAAGAACGAACTTTATTGAGAAAAGTTGTTATTGATTCAGTGGATGCACCGACCTCCTTCATTGCTTCTAAATAAATTTCAAAATGACTAGTGTAGCACTCTTCATCTGTATTGTAAGCCTTATCCGATTCTTCCTCCATTACAATTTCGTTAATGAATCGAACCACATTTCCATCTGAAGTTGGGACCCAAGGCGATCCGTGTGGAACATAGATTTCTTGAAGTTTTTTGAGCAGAGACATAAAATCCCAAACTGCAAAAACATGATGCTCCATAAATATTCTTAATTGAGAAAGAGTGTTTAATTCAGTGAATATAGTATGCCCCTCTAACCTTTTCGTAATTGGGTCTAATTGTGATAAATTCATAGGTTGTAATTTATACAATGTGTCTGAATATTCAAAACTAGAATATTTAAATTCATATGGCACTCCCGCTGGGAGTCGAACCCAGATCTTCGGTTCCGGAGACCAATGTTCTATCCATTGAACTACAGGAGCTAAAATTTATATTCTGATAAAAAAGAGTCTTCATTTTAAAGCAACTTGAAACCATCTAATTTTTTTTCAAAAGTTTATTGACAAGACATACTTAATGAGATTGAGTCTCAGTATCACATGAGATTGAGTCTCAGTATCAATCTAAAGTTAAAAACAAACAAAAACTGACAAACAACATATCAAATGAAAATACAAAAGTTTGCTTCGATGCTTGCATCGACTTCAATTGCGTTTTCCGCTTTTGCGGATGACCGCGGGGAGAAAGATCTATTATCTCCCTTCAATGTTATCGGAACGAAGTCCGATGTGCCTAGCCTTAAAGGTTCTGGTACTATACTCGATTCCTCTGATTTAAAGCCATTTTTTCACACTGATATACACGAAATACTTCGTCAAGTTCCTGGTGTATATGTCCGAGGCGAAGAAGGTTATGGATTTTTCCCTAACATTAGCATGCGTGGAGTTGACCCACATCGTTCTAATAAAATCACCATTTTAGAAGATGGGGTTCCTTCATCACCGGCACCTTACGCTGATCCTGCCGCTTATTATGCACCAACCGCAGGACGTATGGCAGGATTTGAACTTCTTAAAGGTTCAAGTTCCTTGAAATACGGTCCAAATAATACGGGGGGGGTTATTAATTATTTATCAACACCAATCCCTGAAGAACAAAATTCTCACCTAAGAGCAAGCTACGGCAGTTACAATGAACGTATCTCACATGCTTACTCAGGTGGAAAAACTGAATTTGGTATCGGTAAACTTGGTTACCTTCTGGAAGTTTTTGACCACCGCTCAAATGGCTGGAAAACCATTCAAAATGCCGGAGGCGAACCTTACCGTGATGCACCAATCGCAAAGACAGATCTTATGTTAAAATTAAGTTATGAATTTGCAGATGGTGATTATTTAGAATTCAAAGCAGGTCGCATGGACATGGATGCTGACGTAAGTTACCAAGGACTATCAAAAGCTGATTTTTCTGCTAGTCCTTACAGCAGATACGCAGGAACAGACCAAGATAATATGAATGCTGAGCAGCAACGATATTACCTTAGGTATCTCTCCGAATTATCCGACGAATTAACTCTTAGTACAACGGCATACTATAATGAATTCTCTAGGAACTGGTACAAACTAGCGAGCAAAACTAGTGCTATTGATGATACTACTGGAACCTACAAAGCTAATAGCGTTTTCGACACCGCTGGTCTAACGGGTGTTAGTGGTACTGAATATAGCACAAAAGCAAATGATCGGACATATGAAACAAAAGGAATACAGGGAAACCTGAATTACCAAGCAGGAATTCACAATGCGGATCTTGGGTTTAGGTACCAGGAAGATCATTACTTCAAAAATGCATGGCGTAATCCTACATATAAATGGGGAGCAAACGGTGAGTTAACCTACACACCAAACGCAAAAACAGCTAAAGACCCGTACAAAGATGCAGATGCATTAGAAGTTTATTTAACTGATGAAGTTAATCTTGGTGCCCTTACCTTAAGTCCCGGTGTTCGCTATTCAAGCATTGACTATTCCTATGAGGGTACAAACGCACGAACATTATCCGATACTTTACTTGGAGTTGGTGCAGTTTATGCAATGTCTGATACAATGAGTATATTTGGTGGAGTACACCAAGGACATTCTTTCCCTGATGCTGAGTCCGCTTCATCATATATCGACCTTGGAGACGATAATGCGGTTGGTGGAACAGGTGATGATGCAGATGAAATGGGTTTTCGAAATGAAGAAAAATCTCTTAATCTTGAATTAGGTGTTCGCGGTAATCTTTCAAAAATTTACTACGAGTTGGTATATTTCAATACACAACTTGAAGACATGCTCGCACTAAAATCAGCATCTTCAGATACTGATAAATCCTTTAATTTGGGAGATTCAACCATACAGGGATTAGAGCTATTATTGGCTACTGATCTTGGTAGCGATGCAGGAATCAGAATCCCGGTACAATTAAGTGCAACTTTTACTGATGCAGAATATGATAGTACAAGTGCAGCAACAAGTGGTTACTTAAAAGGTGCTGTCGCAGGTGCAGCATTCCCATACATTGCTGATACAATGCTTAATTTGCGGGGTGGACTGGAGTTTGAAAATTCTAGAACTTATCTGAATTATCATTACCAAGATCAGGTTTTTACAAGCGGCTATAATAAACATAAGCTTGGAGCATATGGTATTCTTGACTGGTCAGGATTCTATGACATTAGCGAAAATGTGACTATATTTTCGAAAGTAACAAACCTTACCGATGAAGTTTATGCACAAAGTGCCTTGCCTGGAGGACTCCGACCTGGCCAACCCAGAATTTGGAGCCTTGGTATGGAATTCGATTTCTAAATTATACTTTGTTTGTTTCAAGATTCATAGTCTTGAATATCACGCTTTTGTTTTTGGGCAGGAAACAAAAGCTAAAAACCTCGCCCCGTTGGCTTAAACGGGGCGAGGACACTATCAACGTAACAGAAGTTGATAAATATGCACTTAGTCCCCGTCTTTCGAGACGGGGGCTTTTTTGTGATCCAAAAATAACAACGAATTACAAATCCATCGAGTCCTAATTTTTTACCCGTCGTGATTGACAGTGGGCAAAGGATCATACATGATAAAAGAAATTGCTCGGTAGCTCAGTGGCAGAGCAGGTGACTGTTAATCACTTGGTCGCTGGTTCGAATCCAGCCCGAGCAGCCATTTTTCTTAATCCTATTGGATGCTCTTTTTTGTTTCAGTATCCAATTCGGGCCATCTCACGAGCTTTCGGTGAAGAGTCCTACGACTTACACCCATAAGTTCAGCCGCCTTTGTTCTATTACCACCAGCTTGTAACAAAGAATTACGCAAGAGCCTTTTTTCATTTTCCTCTATTGAAAGAGACGATGAAACTTTAATAGAAGCAGGATTAAGAGAAGACTCTTGATTGAAAAAACGAGGATCCAAGTCATAAGGGGTAATCTCACCGCCTCTATTTAGAACTACTAAGTTCTCACAAAAGTTCCTTAATTCTCGAATATTTCCAGGCCAAGAATAGGAATTTAAAATCGCAATGGTATCGGCAGTTAGTTGGGGTGATGGAAAGTTATTTTCTTCAGAAAAATAAGATAAGAAATGATCAAGTAAAAGAGATATATCGTCCCCTCGCTCTGAAAGAGCAGGGAGATCAATAGTAACAACATTTAGTCGGTAATAAAGATCTTCTCGAAATTCACTTTTTTGGATCATTTTCAATAGATCCCTGTTAGTTGCACACACTAAACGAGTGTCGATTTCTATAGTATTTAAACTTCCCAATCGTTCAATTGATTTAGTCTCTAGAAAGCGGAGCAATTTAACTTGTGTGGCTGAATCAATCTCGCCTATTTCGTCGAGAAATAGAGTACCTTTGTCTGCAGATTCGAAGCGGCCAATTCTTCTTTCTGTAGCCCCCGTGAAAGCTCCTTTTTCATGTCCAAATAATTCACTTTCTAATAAGTTGGATGGAAGAGCCGCACAATGAACTGGTACAAAAGGCCCTCTCGAGCAATCGCTGTTTTGATGGATAGATTGTGCAACTAATTCTTTACCCGTCCCCGTTTCACCCGTTAACAAAACAGTCGCTTTAGAAGGTCCCACGAGCTTCACTTTTTCAAGAACCTTCTCGAGTGCAGGAGATTTTCCAAGTATACCATGAAAATTGAACTTTTTATCTAGGCGAGTATGTAAATCGTGATTTTCTTTTTTTAATTTCTTAGACTCTATTCCTCTCCTTATTAGCAATTCTAGCTTCTCTAAATTAACCGGTTTGGAGAGAAAATCAAAAGCACCTCTTTTCATAGCCTCTACGGCAATATCAACTTCACCATATGCGGTCATCATTATACATATCGGATTACAGGAAAGAGAAATTGCACGATCAATAACAGTCATTCCACTTTGATGCCCCATTCGTAGATCAGTTAAGACTACTTCCAGAGATTCCGATTCCATTACATTAAAAGCCTCATCAGGATTAGATGCTAAGAACACCTCAAAATTATCCTCAAGAGCTAATTCTAATCCCTCTCGAGTGTGTTGCTCATCGTCAACAATAAGTAGATTTGGTTTCACAGATATTTATTTTTTAAGTTGTTTGCGTTTCTAGCAATTTTGGACGAGTTGAATTTCTAGGAAAACGAAGAGTAACAATAGTACCGGCTCCAATTTTACTATCAATACCAACATCGCCGCCATGATCTCTCATAATTCTATGAACAATCATCATTCCAATACCATGTCCACTATCCTTTGTGGTATAATATGGTTCAAAAACTTTGGATAAATCTTCTTTACTAATTCCAGTCCCGTGATCGATTATTTTAACATATACAAAATTTTCTTCAAGTCCAGTAACAATTCTAATTGTAGATTCCTTTTTGATTGCTTCAATTGCATTTCCTAAAACATTAAAGAATACCTGTTTGAGTTGTTGCGAGTCCCCTTTTATGATTGGCTCTCTGACCCCAGCCTCCATTGATACTTTAATTTTATGTACGCTTAATTCTTCTTTTTTTAATAGTACTGTTTCCTCAATTATATTAAGGAGATTGGTATCTTTAAAATCAGGCTCTTGCGGTCTTATTGCTTTTAGAAAATGTGCAATTATACCGTCAAGTCTTTCCACTTCGTTAATACAAGCAGATAACGACTTCTCTGATTTTATATCTTTTATTTTTTTTGAATCTAAATTGCGCTTTAGAACTTGTAAATGGATATGGATTGAATTGAGTGGGTTGCCAAGTTCATGAGCTACTCCAGCTGCAAGATCCATTATACTAGAAACTTTTTCACTTTCTATTCTTTCATCAAGGCTTACTTTTTCTTCCGTTATGTCGGTCATTATAATGGCAAGACCTACTTTTTGGAATTCAGCCTTTTTAACAAAGGCTTCCTCAATCGGCACCGCGTAAACTCTAATATAACGAAGGTCAGGATATGAAATCTCCATTTCCCGAACAATCACTTCCGTCTTCATACCATCATTACCCTGATCTAGTCCTATAGCTCTGGCTATTTCAGGTGCAGCACGCAAAAGGGACACATGGCTAGACTGATGGTCCTTAAGGCCGATTAAACGCTTTCCTTGGATATTTGCGTAAGTTATGTCACCCTTGTCGTCTAAAACTAAAATTCCATCACGAATAATATCAAACACGGTTTCCAATAATTTTCTCTCACTGGCAAGCCTTTGTACAAGGATGCCAAGATTGACCTCATCTAGGTCATCCAAACGGCCGAGAACTTTATCTAGGGGACTTTTCCCGGCCTTCACTTTAAAATTAATTCGAACATTTGAGTTGCCAGTTCTTCTTTACTAGAAAATGCAAGCTTAGCTATTTTTCCACCTGATGAAAACAATGTTATTTCGTTAAAATCAGAATTGAATCCGATACTACTATTTGAAACATCGTTAAGAGCGATCCAATCCAGGTTTTTTTTCTTCAACTTCATTAATGCGTTCTGAGCACCATTTTCAGTTTCTGCTGCAAACCCAACAAGAGTTTGAAACTTCTTTTTTTTCCTTCCTAATTGCTCTAAAATATCTTCGTTAGGGATCATTTCGATATTTTTAGGAAATTCTATTTTTTTCTTTTTCTGATGCCATTTGAATTTTGGTCGATGATCACTTACTGCGGCACACATTAAAACTAAATCAGCCGTATCATAGTTTTCTATCATGGCTATTCTCATTTCCTCTGCAGTTTCTACCTGCTTCACTGTAATTCCATCGACCGCCTTTATACTTACTGGACCAGTCACTAAATTTACGACAAAACCTCGCTTCTTTGCTTCTTTTGCCAAAGCATATCCCATCTTACCAGAAGATGGATTCGAAATAAACCGAACCGGATCAATCCATTCTCTTGTTGGTCCAGCTGAAATCAAACAATTTAAATTCTTTGCCATAATATAATGTAAGCGACTTAGTTTTAAATTTATGTTCTAAATTAATTATTAATGAAAGACGATTTAACTAATCAAAATAAACCTAAAAAAGAAAGCATGTGGATAAACCTAGGCTTTAATTTAATCATTCCAATTTTATTCCTACGGAAAGGAGATGAATGGTTCGGGCCATCCTTGGAGAATATCCTTGATTCACCCAAGGACGGCACTCTTGTTGGCTCTGTCATGCTCTTGTTAGCCATTTCATTTCCAATTGGATACGGAGCTTGGGATTTCTATAGAAGGAGAAAATGGAACTTTCTTTCGATCCTAGGTGCCTTGAGTGCCTTTCTTACCGGCGGAATTGGACTTCTTCCAGGTGCCACGGTTTCGATGTTCGCAATTAAGGAAGCTGCTCTTCCTGCAATACTTGGACTGCTAACCGTTTTAACCTTAAAAACACAGAAGCCGCTTGTTAAATTATTTTTGTATAATCCTGATGTCATTCAAGTTGATTTAGTGGATCATGCTTTGTCACAGAAGGGTACAACAACTCAATTTAACCAACTTTTAAAAAAATGTACTTGGCTTATAGCTTTAACATTTATTATGAGTGCCTGTTTAAATTATTTTCTGGCACGAGCAATTGTCATAACAGAGCCATCGATAGACAAACTTGCATTTAACGATGAAGTTGGAAAAATGATGGGTTGGAGTTTTCCTATTATAAGCCTCCCTTGTATGATTGTAAGTGCTTATGCGTTTTGGTTGCTCGTAAAAGGCATAAAAACCCTTGCTGGCTTATCTCTTGAAGAGGTACTCGTTCAAGGTCAGCAAACCGCTAAAACTAAAAATCCCTAATAAAAATATTATCTTTTCTCCAATGCGGAGTAAGGACGCAATGGAGAGCCTTGATAAATTTGCCTAGGTCTGTGTATCTTTTTTCCCGTTTCTGCAATTTCCTTCCAGTGAGCAAGCCAACCCGGTGTTCTCCCTATTGCAAAGAGGACAGTAAACATGTCTGTCGGAAATCCTAATGCCTGTAATATAATACCACTATAGAAATCCACATTTGGATAGAGTTTTCTCTCAACAAAGTAAGGGTCTTTCAACGCTTCTTCCTCCAATCTCCTAGCAATTTCAAGTATAGGACTTGATACCCCCAAAGCTTCAAGTGCATCATCACATGCTGATTTCAAGATTTTGGCACGAGGGTCGTAATTTCTATACACTCGATGACCAAAACCCATCAATCGAGTTTTACCTTGTTTTGCTGACTCAATAAAACGGCTTCCATCATCTCCAGCGTCATGAATTTGATTAAGCATTTTTATTACAGCCATATTAGCACCACCATGAAGTGGGCCCCAAAGGGCAGAAACGCCACCTGCAAGAGATGCGAAAGGATTGGCTCCACCCGAAGCAATCATTCTACAAGTTGAAGTTGAACAATTTTGTTCATGATCTGCATGAAGAAGAAAAATTAAATCCAAAGCATTAATAACAGATGCTGGAATATCTTCAGAGGAGGAGTCATTTCCAAACATCATGGATAGAAAATTCTGGCAATAACTAGCAGTAGGATTCGATTCAGGTACACCTTCATTAAGAAGAAAGCGGTGCCTCGTAGCGGCGATTGTTCGGACAGTAGAAATAATTAGAGCGGCGGACTCATCAAAGCAATCGAGGTCCGCTTTACGATCATTTGTACAATAATGAGGGTAAGCACCACCTAAGGATTGCAACCCTGCAGCCAAAACTCCCATCGGATGAGAATTTTTTGGTTGAGCATGAATGGCACTGATTACTTCGTCAGGCAACTTAGCAAATTTATAAACCCTCTCCTTGAATAAATCGAGCTCATTGGCAGAAGGTAATTCTCCATAGATCACTAAATATGATGTTTCTAAAAAGTTAGAACTGGTTGCAAGATCTGCAATATCAAAACCTCTGTAACGTAAAATCCCCTTGTCTCCATCAATAAAAGTTACACTACTTTCACAGGAACCAGTATTACCATAACCATCATCAAATGTAATAAACTTACTTTGCTTGCGAAGTGAGCTAATATCTACAGCTTTTTCGGATTCAGTGCCTTCAATTATATTTAAGGCATAGGCGTTTTCGCCAATAGTAAGAGTGGCATCGTTTTCCATATTGATTGGGGTAATATTAAAAATAGGGGGGTCAAGCTCAGAGGAGTAGTTTATGCAACTACCTTTTCAAGGAAATTTCGGTAAATTTGCAAACCTTTTGCCTGACTTTTTTCAGGATGAAATTGAGTGGCAAAACAATTATTGTGAAAAATCCCGCTAATGAAGGGATATCCATAAGATGTTGTTAATGTGCGAAGCGTATCATCTTTTGACACAACATGATAGCTATGAACAAAATAAAATTGATCACCCTCCTCTAAACCTGCATGTATAGGATCATTTTTTAATTCTCCCCAATCTACTGAATTCCATCCCATGTGCGGAATTTTATAACCCCGACCCAAAGAAAACTTTTTTACAAATCCTGGAAATAAACCCAAACCCTCTTTTTCACCTTCTTCAGATTTTTCGAATAAAACCTGCAATCCCAAACAAATCCCCAAGAAAGGTTTTTCACATAAGATCCATTCTTTAATAGTCTGAGAAAATCCTGTTCTTTCAAGGGCTTCCATGCACTGATCAAAAGTTCCTTGTCCTGGAAAAATCAACGCATCCATATTACTCAATTTATCGGGTTTTTGAAGAATATGAACATCAGCACCCAAATGTTCAAATGCTTTAACCACACTGCGTAAGTTTCCGGTGCCATAATCGACCACGCCTAGGCTCTGACCTTTGATCGGCAACAAGGACTCCTTATTTGGAAAGGGTACCCTTAGTCGATGGTACACCACCATCTAATCTAGGTTCTGATGAAGTTGCCTGATCAAGAGCTTTGGCAAAACCCTTGAAAATTGCTTCTGCTACATGGTGAGGTTCGGTTCCATGTTCCAATCGTATATGTAAATTACAGCCAACTTCGTTTGCAAACGCCTGAAAAAACTCTTTGAAAAGCAAAATGTTAAAATCACGAACCATTGAAACCGGAGTCACCGCATCGAATACTAAAAATGCACGATTGCTCAAATCAAGAGCCACCGTGACTAGAGTTTCATCCATGGGGAGAATAAAAAAACCATACCGCTTGATACCAGCTTTGTTGCTTAATGCATCCTTAAACGCTTGGCCTAGGGTAATACCCATATCCTCAACAAGATGATGGTAATCAATCTCAATATCTCCTTTAGCTTTTATAGTTAAATCAAAAAAACCATGCTTAGAAAATAATTGTAGCATATGATCTAAAAAAGGAATGCCAGTAGATATATCGTTTTGTCCGGAGCCGTCCAAATTCAATGAAACTGAAACTTCAGTTTCACTAGTTTTACGACTTACATTTGCTGATCGGTTGTTTTCCATTTGCTTATCAAATTCAATAGCATATCCATTTCTTCTTGTTTGCCAATACTGATTCGAAGGAAGGAAGAAGTTAAGGGATTACTTGGAAAGTATCGAATGAGCACATTGTTAGCACTCAAAAAATTAAATAAGTTCAAAGCTATTTCTTCTCCAAATAAACCCCTTGAATCAATTGGTTGCGTGAATAAGAAATTTGCTCCACTTTCATAAGTTTTCCAATTCCATTTTGTAAAAATTTGATGCGTATTTTCTCTTACAGACAAAATATTACTCTTAGTTTTTTCGAAGTATTCTCTATCATTTAATGCTATCTCTGCGATGTGTTGAGCTAAACGATCCACATTGTAGACCTCCCTCACCTTGTTTAAAATTGAAATTATCCCAGAAGAAGCGAGTGCATAACCCACTCGTAAACCGGCAAGTGAATATGATTTTGAAAGGGTTCTTGTGATGATAACTCGCTTACTTTCATTTAGCATGGAAAGTGCATTGAATGGGGCAAAATCTGCATAAGCTTCGTCTATAACCAAAATTCCTGAATACTGATGAAGGGCTGAAGAAAATATAGAATTATTATAAATTCTTCCAGATGGAGCATGCGGGCTTGTTAAAAAAAATAAATTCGTACCTGACTGAGAAATAATTTCTGGTTCAATTTCAAATTTAGGATCTGAAAAAGCAAATTTTTTGACTTCAACTCCCTGCATAGAACCAAGTACTTCATATAATGAATAGCTAGGATCAAACATTCCTATAGACTTTGAGTAATCGGAGAAACAACGGACGCATAGATTTAGTATATCGTCTGACCCATTCCCAACAATAACCTGCCCAACATCTACATTGTGAAGTTTAGCAATAGTTAACCTCAAGGAATCGGCAGATGAATTAGGGTATCGTGCCAAAGCATCAATCTGCTTCAAAATTGATTTAGAAATCCTAGGAGAGGGAGGGTAGGGGTTTTCGTTTGTATTGAGCTTTATGGTTTGCTCAAAATTACTTGGTTGCTTACCGGGTATATAGGGCTTGTGCAGAAATATATTTTTTGCAGTAAGATCCTTCAATGACATTACTATAAAACTTAAAATTATAACCTGATAGACAGTGACCTACCATGTCCGTCAAGTTTTTCCATTTGAGAAAAAACATCTACTGAATTCTTGGCTCGGCTAGCTGACTCATGATCATATTGAATAAAACTTGATCGCCTCATGAAATCATACAATCGTAGCCCTGAAGAGAATCTTGATGAACGCCCAGTTGGTAGAACATGGCTAGGACCAGCAACAAAGTCACCTAAAGAGGTAGAAGTTAGATGCCCCAAAAGAAAGGCTCCAGCAGTGGTAATTTCTTTAACGAAAAAATCAATTTGATCATCTGCAACTTGAAGTTCTAAATGCTCTGGGGCAACAAAATTGGCAATATCTGCCATTCTTTGGTAGCTAGGAAGATGAACAGCAATGAAACCGTTTTTTAAAACTTCGGTAATTGCATCCTTATGGTTAAGCTGTTCAAGTTGCACATTTATCTGATGTGTAATTTCGTCGAACTGACTTTTCGCAGAAAACAATAAATATATTTTTTCTTTGCCAGACCCATGCTCTGCCTGAGCAAGCAAAGCGGCAGCAACAAATGCAGGGTTTGAGGATGAATCTGCAATTACCATTACCTCACTTGGGCCTGGCAATAAATCAATCCCAACTAATCCATAGACCTGTCTTTTAGCTTCATTAACAAATGCATTACCAGGACCAAAAATTTTATCAACTGATGGAATTGAATCCGTACCATATGCCAATGCACCTACCGCTTGAGCACCTCCAACTTTATAAATTTCAGTTACCCCGAGAAGTTCTAACGCCGACAACATTTGAGGGGCAATTGTTCCGTCAGAATCAGGGGGTGTTACCACAACAATTTCTTTTACCTTTGCAACTTTTGCAATGGTAACCGTCATAATTACGGTAGATATTAATGGTACATTTCCCCCGGGTACATAAATACCAACTCGATTAATTGGATAGTGTTTTTCTCCGACTTTTGCACCATGGATATTGGATACACTCCAATTCTCAGGAATGCTTCTTTCATGGAACAATGTGACATTTTTAATAGCATCCAGAATGCTCGATTTTTCAGCAGTAGAAAGTTGATTCCGTGCAATATCAAGCTCGTTCTGACTTACTCGTAAATCATCTGCACTCAGGTTTGCATGATCATAAATTAAAGTTCTTTCTATAACAGCAGAGTCACCATTTTGAAAAACATCATTTAGTATCTCGCTTACCTTGCTAATAATTGATTGGTCAGTGAGTACAGAAGAACAAAATTCTGCTAATTGATCTGTAAGACTTTTATCATCTTTCAAATAGGTTCTGATCATAAGATAAGCCTACTCCCATTCAATAGTACTTGGAGGCTTAGAACTAATATCATAAACCACCCTATTAGCACCCTTAACCTCATTGATTATTCGATTCGAAACTTTTCTCAATAATTTATCCGGCAACTGAGCCCAATCTGCGGTCATTGCATCGCTACTGGTAACAGCACGAAGTGAAATAACATTTTCGTAAGTTCTTTCATCGCCCATTACACCGACACTTCTAACAGGGAGAAAAACACAAAAAGCCTGCCAAAGCTTATGATACATATTTGAATTATTTAGCTCTTCAATAAATATTGAATCAGCTTGTCTTAAAACTTTAAGCTTTCTTGAAGTGATAGAACCGATAACTCTTACACCCAATCCCGGACCTGGAAAAGGGTGGCGCATAAGAACACTTTCAGAAAGGCCAAGTGCTCGCCCTAAATCCCTAACTTCATCTTTAAATAACTCTCTAAGAGGTTCCAATAAAGATAACTTCATTTTTTTCGGCAAGCCTCCTACATTATGGTGACTCTTAATTAAAGATGCTGGATTTCCATCAATGGGAACACTTTCAATAACATCTGGATAAAGGGTTCCTTGTGCAAGAAAGTCGACTTTTCCCAATTTTTTGACTTCTTTATCAAATACTTCTATGAAGGTTTTACCTATTATTTTTCTTTTTCGCTCCGGCTCAGTAACACCTTTCAGCTTTTTTAGAAACAAGCTACCAGCAAGAGAAATCTTAAGTTTTCCTGGAATATGATTATGAAAAAGTTCTTTGACTTGTTCTCGCTCGTTCAAACGAAGTAAACCATTATCAACAAATATACAGATTAATTGGTCCCCGATTGCACGATGAATAAGGGCGGCAGCAACAGATGAATCAACACCCCCACTTAATCCAAGAATAACTTTCTTCTTTCCGACTTTCTTTTTAATCTCGCCTACCGCCGAAATAGTAAAATCTTCCATATCCCAATCCCCTGTACATTTACAGACACTGAATAGGAAATTTCTAATGATTTCTTTACCCTTTTCAGAATGTTCTACTTCAGGGTGAAATTGTAGTCCATAGAAATTTTTAGCGGTATTTTCGATGGATGCAAAATCAGAATTTTCTGTTTGAGCCAGCGATTTAAACCCCTTAGGTAATTTTACCAAACAATCACCATGTGAATTCCAAACAGTTAATTTTGATGGTATTCCTTTGAACAACGAACCTTTGCTTAAGATATTTAACTTACCTCTTCCATATTCGCGACAAGTACTGCTTTTTACTTGTCCACCGAGCATGGTTCCCATCAATTGCAATCCATAACAAATACCAAGAATAGGAATACCTAATGAGAAAATCTCCTGCTTAGGTTTAGGTGCCCCTTTCACTAAAACACTTGCAGGACCACCAGATAAAACGATACCAACAGGATTTAGCTTCCTAATTACATTTATGGATGTATTGAACGGTAATACTTTAGAATAAACATTCGCCTCACGAATGCGTCTCGCAATCACTTGAGTATATTGAGAGCCAAAATCTAAAACAATTACGGTCTGTGTCATTGAAAATGATCTATTTATAAAATCTTAAGCAGAATCAAATATTCATAATAAAGAACACTCTGAACAACGCAAACTTTCATGAATGGATTAACATTCTTCTATTAAAGAAGAATAGATTAAAAATTTTTAAATTTTTAATCAGTATCCTTAGCGTCAGTCTTCTTTTCAGTATCCTTAGCGTCAGTCTTCTTTTCAGTATCCTTAGCGTCAGTCTTCTTTTCAGTATCCTTAGCGTCAGTCTTCTTTTCAG
>JABGWU010000160.1 GCA_018645475.1 Opitutia bacterium
ATAAGCTTTTGGTTATGAGTGAAACTTATCGGCAATCCTCTTTGGAGGTCGCGGATAAATCGAAAATTGATTCGAGTAACCAATGGCTTTGGCGGATGAACCGCAGAAAACTTTCAGCTGAGGAAATGAGAGATTCTGTACTCCTAGTCAGCGGAAAGCTAAATTTGGAAATGGGAGGCCCAGGATTTTACCTCTTTAATTTGGAGCACACCGCTCATTCTCCTCATTATTACTACCACAAATTCGATCCGGAAGATGAGAAAAGCCATCGTCGTTCGGTTTATCGTTTTGTCGTTCGTTCCCAGCCTAATCCGTTTATGACGACATTGGATTGTGCGGATTCTTCCCAAAGCACCCCCAGACGCAATGAGACTCTTACCGCCCTTCAAGCACTCAGT
Source organism: Opitutia bacterium (assembly GCA_018645475.1). Taxonomy (GTDB): domain Bacteria; phylum Verrucomicrobiota; class Verrucomicrobiia; order Opitutales; family Seribacteraceae; genus Seribacter. The sequence goes on from JABGWU010000160.1 coordinate 399, forward strand.
CTTTTGAATAACAAGTTCACCCTTTCAATGTCTCAGCATTTTGCGGAACGGTTGGCCAAAGAAATCAACGGTATCGATAATCAAGTTCATGCCGGCTTTGAAATCGTCTCCGGTCGCTCACCAAATGCCGAGGAACATCGACTCCTCTTGGAGTATGCGGAAAAACATGGAATGCCCAATCTTTGTCGATCTCTTTTTAGCCTGAGCGAATTTTCTTTTATTGATTGATCATGAATTTACCACCCATTTCCCGCCGTTCCTTTGTTTCCCAATCCACTATGGGTGGGTTGGCCTTGGCATCGATGCTATCGCGTGAGCCATTACATGCGGGGTCAGGTTTGCCTGCTGGTCTGCATCATCCACCAAGGGCAAAACGGGTTATCCAATTATTCATGGCTGGTGCGGCCAGTCATATCGACATGTTTGACCACAAACCGGAGTTAGTCAAAAGACATGGAGAGAAATCAGATTTTGGTGAGCATGTGGAAGCCTTTCAGGATGGTCTGGGACCATGGATGAAATCGCCTTTCGAATTTAAGAGACATGGAAGTTGTGGTAAATTGCTGAGCGAAATTGTCGAGCCTCTGGGAGAAGTGGTCGATGATATTTCATTCGTTCACAATATGGTGGGAAAGACGGGTGTGCATAGTCAGGCAACCTATTTACAGGCTACGGGTTTCCAGTTGCCTGGATTTCCGGGAGCGGGCTCCTGGGTGAGCTATGCGTTGGGTTCTGAAAATGAAGACTTACCCGCCTTTGTGGTTTTACCAGACCACCGGGGTTTTGCTTCGAATGGCCCAAAAAACTGGGGAAGTGCATTTCTGCCTACGCATACACAGGGAACCACCATTTTTCCTCAGCGGTCGAATCCGATCGAGGACTTGTATCCTCAGGCAGACTTTGTGACTAGGGAGAGTCACGGGGATGGGATAGACATGGTCAATCGCTTAAACCGGATGCATCAGAAGAAGCGTCCATTGGACCCTCGATTGGACTCCCGCATCAAAAGTTATGAACTGGCGGCTAGGTTACAGTTGTCGGCCACAGATGCCCTGGATCTATCGAAAGAACCGAAGCACATAATTAAGATGTACGGATTGGAAAATCCAAAAAAGGAATATCCCAAGGAGATCAATCCGGAGGAGGAAACCGAATATTTTGGAAGGAAATGCCTGATTGCTAGAAGACTGATCGAGCGGGGCGTTCGTTTCGTTCAGGTATGGAGTGGGAACGATAATGGATTTCCCCGTAGGAACTGGGATAGTCATCAGGATATGACCCGCGAGCATCCTTCCCTGGCCATGGGAATGGCACGGGGCACGGCAGCCCTGATCAAGGATTTGAAACAAAGAGGCTTGTTGGAGGATACCATCATTCATTGGACGACCGAGTTTGGTAGAATGCCCAGCAGTCAGGGAAGCAAGGGTAGGGATCATAATCCTTTCGTTTTTACCAATTGGTTTGCCGGTGGTGGGTTCAAGGGTGGGGTTACCCATGGTGAGAGTGATCAATGGGGGTATAAGCCCTTAGACCGGGAGAATCCAACCACTGTTTATGATACTTACGCCACCATGCTTAATCAACTGGGGTTTGATCATGAGCGTTTAAC
>JABGWU010000161.1 GCA_018645475.1 Opitutia bacterium
CATTGTTAGATATTCCTTTACCCGGAGGAATTAGTTTTTCACGGTTATAAACAGTTCCGGTTAATAAACGGTCAATGCCCCGATGGTTTTTTGCAATCCCTGGACCCCATCCTTTCCCGGTAAAGCCGGTCGAGTATCCATTTTCCGTTAATACTTCCATCCATCCTTTGAACTTAGCGGGGAAGATATTCTGGTGGTTCGCCGCCTCCTCCAATTGCCAGGAATTTCTTCCGGTCAGTATAATGGCCCGGGATGGTGCACATTTTGCGTTGGGCGTATACGCTCGGTTGAACAGAATTCCTTCTCGGGCAACCCGGTCAAAGGCAGGTGTTTTAATCCATTCACATCCGTATGCACCGGCGTGCCCAAAGCTCCAATCATCTGCAATGGCGAAAAGAATATTGGGCTGCTTTTTCTTATCTATTCCAAGTCCGGTAGAGCAGATAATCATCAAAATAGGCAAAAGAATACTTTTCATACCAAGAACCTTTGCTTCACTTACTTTTTAGGCAAATCAATTTTTATGCATGTAGCAAATTCTCTGCTAACAATTATGAGGACTGGCTACTAATCTTCCTTTTTAAAAACGAGAACTTAAATTTTCTACGATGGTCGCTCCAATATTAAGAGAAGCCGTGGCGGCGGGGGAGGGGGCATTACAAACATTGATAACCCTTTTGTTTTCCTGGATGAGGAAATCATCCACCATCGCCCCATTCGGAGTTACTGCCTGTGCTCTTATGCCTGCCGGTGCGGAATTCAGGTGTTTCGCTTCAATTTCTGGGATAAGTCTTTTGAGTGCTTTCACAAATGCACCTTTGTTATAGGATCGCCACATTTCACCCCATCCCATTTTCCAGTGCTTTAGGGCCATTTTTTGAAAGCCCATGTAGGTAAGGGATTCGACCAGATCTTTGAGGTTGAGATCAAATTTTCCATATGCTTCTCTTCCAAATGCAAGTACAGCGTTTGGACCGCATTCAACCGTTCCGTCAATCATTCTTGTGAAATGCACTCCCAGAAAAGGAAATTGTGGATCAGGTACAGGGTAAATCAGGTTTTTACACAGGTGTTTCGCGTCATTGTTTAATTCGTAGTATTCACCCTTAAACGGAATGATTTTTGCAGGAGCTTCATTTCCTCCCATCTTGGTCACCCGGTCAGAATGTAGACCGGCACAATTTATTAAATACGAGGCATGAATAGTTTCAGATGAAGTTTGGACGACAATCTCATTGTTGGATGATTCAATTTCTCTTGCCCCTTCGCCTAATAAAAGAATTCCTTCTTTTTCCTCAATTATTTCTCCGAGTCGCTCACAAACTTGTTTGTAATTTACGATCCCACACTCTGGTACATGAATAGCTCTGATTCCCGCGGCGTGAGGTTCAATTTCAAGTAATTCTTCGGGAGTGATAATTTTGCAATTTATTCCGTTTTCCTGTCCCCGCTGGTAAATCTTTTCCATTCTTGGTACTTCTTCTTCATTCAATGCAACAATCACTTTTCCGCAAAGTTCATGCTCGATTTCCTGTTCTTCGCAGAAGGCTTCCATTGCCAGTTTTCCCATTCTGCAATTGATTGCTTTGAGTGATCCGGGTTTGTAATAAATACCGGAATGAAGAACACCAGAATTATGACCAGTTTGATGTTTTGCCAGTGAGCTTTCTTTTTCCACCACGACAATTTTTTTATCGGGATGTTGTTTTAAAATTTGATAAGCAGTGGCCAATCCCACAATACCACCGCCAATTATACAGATATCGGTTTTCACAACCGATTAATCAATTTCTACTTTGCCATAGGAGCGGTCTAAATGAACATATCCTCCATCGGGATGAAAAATTTGCCCGGTGGTGTGTGCAGATCGATCAGAAGCAAGAAATACCACAGCATCCGCAATTTCATTATCACTAGTCATTCGATTTTCAAAGGGAATATTCTGTTCGATTGAATGAAGAGTTTTCTCAGGATCCTTTAAGGAATCTAACCACCTATGATACATCGGAGTCATGACTTCTGCTGGAATTACAGAGTTTACCCGAATACCTCGGCCAGCCAAATCCAGTGCCCATTCACGAGTAAGTGCATTCATTGCTCCTTTTGCCGCTGCATAACCCGATGTGCCCCCTTGTCCTGTCTCAGCTACCTTTGAGCCGATATTAATAATAGTTCCTCTGTTTTTCTCCAATTCCTCAAGCGCGAAATGGGTTAGGCTGAATACATGGAAAAGATTTTTACGAAGGGATTCGAAAAAGTCAGCTGGTTTAGCTTTCAGGTCAACGCCATCATTGGTGCCGGCATTGTGGATAAGGATATCAATTCGTCCTTTTTTTTGGATCGTTTGCTGGACGGCATTTTGGCAGGCATTTTCATCCGTTAATTCGGTTGGGATACAGAATAACTGATCTTCCTTGGCACCAATATCCTGAATCAGTTCATTCGCTATTTGTGGATTGCGATCCACGATGGACACAGATGCTCCTTCAGCTGCAAATGATCGGGTGATTGCAGCTCCAATTCCTTTGGCCCCTCCAGTAACGATTGCAACTTTACCCTGAAGGTTGAGATTCATACTGAAGGAACGACTTTTTGTGCGGACTTTCCAAGTTGATCAATTCCCAGTTCCACCAAGTCGCCCGCCTGTAAGTAAACCTGTGGGTCCATTCCCATACCTACACCTGGAGGGGTGCCTGTGGAAATAATGTCGCCGGGTAGGAGGGTCATAAATTGGCTAACATAACTAAGTAGAAAGGGGATTTTATAATGGAGGTTTGAAGAGTTGCTTGATTGCATAGTTTCTCCATTTACCTTAAGCCACATATTTAAATTGTTTGGATCTTCAATTTCATCCTGAGTTACCAGCCATGGTCCGAATGGGGCAAATGTGTCACAACTTTTTCCTTTTACCCACTGACCACTCCGATCGAGTTGGAAGCCTCGTTCACTGTAATCATTATGTAATGCATAGCCGGCTAAATAATCCATGGCATCACTTTCGTTTACATAACTAGCCCGTTTTCCGATGACGAATGCGAGCTCGACTTCCCAATCCGTTTTATCACCTCCTCTTGGTAGAATTAGATTATCATTTGGTCCACAAAACGAGCTGGTTGCTTTAAAAAAAATAACGGGTTCGGGTGGGATTTCCATTCCTGACTCCCGGGCATGATCGTCGTAATTTAACCCGATACAAACAATTTTACTGGGACGGGCAACGGGGGATCCATATCTTTCATTTTCTGGAAATGGCGGTAAGTCCTCACCATTTTCCTTTAGCCATTCGCTAAGTCTATCAAGACCATTGGTTTCGAAAAAGACTTCGTCATAGTCTTCACCGAAAGAAGATATATCCACTTCCCGTCCGTCCGGAAGCAAAAGTCCGGGAGATTCTTCACTAGGTTCACCTTTTCTGATTAGTTTCATAAATAAAATAAGTTATCGTAAAGTCATGGTTCCGCCATCCACATCATAGGCACTTCCGGTAATAAAGGACGCTTCATCGGAGCATAGAAAAGTGGCAAGGGATGCAATCTCCTCAGGTTCTCCCATACGACCCATTGGCTGGTATTTAGAAAGTTCGGTAAATTTTTCGGAACGCTCGGTTTTGTCTGGATAATATTTTTCCAAAAAGCCATCCACAAATGGAGTGTGTACTCGCCCTGGGCATAAACAATTACAACGAATACCTTGATCTACATAATCTTTGGCCACGCTTAAAGTCATGGCTAGGGCTGCGCCCTTACTTGCAGAGTAAGCAAATCGATCGGCAATTCCGAGGCGAGATGCAATAGATGCCAAATTAAGAATAACCCCGCCTCCATCCTTCACGAAAATGGGAATCACTTTTTGTAGGCATATAAATAATCCCTTCGAATTTATATTCATTACGCGGTCAAACTCTTCCTCGGTGGTCGAAGTTGCCGTTCCCACATGTGCAACTCCCGCATTATTAACGAGATGGGTTGGATTACCCAAAGAATCAACTGTTTCCTCGAGTGCTGTAGAAACAGCTTGTGAGTTGTTTATCTCACAGGAAATAAAAGTCGCATTGCCTCCATCCTTTTTGATTTCCTCTGCGGTTTCATTTCCAGCGACTTCATCTTTTTCCCAAATAGCAATGCTTGCTCCTTCTTTGGCAAAGCGATGTGCGATTGCTCTGCCTATACCTTTTCCTGCTCCCGTAACGATCGCTATTTTATTATCCAATTTTTTCATAAACTAAAATCTATAAAGACATTCCACGTTTCCATGGCAAGAAATCATCGCGACCCTCTAAGACTGCTTTCGTTTTTTTCTCACCGGATGCATAGGCAATCACTTCATTCAAAAGCTTTTCACCAAGCGACTCAACACTCTCGGATCCGTCGATAATGGAGCCGGTGTCAAAATCGATGTATTCCTTAAATGAATTTGCGGTTTTGGTATTACTAGAGATTTTGATGACAGGACAAACCGGATTTCCAGTTGGAGTCCCCAAACCGGTTGAGAACAGAATTAAATTGGCCCCCGCACCTGCCATTGCAGTAGTAGATTCGACATCATTTCCAGCAGTACATAGGAGGGAAAGTCCATTTTTATTTACCCATCCCGGGTAATCCAGCACATCGATTATTGGCGATGTGCCTCCTTTTCGGGCAGCTCCTGCTGATTTAATGGCATCTGTGATTAACCCATCTTTTACATTGCCAGGAGAGGGATTCATATGAAATCCAGAACCGGCTTCTTTGACTCTTTCTTCATAATTTCTCATGATTTCAATAAACCGACTTCCGATCTCGGGTGTTTTACAACGATTCACAATTTCCTGCTCGACTCCACAGAGTTCCGGGAATTCAGAAAGAATTACCTGTCCTCCTAGCGCCACAGTCAAGTCAGCCACATGGCCAATGCATGGGTTGGCAGAAATTCCGGAAAATCCATCGGAAGCACCGCACTCCATTCCTAGGCATAATTTCGAAAGGGGTGTAGCAGTTCGTCCAGTTTTGTTAATTTCAGCTAAATTTTCAAATGTTTGCCGGATTGCTTTTTCAAGCATTTCCCGTTCGGACGGGTACTTTTGTTGTTCGAATACAAGAAAAGGTTTATCAAAATCTGCACATCGCTTCGCTATTTCCTCCTCCATAATAGAAACTTGGGCGTGTTGGCATCCCAAACTTAAAACTGTAATCCCGGCGACATTTGGGTTGCATGCATACCCCGCGAGTAAGCCGCAAAGCTCATTGGATACGCCCCTTGTTTCGCCACAACCCAAACCATGGGTCAGGAACTTAATTCCATCTACATTAGGGAAAATAGGGGAGGGGCGATTGAGCTCCTCATTTCGCAATGTCACCGATTGGGGAGAATCATTGCGTTGATATGCGGATGCCAGATCTTGTGCGAAACTCTCATATTGAGATCTTTTGTCGAAGCCCAGTGCCTTGGTCATTGAGTTCTTTAAAATTTCAATATTCCCATTTTCACAAAAGACCATGGGTACAACCAACCAATAATTTGCTGTTCCTACATTCCCGTCCCCTCTTTTGTATCCAAGAAAGGTTTTATTTTCCCAAATTTTTGTAGATGGAGGGGGCCAATCACTTTTTTCTTTAGTTAGTTTAAAATCTTCGGATCGATGCACGAGATTATCTGTGGTGATTCGTTCACCTGCAATAATTGGCTTGATCGCCTCTCCCACTAGCACACCGTACATAAAGGCCAAATCACCAACAGCAAGGTTTGTAGCGGCAAATTTATGCTTGGCCGGAATTTTTTCACATAAGGAAATCGGCTCACTGTCAGTAATTATTTGTTGAGAGGGTGCCAGGTCGCTAAGTGCAACTAGAAGATTGTCCCTTGGCGAAATTTTGAGAGTGGTATTTGTATTTTGCATTAAAAAAACCTGCCCATAACAGGCAGGCTAATTTGTTATATTAAATCAGGTTTAAGATTTCTTTTTCCAGTCTTTGATCGCTCCTTTTGCATTTGAAGTTACATCACCACGACCGTTTTTGGTAATTGTCTTTCCATTGGTAGAAACAATAACCAATGAGGGAATTCCGCGAACTTCATATTTCTTCTTTAAGGCTTTTGCCGCATCTGATCCGTGGGGCATAGTGTACCATTTCATTTTCGAACCTGACATGTAGTCCATATGGGCTTTTGGACTTCTATCTGAACTGACAAATACGACTTCAAAGTCTTTTTTGTTGGAATCTCTAAATTCAACCAGTTTGGGAGTAAAACCCCGGCATGGGGGGCACCAATGAGCAGAAAAGTATATACCAATAGTCTTGCCCGCCAAAATCTCTTTCTCCACTTCTTTTCCATTTGAGTCGAGTAAGGGGCCTTGGAATAAGTCTTCAAGTTGGGGACTTAGTTTCTTTTTTGCCGCATAGGCATCGCCTAAAAGAACAGTTGAAAGTAATAAGACGGGGAATATTTTCAATAATTTCATGATCTGTGTTGGTTAGAATTTTCATTACATTACCTTTTTTTTAATTCTGTCGCAATAGGAGAAATCCAAAAACTTACTTTTTATTCTTGCTCATTTTTTAGGAATTTTATCAATTTACAATTTAATTTATCTACAACCATAGAATTTATGAGCTTATCATCTTTAAAACTTCACAATGCAATGTGGCCAGGTCTAGTAGGCAAGGGCGATGACGATGGACAGGAGCCTCCGATCAGCTTGGAAAAAATGTTAGATTTTTCCGCCGCCGCAGATATTAATGGTAGAAAATTCGATGGGATCGATTATTTTCTATTCTTACCTCATACCAACCCTGAGGCTAGCGATGATGAATTAAAAGGGATTGCAGATTTAATTGTAAGCAAAGGATTTGATATTGGTTCATTGGTTGCACCTGTATGGCCAGGTACGGTAGGCGATTCAGCAATGGGAACCGATGAACAGCAGGAGAAGTTTCTTGATGCTGTAAAAATGGCCTGCCGGATTGCTAAGGTTTTCAACGATCACGGTGCTCGTAAAGGTGGTGTGATTCGGATTGATTCTGCGGAATTTGGAGTTGAACAATGGAAGGCTAATCCCGGTGAAGGAACTGCTCGAATAATTGACACTTTTACAAAAGCAGCGAAAATTGCCGCTGATCATGGAGAAAGGCTGGCTGCAGAAGGTGAAATTTGTTGGGCAGGAATGCACAGTTGGAAAGACATGCTTGATTTATTGGAAGGTGTAGGGATGCCCGAAACTTTAGGCTTTCAGGCAGACTTGGCACATACTTATCTCTATTTGATGGGCTATAATGCTTCCGATCATGCTCTGTTGCAGGATGGATATTCCGAAGAAGAGTTTTGGCCTGCATATGAAAAAATGACCGACAAGCTCCGTCCATGGACAATTGATTTCCATGTAGCTCAAAACGATGGGGAAGTCCATGGAGCTGGGGACCACGACAAAACTGGTAAGCATTGCCCGGCGGATGACCCGAATGGCAAACTTGATATTACTCGTTGCTCTCAATATTGGCTAAAAGATTTTCAGGATCGTGGAATAAAACACATCTGCTGGGATGGATGTATGTTCCCAAATTCAACATTGGAAAATCCAGCTACTTGGAACGCTATTTTGAAGGCAATGATTGGTGTGGTAGAAGGGTAACTTCTACATTCGCTTTTATTTCTAAGTTTTAAACTTTTCTCTTGGCATCTATTGCAATTGATGCCAAACATGACGGTCCTTTTTATTTCTTGAAAGCCCTTTTCTTAAAGTTATTTGCATTCTGTTGCTTATTTGCCTGTTCGCTTCTCGGGCAATCTGCACCCGATACAAATTCTTCAGGTTTAACACCCTTTGAAAAAGCTGAACTACGAAGGCTTCTAGATTTAGATTTCCTTGACCTCTCTCGCACTCCTATACGAGGTGTATTGGGGTACGAACAGGAGCATTGGAAAAATCCTGCTTCTGTTCATGTTATACGTCCAGAAGATATTAGCCTCAATGGGCATGTTCTTATGGTTGATTCGTTCCGTAATGTTCCCGGAATGTTTACCACTCGCGGGGTGGGGTATGATGATTTTGTAACCATGCGTAACTTTAGTGGTTCGGCCACGGAGAAATTTCTTACCATGGTGGACGGTCGGGAAGTTCTTCAGTTAATGGGAGGAACGATTAATTGGACAACAGAAGATGTCCCCTTAGCCATTCTAGACCGTGTCGAAATTATTCGGGGGCCTGGTGCTTCGATTTGGGGAACTAATGCAGTCAGTGGCGTGGTTAATATTGTCACAAAACATTCTGCACAGACTCAGGGGGATAGCGTTCGACTTATCATCGAGAACGACGGGACATTTCTTGGAGAATATGTCCATGGTGGACAAATAAGCGATGATACTTTCTACCGATTCTGGGTTAGAGATCAGGAATACTCGGAAGGAAAACTTATTTCCGGAATGGATGCACGGGACGATGGTTATGCAAGAAAGGCGGGCTTTCGTTTCGATAAAGAACTAGGTTCAGAATTGGACCTGACCATAGCAGGTAGTTTTGCTACTCGAAGAGTAGACCATGTACTAGACTTATCTTCAAGGCTTCTTTACCCAACTGACCCAAATTACTCTCTCTTTCCGAATCCTTTTCTTCCTGCAGATGGAATGGGCGGTTTGTTACCAATCGCTTCTAATGATGAATTTCCTTTCATTCCAATATCTGTTGCTGCGCAAAGGGGCTTGCCCGGTGTTCCCCCTCAATCAAAATATTCAACTTGGCCTGCACCCAATGGACTCATCCAACCAATCGGTATTCCTAAAATCGACAACTACGAGCAAATGCCACAAGACGCATCCCACCTTCGCACTAAGATTTCTGGGATAACTGATAACGAACTTGAATGGTCTTTGGCAGGTTATGCTGAGTTATACGATACTTCCTTAGGCCATGTTGGTCATAGTTGGACAAGAAAAGAGTTTGATTTCGATTTTCGTGCAAATAAACCCATTGGAGATAACAACCATTTATCTTTTGGAGCATCTTATAGGCATGCGTCCTTTGG
>JABGWU010000162.1 GCA_018645475.1 Opitutia bacterium
AAACGGATCGAGAGTTGTTTGCCCGCCCATTGCAACAGCTCCACAAACACGTGATGATTGGCGAAGGACTGGATCATCGCTCTTCGGATTGGCCATATCATCATGATAGGCAAGCCAAAGGCTGGACGCAGCTCCGGCTGAGCCGCCAATTACGGCAATGCGATTTGGATCAAAATTCCATTTTTTAGCCTTAGTCCTGAGGAATTGAATAGCACGGGCAGCATCGTGTACGGCAGCAGGCAATAGTTTAACTCCGGCCAGGCGATAGTCGATCGAAGCAAAGCTGTATCCATTTTTTAACTCATTTGCATTAGCGGTTTCGTGCTTCTTTCCGCCCAACCAGCCTCCTCCATGAATATGCACAAGGAGAGGAGTCGGTTTTTTGTCTTCAACTTTCCAAAAGTTCAGGGTCATGTCTTTATGTGGACCATATGATACCTGCTTGTAGGTGGGGTTTACTTTTTGGGCTGAGACAGAAAAAGCCAGGTTAAGGAAAAGAGAGAGATACAAAAAAGTTTTCATGTAGAGTATTTGGTTAAGTAGATTTTATCTTCCGTTAAATTTCGTTCCAGTAGGTCGATTTTTTCAGTATCAAATATGGAGGGGTAGGAGCGGGGACATATTTCGATAGTGGTACTTTCAGTAATAGATAGGTTGTGTTGAGCGAGCCATCTATGGGCTCTTTTAATCTGATCTTCCATGGAACTTTCAAGTGAATCAACTCCCGTCTTATTCTTAACCGGAGAAAACTCTTCCCGCCTGTCTGCTTCCAAGATTAATGGATTTTTCGCCAGGGGCAGGGCATCGAAAACAAAGGTTTCAAATTTAACCGCGTTCGGTTGTTTCGGGTTGATCAGGTTCCCACTATCGTCCATGTAGGCGACCTTTTTTTCAGCCCTGTGATAAGGCAGTTTACTTTCGCCATTGGCAAATTGTTCAATGAAGTCTCGCCGCAAAACATGAATGGCGGGACTCCCCGCACGATATTTAATTCGGCCATCGCTTTCCTTCTCGAGTGCTTTTTCCTCAGGGAGATCCGAGTATTCAATTATCGTAACACGATCACCGACTGAAACAAAATTCCCCAATTTCTCAAAAGGCCCGGTCTTGGTAAGGGATCGGCTCGACATATCTGATTTTTGGAGATCATGTAGTCCGATAAATAATGGGTTGAGAATGGTTACCAATGGATTGTCGACCTGAAAATAAGACACATGCTCAATACTTCTTTTTGCCATGTCGTCAACGGATCCGGAATCAATTAAAGCTTTGAGGGAGCCTCCGTGTCCGTTGGGGGATAAGGCTAGACTATCCTGTGAAGCTAGGAGTAGGTTACCCTCGAAATCAGTGGCAGGCATAACGCCTTGTGCAAAAAAACGGAGATTCTCTTCAGCTAGTCCGTAAAAATTGTTTTCCTTAAAGTGTGTGATCGTTGCATCCAAATTTAAAGGACTGCACATGATATACCATGGAATGGTCACCTCATATTTTTCGGAGAGACCGAGAATTTGCTCTGCAAATAGTTGAAAGAGGGTTTTCTTTTTGATTGGTGTTACCGGTAAAGTTCCTTTGGGTCCATCATAGCCAAGACGGGTACCCTGTCCGCCTGCCACGGTGAACGCAGCCGTTTTACCAGCTCGAATCAGGCTTTCGCCATGCTGGTAAGCTTTTTGATAAAGCTCACTCTGTTCAGTAGATACCGGAATGAGTGGGAAATAATCAGCTGGCCCATAATCCTTAGGTAATCCAATTTCTTCTTTATTAAAGATGCATTCCTCCAAGGCTGACCTGACTTCGCTCCAATTTAGTTCCTTAACTTGTTTTGCAAGATGTGGGCTTGTTGAAGCTAGCTCATTCATTCGCTGCTGATTTCTTTCAATTATGTCCATGATTTCAATGCTTCTATCTTGGAGGGAGCAAACATGCAATTTTCAATCCATTTTATTGTAAGCTTTTTGATCTATTTTGAGAGATTTTTGAGTGCAACTAACTTTTTGTTTTTTTGGTAAAGATAGTTTTGCTGAGCATTGTAAGCGTCGGTTCTTTTCTTTGTAAGTTTTTTAAACTCAGGGTCTTCTTTGACTTCATCTCTTGCCTGGTTTCGTTTTTGAGTGATTTCTTGGTTGGTTATAAAAAGTTGAGGATATTGTGATTCGAGTGCTAGTTGAACATCTTCAAAATGTTCAACTAGCTTGACATATTCTGTATGGTTACTGAACTTTGCACGAGTCTCTTCAAGCACAGCCTTGAAGCGAGTTTCAGGTTCCTCTTCAATTCTAGGATTTTTTTCCACTAGAAATTCATCCAATGCCCGTTTTGCCCGATAGGTGACAAATAGCATCTCTTTGTACTTTGGATCTTCTTTATGAAGCTTTTTGCGAAGAGCCTGAGTTTTCTTTTGAAACGCTTTGTGAGAAGCAAAAACTTCCGGGAATCGTTCTACTTTCTCTTGATCAAGGAGGTCGACTTGTTCGACCAGTGCCCGATAGGTCGGATCGGTCATATGCAATTTTGCATGAAGATTCTGCTTGAGAATTTGGTACTCTTCTTTTGGGGTTCTCTCAATGGGAAGATTCTCCTTGCTTGAGGCAATACGGGAGAGGATCTCATCTTTGTCGGATTTACCACCTACTTGAAAAACCTGAACATTATCAAAAGAAGCGCCTGCTTGATCCACTTGAAAGGCAAAGTAGGTTCTTTCTTTCTGAAAAATTGGATGTTTTCCGTAAGCGATGTGTTGGTGATCAAGGTGAGCGACTACTTGGTCCTCTAAAAATTCAATCGTCATGACATACCATTTTCCGTTTTTGAAATTGTATGCACATTCACCATGACGCATTGGATAAAATGGGCCATCAGGATCATATGCAGTCTGAATAAAAAAGTGATTCTTTCGTATATGTAGTACGGTGTTGTAACCACCATTTGAACCGGTGACCAGGCGAATGTCCTTGGCTCCATCAAAACGAAACTCAAATCGAATAAGTGCGTCTTTAAAATTTGGTTCTTTGTAGAAGAGCCGTTTGTTATCTCCTGCAACTTGATTCCGAAGAAGCATTCCATTCTTAACTTCCCATTCTTTTTGAAAAAACCAATTGGGACTTATTTGTCCTTCGGAAAAATGCTCCCCCCAAAGAAGATTTCTACTTTCGGTAAGCAGGGGGTTAGAGGGAATTCTTGCTCCGGTTGTTTCGCGCCAGGAAAGAAGTTCTTGGTGAAGCTTCTCAACAAGATCTGGTTTTACATTAGTTAAATCATTTTTTTCGGACGGGTCTTGTTTTAAATTAAAAAGCTCAAACTTTTCGGATCTTGTAGGATCAAAATATTCAATCAGTTTCCAATCGTTTTTTTGAATAGCACCACTAGAGACACCACCAAGAAAATGGGGTCGATCCAATGGGTAATGCCAGTGTAAAGAATCGCGCTTTGTTGGCTTTGCTGGATTTTGCCAAGTGGATAGGATTGAAATACCGTCTAACTTTTGTTTTGATTCGGGTTGAATTTCCGCAGCTTCAAGGAGGGTGGGGTAGAAGTCGTGATTGACTACTGGTTGCGAGCAGGTTTCGCCGAATGCCACTTTTCCTCTTGGCCATCGAACAATCAAAGGCACCCTGATCCCTCCTTCGTATAGCTGACTTTTTCCTCCCCTCAGCGGTGCGTTGCTGGTGACATTGGTTTCTCCTCCATTATCACTTGAAAAAATAAAAATAGTGTTTTTAGACAAGCCGAGTTCGTTGAGTTTTTTGGATAACAGGCCAATGCCGTCATCTATGCTTTCAAGCATGGCAGCAAGGTGTGGGTTGTGATCCTGTGCCCAATGTTCACAGTCTTCTCCCGAGAAACCGGCATCCTTGCATAGGTAGCAGTTTGTCCTGCCTGTTCTTCCCGGCGTGTGTTTTTCCCGATATTTTTTTACGAGTTCGGGCCGACCATTTAAGATTGTATGAGGTGCATAGTGACTGAGGTAGAGAAAGAAAGGTTCCTTTTTGTTTCGCTCGATGAAATCAACTGCTTCCAGGTTCAAGCGGTCGGTTAAGTATTCATCTTTTCCCATCCGATTGGTAGGAATGTCCAGCCACCGAATCGGCTGAGTTCGGAATACATAAGGCCAGAAATTGGCTCCATTCCCGACACCCTTAATTTCGCTCCCGATATTCCAGTCGAAACCATGGTCCTTGGGTCGCACCTCAAATTGCGCATCCTGATATTTATATCCTGTCAGGTGCCACTTACCGACCATTCCTGTGGCATAGCCATTATGTTTTAGCATTTCGGGAAGAGTTATCTGGCTAATCGGAAGGGCATTGGATGAATTTGGGCGGAGGTAGTCCAATATACCCACGCGGGCAGGGTGTTGACCTGTTAGCAATGCAGCCCGGTAAGGAGAACAAACAGGAGCAGCTGCATAAGCATGGGTGAAGCGGACTCCTTGTTTGGCTAGCTTGTCTAGGTTAGGGGTTTCATTAAATGAGTTTCCATAACAGCCCAATTCGGCCCAGCCCAAATCATCCGCCAATACAAAAATAATATTTGGTTTCTCCGCATACAGGAAAAAAAGAAACGGAATGAAAAAAAGAAACAAATGTGGAATTCTTTGAAGGATCATTTGAAAGAAAGAGTAATCGAGGTTTTGGCAGATTTTTCATCGGTCAGATAGGACAGGTAGTCAGAATGAGTTGCATTTTGTTCGGTAAAAGTGGCTCCGTTCAACTTAGGATTCCGGGAAAGTTCATTTTGATCCAGCCAAGGCTCAAACTGAACCCGAAGTGGGCAATTGGATACGGTAATCGATTTTTTCTTCGCTCCCAGGAAACCTTTTTTGCGTTCGAACCGAACATGGGTCCAACCAGTTTGATTACCAATAGGAATATCAAATTCCATCCAGTTCCAATGGGTGGGCATAGAGTCTTTAATGTGTAATACATTGTCTGGGATTGAATAAGATAAGCCAGCCAATCCTTCAATAAAGAGAAGGATTTTTCCGGCATTAAAATTGGAATATTGGTCGCCAAACAAGGCAAGGTCACGGCGGTAGGCCTCAGGGGCGACAGGAATTTTCCATTCCTTATGAAAGTTGTAGTTTTCCAAGTGATTGAGGGTCAGGTCGGAAGCAATTTTTGGAAACCCTTGTCTAAAGATACCGTCAAGAGTGAAGTAGGCGGTGTCAGGGGTATAGCCAAAGGACTGATCGTCAGCAGAGTTGAAAAGACTCATTGATTTTTTCGCCATCGCTAAGGGAAAGAACTCCCCGAAGAATCCCCATTCCTTGTTTAAGGCCCATGAGTGAATCATTCTTTCCGCATATTCGCGGGGGAAGTGCTTGGAACGCATGGCCCAAAAAGCGTTGGTCATGAGCATGCCATTTCTTCCACCCATGAAATAATCTTTATGTCCATTCGCTTCCCAGCGTTGATCAAACATGAGTCTTACATGTTTTGGGTCTTTTTTGATTAGCTTTTTCCAGTGGTCGACATCCGAATTATTTCCAGAAATTACCGCCATTTCTTCGAGCACTCTTCCCACTTCCGCGTCATTCATGGCAAATCCCACCATGTTCCTCCAAAAAACTTTTCGGAAATATCCTTG
>JABGWU010000163.1 GCA_018645475.1 Opitutia bacterium
GGCAACTGGAACGGCACTGCCCAAGGATCGTCCGATTGACGGACTCTCCCTGGCTAACCACTTAAACAGTGGAGGTAAGAAATCCCCAAAACGGGAAACCCTGATCTGGCACTTCCCCCATTACCGACATGCCCCCGGTCCCTACTCCATTATTCGGAAAGGCGATTTAAAACTAATCAAATTTTGGGAAGGAATTTATGAGCTCTATGATTTAAAGAATGATCTGGGGGAAGCGAAAAATCTGGCGGAAAGTAAACCCGGACTGGTTAAAAAAATGGAAAATGAATTGATTGCCCGCCTGAAAGCAGATGGGGCCAAGTTGCCAAAGGCCAATCCGGAATATAAAATTAAATAAAACCTTTGTCTAATTCCTGCCATCCGGTTCTATTGTTTGTTTAATTAGGAATCTCCCACCTTGCTTTTGAAAACCACTTATCTATTCACGATTTCATCCCTATTTCTCGGGTTCTCCTCCTTGAGCCTACAGGGAAAGGTCGATTTTAACAGACAAATCAGGCCGATTCTTTCCGATAAATGTTACAAATGCCACGGTCCGGATGCAAAAAACCAAAAATCAGACTTTCGCCTGGATTCATTTGAACAGGCTACTCAAAACCACGACGGCATAATTGGACTGACCCCGGGGAAACTGGAAGATTCTGAAATTCACTGGCGAATTCATAGCGATGACCCGATTGATATGATGCCCCCACCCGAAAGTAAGCTTCCTCTCACGACAAAAGAAAAGAAGTTACTCGATCAATGGATAAAGGAGGGTGGAAAGTATGAAGAGCACTGGTCTTTTCAACCCTTACCCAAATCAGTAACCGTCCCTACCAGTAAACATCCCAGTCCCCGAAATGAGATTGATCATTTCGTGGCTCAAAAACTCGATATTTCTGCGTTACAACCGAGCAAGGAAACGGATAAAACAACCTGGTTGCGTAGGGTTTCTTATGACCTGACCGGGTTGCCTCCAACACTAAATGAGGTGGATGCATTTTTGGCAGATCCCTCTAAGGATGCCTATGAAAAGATCGTCAACCGACTCCTCAATACTGACGAGTACGCAGAGCGTATGACCTCCGAATGGATGGATGTGGCGCGATATTCTGACACTTACGGCTACCAAGTGGATCGAAATCGTGAAGTCTGGCCCTGGAGAGACTGGGTAATTCAATCCTTCCGCAAAAACCAATCGTATGACCAGTTTGTGACCGAGCAGATCGCAGGGGACCTCATTCCCAATGCCACTCGTGATCAGATCCTGGCTACATGCTTTAACCGCTTACATCCCCAAAAAGTCGAAGGTGGCAGTGTACCGGAGGAATTCCGAATCGAGTATGTGGCTGATCGTGTGCATACCTTTGGCACCGCATTTTTGGGGCTAAGCTTTGAATGTACCCGTTGCCATGATCACAAATACGATCCGCTCACCCAAAAGGATTATTTCTCTTTATCCGCATTCTTTAACAATATCGACGAGAGTGGGCTTTATTCCTACTTCACAAGCTCCATCCCCACACCAACTTTGGAATTGGGAGATCTTCCAAGTGATGAAAAAATTAAGTCCGCGGAACAGAAACTAATAGATGGGAGCGAATCGAAAGATGCAAAGGATGCTTTTGCCAACTGGATCAAGGAAGTAAAACTCGAGTCGGTTGGTCGTGCCCATTATTTTTCAAAACCAATCAAAAATAATGAGCCTAAAGTTGCGGATACTGACTTCAATCCGCTTACCCTTAATCCTGTCCTATGGTTCGATGCCAATGAGTACAATAGCACTTCCGGGACTTGGGCAGACCTGAGTGGCAATCAGAACCCTGCCACCAGGCATGCCTCGCCGAAGATGGAGACTCATAAACCCAGTGGTTTACAGGTGATAAGATATCGTTCCAATTCGAATGACTATCATGAATTTAAGGAAATCAAGAATATCCGTACCGTGTTTTGGGTAATGAGTAAGACACCTGGTAATTCAGGCTCGCCCCTGTGCCATCCGTCTGCTCACCACTTCTATTCAAACGGAGACAAATTTTGGCATCCAAAACATACCCATGAGCACATCCGAAAAGGAAGCCTGCGGATCAATGGAATGGAAGCGAATTCAGAATCAAACTATCCGAATAAACTGGCTGTGGTTTCCCTGCGTACCACGGGGGATGTCCTTGCTAGCCGGTTAGGCAGGGATCGCAACCACGGCGGCAACTACAACTGGAACGGTGAAATCGGAGAACTGCTGATATTTTCAGATGCACTCAACGATGAGCAGATCGAAAAGGTTGAAACTCACCTGATTTGTAAATGGAAGGTCAATAAAGAGGCTGATGTAATATATGCCAAGCCCATGGCCTATCTTTCGTTCGATGATCGGGAAGGAAACCGCTACCCGAACTCAGCGGACCGTACAAAAGACGCCAATACCAACGGGAACAATAAGGAGGTGGAAGGAAAGTTCGGTAAGGGTATTCATTTCACCGGTGATGACGCCCTAAATTTCCCATCCGGATTCGGTAACTTCACCCGGCACCAGAGTTTCACAATGGCATTTTGGATAAAGCCAACCGTAGAACTCGACCGGGCCGTGGTTGTCCGCCGTTCCAAAGCATGGACGGATGCCGCCAGTCGCGGGATTGAAGTATTGATTGAAAATGGGCGGTTGTCCCCTGCCCTGATTCATTTCTGGCCGGGTAATGCCATCCGTATCCAAGCAAAAAATAAACTTCCCCTTAACCAATGGACTCATGTCGGACTCATCTATGATGGATCGAGCCGGGCAAGCGGTCTCAAACTTTTTGAAAATGGAAAACTGGCAAATACGGAAGTTATCCGTGATCAATTGACTAGAGAAATAACTGGTGGCGGAGATCCATTTATTGCGTTTGCCCAGAGAATGCGGGATCGCGGATTCAAAAACGGAATGCTCGACGAGTTTTATCTGTTTGACCGAATGATTACGGGTGCTGAAATCGAGAAACTGGCAGGACTTAGTGAAAAGATTGATGATTCCGCTGTACGGGAAATCTTTTTACATTCTGCACACAAGTCAAGTATGGCTGCAAGGCGTGGGCTACGTGCGGAGAGGAAAAGTTTTGGAGATCAGCGTCAGCGTCTATCTGAAATCATGGTAATGAAAGAAATGCCTGGTTTACGGGAGACACATATCTTGGAGCGTGGACATTACGCGAATCGTGGGGAAGTTGTGGGGCGTGCATCGCCTGCGGTATTACCCACATTCCCACAAGGTGAACCTACCAATCGACTGGGCCTGGCCAAATGGTTAACTTCACCGGATCATCCACTTATGGCCCGGGTAACGGTAAACCGCTATTGGCAAATGATCTTTGGACAAGGACTGGTTTCCACTTCAGAAGACTTTGGCATGCAAGGGACACCACCGACTCATCCTAATTTGCTTGATTGGCTTGCCCGTGACTTTGTTCATTACGGCTGGGATTTGCATCACCTTCTCAAAAAGATGGTACTTTCACATACCTACCGACAGCAAAGTAAAATCTCGGCTACTGCATTGGAAGAAGATCCCGAAAACTTACTGCTCAGTCGCGCCCCTGCCTATCGGTTACCCGCAGAGATGATCCGCGATGGCCTTCTTTCACACAGTGGACTCCTTCATAAAAAAACTGGCGGACCGAGTGCCAAGCCCTATGACTTAAAGGTCTCGTTTAAGCCGATCAATCCGGACGGTGCTCCCAATGTGTACCGTCGCAGTGTTTACACTTTCTGGAAAAGAACCGCTCCGACCCCTGTAATGATGGCCATGGATGCATCCAAGCGAGATGTATGTACCGTGCGAAGGGAACGCACGGAATCTCCCTCACAATCATTGATCATGCTCAATGGTACTCAATTTGTGGAAACTGCACGGGCAACTGCAGACTCTCTTGTGCAGACCCATGGAACCAAAAAT
Organism: Opitutia bacterium; assembly: GCA_018645475.1. GTDB lineage: Bacteria > Verrucomicrobiota > Verrucomicrobiia > Opitutales > Seribacteraceae > Seribacter. The sequence goes on from JABGWU010000163.1 coordinate 3,929, forward strand.
CCTGGCCCATTAATTGAAGATGCGTTTCGTACTCTTACCAGTCGAAAACCAACGCAACAGGAAAGTAATATTTTACTCCTTTTACTAGAGGAACAAAAATCGCATTTCCAAGAAAGGAAGCAGGCTGAAAAATTCCTAAAGGTAGGATATTACAAAGCTAAATCAGAAGACCTGAACTACCTAGCCGCGGTCACGAACCTAGTCTCCACATTGATGAATTTTGATGGTACAATTTCAAAAAGATAAAAATGAATAACCAAAATAAATGCACCGGTTTCGAATCTGAGCTTGGAATGACCAGACGAAATTTCCTTAACCGTTTTGGTGGGGGACTGGGGGGCTTGGCTCTTGCCAATATGCTCCACGCAGAATCAGATACAGGGTTACATCACCCGGCCAAAGCCAAGCGGGTAATTTATCTTTTTCAATCCGGCGGGCCCTCCCAGATCGATCTGTTTGACCATAAACCACGGCTCACCCAAGAAACCGGAAAAGAACTACCC
>JABGWU010000164.1 GCA_018645475.1 Opitutia bacterium
ATGAAGTCGTCATCTATGTGATTACTGTTGGGAAACGGGAAAATGATTTAATCTACAAGAAGGTTCAAAAACGGACGCAGAAGAAGTAAAAGACTTCATGTTTTTTACCATCGCGAACATCTTTCTCTTGTCATCGCTAGGGCTGAAAGCCCTTGGCTATCCAGTGTTAGTCAATAACTGAACCGCATTACCACCCGCGTCTCCCGAGACACCATAGATTGCCGCGTCGTCTATTCTGGCCTGCTCGCAATTACAATGCTAATAGATCAATTCAGTCAATTGGGTAAATGTACTCTCCTTAAACCTGGCTGCTTTTTTAATAAAAATATCCCGTTCCAGGGGATTCTTGATTTTTCGCGACTTTGAATAATCCGCTCTGCTTAACAAATTCCCTATCCAAGGACCCAAGCCACCGGAAGGAATGGGGAAATCACTCCCGTGAATAACCCGTGATTGTATTTTCGGGTCGAGTAGGGCGGGGATCGTACGCCAGCGATTCGGACTGGCAAGGGCACTGTTATCAGTAAACAGATTAGTAAACTCGTCCATCATTTTGAGTAGATCCGCTGTGTAGTCCGGATCCCATAGCCCGGATTTACCGGCTCCATGGGCGGCAATTACGGTGACTCCGCATTCCAATGGAAGTTGGAGAATGCGTGGGTCGGCAAATTTTGCGTTGAGCACGGGGACGGAGAATTCTCCTCCGGTGTGTGCGAGAAAGGGCAGGCCCAGTTCCGAAAGTTTTTCCCAAAATGATCTATAGCGGGTGTTCGAACAGTCGACATTATGACAGTTGGGCAAAAGTTTTAGCACTTTTGCTCCTTGTTCTGCGCATCTTTCCAGTTCTTCGATTGCATTTTTACGGGCTGGGTGAATAGAGCAGGCAGGAATGATCTGAGAATATTTCTTTGCCAGACTGAGCACATGATCATTGGGGACATAGAATTTTGCCTTGCTCTTTAAACAATTTCCATCTGCGTCGTATGGATAATCCATGGCGAGCAGGAGAACGGCATCGAGAGATGACCGGTCAATCAATGCGATCAGTTTTTCCTTATATGCCTGATCCACACCGAGCTTTTGACTTGATCGAAAAATCCCGGCCTGTGCTTTGACCACCGGTTCAATGATCCGGTCGAGTAGGGAAGTGCGTCTAAGCCAGCACCCGCTACCATTGGATCCGTCTCCCACGAAGTGTACATGTCCGTCAATCCTCATCGCCTTGTTTTGGTTATTTGAACTGCTTTACAGTTTATGAAGTAGGTCCTGAATACTTTGATCTCTTTTTGCCTGCTTCCATGTTTTTAGGGTTTTTCTTGATTGATGCGGGAGTCGGCTAACTAGATAGCACAGGCAGGCATAGAAAGTAAGGATGAGTAAAGAGACCAAATTAAATTCAAATAATACTTGGACCGTGAGCAGTCCAATGCACCAGGCAAAAAGCGATAATAGGTTGACTGACCAGACCAGTTTTTTAGAGAGAGACAGAAGAAGCATCAACTTTCCACAATCGATACAATGGGGAACTTCAATGTGCTCGGGATAGATTCCACCGTCCAAATCCGAGCGGTTGACTGTATCCCATTTTCTACGGTAATCAGTAAACGCATGGCAGGTGGAGCACCAGGGTTCTTCTTGTTCGTCAGGTAGGTCGACTGTATCTAAGTCTTCGACATCCTTTTGAAATTCATCCATTTTCCATTTTTTGGATTTTAATGCTTGTTTTACTTAGATCGTGGGTCAGTGGCGTGGCTAATTGAAGTCCATGTTTTTCCTGAAGTTGATAAGCCCATTCCCTAATCCGGTTGCCAGATTCAATCAATTTATGAGGAGATTTTAATGTATAGGCCAAACGCCAGCGAACTCCATGGTCCCCACATTCTTTATTCGCAATTACAAATCCACCTTGTTGGGAGATTAAATCTTCATCCACAGTTTTTTTCCATGCATCTTCCAGCATTGATTTAATTTTGATTATGTCGGATCCATAGCCAAAATAAAAATCTTCAAATTCACGAATTCCTTTTTTTAAATCAGTCTTTAACACATCAACACGGGTTAACCGTAATTTGGAATTAGGGAGGATAATATCGTGCTGGTTAACCAGATCGCGAACAATGGTTTGAAAGCTGTTTATTTGAAGTACAATTGCAGTTAAATCTTCGTCCTTAATTTTAATGACATCTCCACGTTTAATATGCCCCTGACTTATTATTAGAATACCACTAAGAAAATCCCCGGCCCAGTATTCCTTGCTGGCAAAAATAAAAAGAGCGATAAATCCAAGCACACTTGTAGTTTGTAACCAATCTTCAAGACCCCAGATGTTGATGAGGAGAACAATGGTTATGGTAAGAATGATAAACGAAACAAAAAGTTCCAATGTTCTCGATGTGTGAGTTTCTGTGGTTCTGGCAAAATCCTCAATGGTTTTACTCGTTCCATACTTTTTAAGAATAAATGCTTCCGCAAAATGAATGAGTAAATAACTAGCAAGTATGACCAGGAATGTCTGGCTTATAGCTCGGCCCAGATGAATCTCAAATACCACTGCAATGAGGTAAGTGATAAAAAGAATTAAGTTGGTTATATGAAGAATACGCAGCCGTGCCTGGCTCTTGGCTTTGTCTTTAATTACACCGTATCGCGTGGCGAACCATTTTGAGAAAACTAATATAAATAAATTAACGGCCAGGGTAAAATGATCAATCGGACCAAGCACCTCAAGGTGCTCCCTTACGATAGTTGGTAAATCATTTAATTGTAGAGAAAGTAAGAATACTTGCATGACAAAATAACTTTGTGACTTTATTCAACCAAAGTAAACCTTAAGAATGACGCAAGGTATAAACGAAGTACGATTACCTATGACTTATTTAAGCGAAACTTAATTTATTAGCTATAGGCAGGTTGTATCTACTAATCGAAAAAGTTGAATAAAATTTAATCTAAATATTTGATAAACCCTGATAATCAAATTAACTATTTTGTCCTTACACGAACCTTGAGAAATTGTTTTCCGCCGGAAGCTGTTTAATCTGCAGCAGTCTTAAATAATACACGCTCCAAACCACCACCTGCATTCATTCCTTTTCCTGCACCAGCACCGTTAAGATCTACCTAAGTTACCCCAGAAATGGTCCATGTTCTCAGATCAGTGCTGCGTTCGACAATGTATTCAATGCCTTCTGAGTTGTAAGTGTCTTGGTATTTTTGGAAGGTTATTCTTTGTTTACCGTCTTTCTTGTTAACGGAGCGTGGAAGAACAGTCATGGTATCACTGGACATGGAGTCCCCTTCAAATAACCGTTCCATAAAGTTGCTCATGCCAAACAGAGAAAATTTGTATATTTTATAATCGGAAAATTTTTAATTTTCGTCGTTAAAAATTATCATCTATTTTTAATTCGTTTCCTTCGCTATTTGCATTTGATTGCTACATGGTCATGGCTATTTCGATCCTTTAAAAAAAAGATACCAAAGGAATTCTCGCTTTTATCGTTTACTGCCATACGAAATGTTCCTGTTCCCTTGATTTTTTCCGAATTGAATGAGGTTTCTATGTAAGATATCTCTCTGAGCATTTCCTTGGGAACGATACTTGAAGATGATTTTTGAAAGCCTAAGGCAGATTCTTTAAATCAGAAAAAGAAGTATCGCTTTCATTATCTTTTACAATACTTACTGTTTGAGCTTACGCATGAATTCTTCGTAGGCTTCTATTTTTTTAGGATATTCGGGAGGCAACGCTTTTTTATCTTCATCGTTGGTTATCTTGTAAATTTTTATATTTCTATTTCCTTCAGGTACACTTACATGTTGGACTCCGTTTACCTTGTAAGCATCGATGCCTTGATCTTCCACATGGAAGTCTTATTCATCAATAACCCCCATAGGTTTCATTATCATAATGGCTTCTGCCATTTTAAGAATTTGAGCCAGGGAATTCTTAGTTTTATCAGTAAATACTAATTTCATGGTGCCTGAACCGGAGGTTTTACTTGAGCTTGATGCCATTTCCAAATGGGAGATATCTTTGACCATTTCCATTGGGCCTCCGGGCGGAATGGGTAAATCCATCTTTAAAATGGGTGCCACATTTATTTTGAAGACAAAATCATTCTTTTCGAAAATCTCTTTTCTTGAACCACTAACCGGATTCTTTACAGAGCCAGATTGGGTGGCTTCGATGTGATCTTTGCTGGCAATAAGGAGGAAATCATTCTTTTCAGTAATCGAATAACCCTGCATCATAGCCAATCCAAGCCCCATAGCAAGAGGAGGAGCCGCTTTAAGCTTGAGCCACTTTTCCGTATCGATTGATGCGGCCACGATAAACTCGGGTTTAGGCATAGCGGCCATCATCATTGCACCCGGATCCATTCCTCCGGGAGCACCGGAACCAGGGAAGGGGGAGTCATCGTCCATGTCATCACCAAAAGGATTGGCTTCAACCGGTGCGGCATCATCACCGAAGGGGTTTTCTTCGCTAGCACCGGGGCCTCCTGGAATTCCACCCACAGCCGCAGGGTCTGGCATTTTAACATCAGTGAGCGAGGCGAGAAACTCGCCGGTAAATGAGCTGATGGCATCTCTGATCGTTAAACCACCAAGCTCGGGCATGGCTTCGTCCAATTTGATATCATCTCCGAATTCAGGCAGGATTTCCTTTTCAACATACTCAACAAATTTGAGCAGGTCGAAAGCAAATCCCAACGCGAGGACCGTATCAGTAGGAGCGAATTTTAGGATTCCATCAGAAAATCCACCTTTACCATATACCATATCATTACTTGGAGCATCTATTTTAACTTCTCCGATCATTTCACCATCTTCGAAATTCAGGGTAAGCGTACCACTTCCGCCTTTAAGGGTGTCCAAGTTAACATTGTCCAAGTTTGCTCCCAAATTATCCAGCATAGAATCTCCACCAAACCAGATGCCAATATCATTTTTATCGTTTGAAAATGACATAAAAGAATCTTGGCTTTTAATCAATGCATCTGAACCATTTGCAGTCATGAATTTTTCGATCGACGGTTCTCTGTCTGTGGGTATATCCGCACCACCTGCATAAAAGAAGTCAGATCCGATAGCAATTTGGGGTTCAGCACCATCGGACCCACCAAGTGCTTGATAGAGAAGATATCCATCTTTTTCAGTTGGTTTATCAAGACCGGCAAGAAGCTCAATGGTATTCATGAACTTTTCCTTGTCTGATAACTTCCCGGCTATACCTCCGGTTGGTGCTAAGTTTGGACTTTCATTAGGGATAAGATGAATTAGAAAAGGTTCGGAAACATCCAACCCCAAAGAAGCTGGATTTTCGAGTGCCTTGCCTACCAGTGGTGGCAATCCTGGGGGCAAAAGAGCTGCGATATCGTCACGACCTTTTTCCAGGAGATCATTGACTCTGATTAAAATAACTGCTCCGGCATCGGAGGGAATTCTTTCAATGAGAGGAGTATTATTATTCGTTGCTCCAGAATCCTTTTGTTCTTTCTCTGGTGCATCTGATTCTTGATTTGAGCTTGCTTCAACCTGCTCAGATCCAGTTTCATTATTTACAATCTGATCGCCATTTTCTTCATCATCGCCAAGTAGATAAACAATAAGAACAACAACGAGTGAAATTAAAGTAACCGCTCCAATTGAAGCGAAGATTAGAACTTTTTTACCCCCGCCCTTTGCAGATGAAGCCTTCGTTTGATTGAACTGGTTCTGAGCATTGCCTGCTGCTTGTGTTGCATGACCCTGCTGGGGTTGTTGGGTTGCGGGTTGTGCGGCGGCAGGTTGGTTCAAGCCGGGTACTTGGGAGAGGGGAACCCAGTTTTGCCCATCATGGCAAGCCTGATCCTGTAAGGTAAATGCACCTTGTTGGATGTATTGTTGAACTTGTTCGAGAGTATAGGGACCGTACTGAGTCCCATCTTTATGGACATAAATATTCATGGCAGGAATAGGTTTTAAAAAAATATTTTAAATTGAACAACTGAATATGTGCAAGGGTTAAGATTTTATGTAATATGCTTAATTAAATGTGCTTAAAGGGTGGATGCCGGCTTCCTTTTTTTGTAGGATAAAGAATGCGTAATTTTTTTAATTGGGTATCGGATAGGCAATTGTCAGTAAGAATTTTGGAAGGATTGAGGCAAAACATTATACCCGGCTTAATTCTATGGTTAGTAGGCCTTGGCTTGGTCGGAACTTATTATCTGGTAGAATCTGCAAGGCCTTTATTTTTACAGATCATTACCTGGAAACAGGATTATGGTTACCTGTATTCTGCTTTTTCGACTGCCTTGTTTGGTGGATTGCTCCCTTTCGTATTTATGAGGCTTACAGGAAGGGGGGGGAGGGGAAGTCTTTTCCTTTCCGGTTTTATTTTTGTTATATACTGGGCTTTTCGTGGCATTGATGTGGATGCTTTTTATCGGTTACAGGCAATGATTTTTGGTAATGGAGTAAATTGGCAAACGATTGTGTGCAAAGTTTTGGTGGATCAATTTGTATATTGTTTTTTTTGGGCAACCCCAGTTACTGCACTTTTTTATGCGTGGATGGATGTAGGCTTTTCGGTAAAACGATTGAAGGCAGAAAAAAGCTGGTCAGAAATCCTGGACTTAATCCTAATTTTTACCGTGTCCACCTGGATGGTTTGGATTCCGGGGACAGCGATCATTTATTCCTTACCTTCCCCTTTGCAAATTCCACTCTTCAACCTAACCCTGTGTTTTTTTGTGATTTTGGTAAGCCTGTTTGGCAATCAATCGAAAGATCACGGAGAAGAATTATAATTCCTTAATTAGAATGTCTTTATATTCAACTTTCATCTCCTGATTACCATGAAGCTGTAGACCAAAGTAACCTTTGGTATTTCCTTTGTCATTTTTTAATTCCGAGCAAATGACTCCGTTTATTTTTACGCTTATGTTTCGACCGCTCGCGTTTAATTCGAGATTTGTCCATTCGCCGGGGATATATTTTCTTTTGGTAATCGCTTCTTTACTTGGTTTATTAACCCACGCCCGACCACCTGTTTCGTAAAGGCCGCCGGTTTCTTTGGAGGTGTCCACTTCCACTTGAAAACCATTTACATTTACGGAACTTTTAACTTTTTTTGCCCGGAAGTAAAAACCACTATCTCCCTTGTGAACTCGAAATTTCGCACGGACGATAAAATCAGAATATTCTTTGTCCGATAATAATATACCGTGTTTTTTTTCAGATTTAGGGCTAGTTCCAAGTATGGCCCCATCTTTGACCTCCCATTTACCTCCGGGCATTGCAGACCATCCGGTCAGGGTTTTTCCGTCAAATAAAGGCAAAAATGAAACTTTGGCAAATAGCGAAAAAGAAAAAATATAGATAAGAAGAAAGCAGGACGCAGAAATTTTCATTTGTTCATGTCAGCTAAATGAATAATCCCAGTCAATCACCATCAGTTATTATTCGATAAGTTTACAGGCTTGCCCAATTTAGCACTTTTCTCTGCAGCAAAGCATAATTCCAGGGTTTTTAAATTATTACGGGCACTGTGATAAGGATCCCGATCCTCCTCTATGGAGCAGAGCAATTCACTCATTGTGCCTTGAAAGCCTGATTCAAACCAACTTCCCTTAAGCGGGATATGAGTGGAACCGTTTTGCAGATGGATTTCCATGTTGGGTTGATCATTAAGCCCGGGACCACGAGAGCGGAGAGTGCCTGCAGTACCAACGATTGTGGTAGTATCTTCTTCACCATTTGTGCAATGGCCATTGAATGACATTCTAACCTGAGTCTCAGGATAGTCGATAATGACGGACGCCAAGGCAGGGGGGTTATAGGACTGGTGAGCATGGTGAACCGTGGATGCATAAATACTTTTCGGTTTTTGGTCATTCATCATGCACGCAGTAATATCAAACCAATGGATTGCGAAATCAAAAAGGATCAGGTTATCCATTTTTTCAAAAGTTGGGATTCCTTTTATCCATGTTTGGTCCCATTGCAGAGAAAAATCAATCGAAGCCACTTCTCCAATAAGTCCCTGAGCAATTGCATTGCGCATATAGCTAAAATGAGGAGCCCAGCGACCATTTTGATTAACCGCGATTTTTCTACCTTTTCTATCTGCAAGATCAGCCAGCTTTTTTCCGTCCTCAATATCAAGTACAAAAGGTTTTTGGCTAAGGACATGTTTGCCAGTTTTTAGACAGTCATAGAGAATAGGTAAACGCTCTAAGGGATGAGGGGTTACATCAATCACTTCAATCTCATCTATGTTTAGAATTTCATGAAAGTCTTCGTGTACGCTTGCAGCGGGGAAGTATTTGTCCCGGAGAACTTTTGCTTTTGCCAATGTGCGGTTGGCTAGAGCAACAACCTGAAACCCACATTTTTGATAAGCCTTTAAGTGATACTCACTGATTCCACCAGTTCCAATAACGGCAATTTTTGGATTATAATTTTTCGGTCTGGGAGGTAGGTATTGAATGGAGGGTGCAGATATGGTCGCTAAAGATTTTTCCGGACTGAGCCCGTAATCATTTTCGTTTTTAGTCACAAATATTTCTAGCCGCGTAGGTCCAGTTCACCCATCATGCGATCGGTCTCACGGTATGCTTCTTCGACCCATTCAACAATTCTGTTGGGGTCGGGTGAATATTCCAATTCCAGGGCGATGGTACCATCAATTTTCAATTCCTTGACTGCCTGTAGGTAGGGCATGAATTTAACCACTCCATGTCCGGGGGGGAGGTCGCCGTGAACCTTACCGTCACAATCACTGATATGAACATGCACAGCTCGTCCTTTTAATGTTGAAAGCTCAGAAGGCGAAACATCGGAAAGAACGAGATGACTGATATCTATATTTGCTTTCACCTGCGGATGATTGCAATCATCCAGAAAGCGGACCATTTCCTTGAGGTTGTTAAGGAGGCTTAAACGGAATGGCTCGAGTTCCAATGCAATTTGGATTCCTTTCTTCCCTGCATACTCTCCGAGTTCCCTAGTATTTTCAACTGCCCATTGCCATTGGGCTTCAGGAGGGATCACTTCCCGTTGCCAGATATACTCGCCGAGTACAAGGAGCAGGTTGTCTGCTTTGAAACGTGCACAAAGATCAATAAACTTTTTACAGCGTTGAAGATGAAATTCCCGAACTGGGTCGTTAAAGTCAATCAGACCTGCAGAGACTACGGGAAGCGAAACAATAGGAAGGTTGTTTCGGGTACAGGTATTTTCAATAAGGCGGGTTTCCTCCTCCGATATTGTAAGTGCTTCACAAAAAATATCCACGGTATCGAAACCTATTCTGGCAATGTGCTCGAGTCCGGATTGCGTACTGACTCCCGCCTGTTGAAATGCACTGCTAATAATGCCCAGTTTCATGAATTTTGGTTTTCAGTCAGGCTTTTAGCACTTGTATCTTCGCGGTGAAGATCAGCAAACTCGGTTTGCGAACGATTGGCGTGGTCACGACCAACGGCAAGAATCCGTTCGTCTTCCACTTTTTCGAGCTTGGTGTATCTGGGGTGATGGGAGTCTTTATATGGATCATTAGATGCTGCATTGTAACAGCAAATCATTGCCCAACGGGGATGATCCGATTCATTGGCATCAGAGGCATGCAAAGTGTTGGAGTGAAAGAACAGGGCGTCGCCCGGATCCATTGTAACATGGACGAGATCGAGTCTTTTCTTTGCCTCTTCAACCCGTTCCATATCAGCTCCAGCCTGATCTCCTGATAGAACATGATTCACACGGCCGAGTTTGTGTGAACCTTTAATTACCTGCATACAGCCGTTCTCCACCGTTGCCTGATCAACAGCGATCATGACACTGCAAAGATTTGGAGTGAGCACACCGTTTTGGTACCAGTATCCATAGTCCTGATGCCACGCCCAGGCACCGCCTACTTTGGCATCCTTAAGAACCATTTTGGAATGGTAGTGATAGGCTTCGTCATCAAGTAGTTGTTCGACCCTGTCCACCAACCGTTTAGATCGGGCAAACATTCCGTAGATTCCGTCGCCAGGATGGTTCCATAGGGCGAGGCGAACCGCATTGCCTTCTCCATCATCCCGTTTGGTTGATGCTTGGTCCATTTCATTATCAGCCCGTGCAGTTTGCCCGAGAAGGTTGATTTCTTCAATTGTGAAGAGATTACGAACGATAATATAGCCATCCTTTTGGTAGGCTTTTACTTCTTCTTCTTGGAGTGCATTCATTTCGAGGTAAGTTCTTTGATTTATTTAAATGATTGAAAGTGTATACAGCTAATTGATCAACCTTGAATTAAAATAATGAGGCCCATGGAATCCACAATCGCTTGACCAATGAGTCTTCAAAATAATAGGTTTTAAGGATGAAAATGATATTACCTATTTCAACGACTTTGTTTTTTCTAGCCTCGTCATTTTTAACCATGGCGGAAGATGAAGTTAAGGCTGAAGAAAAATCCTATTCCGAAAAACTAAAGGAGGTTTATGAAAAGGGACTTAAGGGAGCTAAAGAAAAATATGCTGAAACAGTGGGTGATGGAAAAGAACTCACGGGTAAGTCTAAGCAATGGGTTCTTAAAGATATTGAGAACATTGGCGACTGGGAATATAAAGTCGAATCTTATGGGCCTGA
>JABGWU010000165.1 GCA_018645475.1 Opitutia bacterium
AATACAACCTGAATCATCATCTTGACTACTCCTTCAATTCGAACGAGGAAATTGATAATTATTTGGACATCCAGCAACTCTTCCCAATCGGATTTCTACACGAAGAATTTGATAACAATGATACGAACCCAGGCGATCCGATTACTCCATTTGACTTCAATCCTATTGGTCAAATTAACATGAGCAACCAAGGTGAGTTTATTCAGTTAGCTCAGGATTACGACCGCATTTTCTTCCAATCTTACATATTGCGGGTCAATAACCCAAATCAAGATCTATTGCCTGAAAACAATAGTGCCCAAGACCCACTGTTCGAATCAAATGAATATGATCCCATCTTTTACGAACATCAAAATCAAGTAAATCCTGATGGTACATCCCCTCAAACGGACATAATCTGGATACTCTCTATTGAACATACAGAAGAATCCGAAGTATCCTTAAATCCAAATATTATTGTCGATAAGGATGGCAATATTTTTACCGGTGATTTTGAATCATACTGGAGAGATGCACACAATATAAACACTCAGGAAGACCCAAATTGGCAAGAAACTGAATATTCCACCGATAATATCGGAATAGCAAACCTTTACGAAGAACATCCAGAAATTACCGGTGAAGATAAGAACCATTCTCCACAACCGCCAATCATAAGGTCTGAATTAGCTGAAATTCTGCAGGATGGAATATACATTCTCCGAGCCGAAATTTTGGATAATGGAAATTCGCCGGTTTCAGAGGTTGGGTTTATCGTATCTGATTCCATTCGTTTTGAAATACCTATTCGCTTAATGGCAAACATAGAACAGAATATATTCTTCTCCGCCTCACTTAGTGACCTTGCACCCAACAGAAACTACTTCTTTAGAGCTTATGCGATCAATCAAAGTGGCGAATCATTTAGTTCTATCAAAAAGTTTAAAACTGAAACCCCTCCATCGTGGCATGGTAATAGTGTTGAAATGGAAGCAGGTTGGATAGCGTCCGAGTGGTTCGGTTCGTTCCTCCCCCTTGAGAATGATTGGATTTATCATCAGGAACTAGGTTGGGCATATACCATACCTGATGGAAATGATGGCATTTGGATTTGGACACAGGAGTATAACTGGCAATGGACTAGGCCTGATGTCTGGCCATTCTTATACCGTGACCAGACTGCGAATTGGTTATATTTTATTAAAAGAATAAACGGACAGCCCATTTTCTATGATTACAGTGAGTTGGATTATTTAATTAGCCCTGCAATAGTCCCTTAATATTGACCCCAGCAATGGTGAAGCACGCCTTCAATCCGAGCAAATTCCAACTTTTTAATTCGTTATATAATATATTAAGCTTTCCACCTATTCCAATCAAACCTGCAGGCCTTATCTAGTTTGATGTGAGAAAATTCAAAATTACCCCTATTTTAGAGTCATCAGAAAATCTTCTAGACAATATAGATTTCAAACGAATATATTTTTAATTTTACTCGGTTGCCTGAAAAAAATATCGTTTACATTATATGACCTCGATCAAATTCCTTTTTGGCGGCGTTATCCCCAGCCTTCTTCTAAATTTTTCTTTATGGGGCGATTTTATAAAGCTGCCAGAAATCGAAATTAAACCAAATATTTGGGGAGGAGCATCAACAAGAGATATTCAAAAAATTCTCAACTCCGCAGCAAGGCAGCTTTGGCCACATGCGCACCAAAACCGACTCGCTCCAATTAAGGTTGAACGATCTAGAACTGGTCCTATTGTCTTGTATAGAAGAGGAGAAAATGGCGAATACCTTATGCGCTTGGACTCTGAAAAAAGTTACTGGAGCCAGTATGCTTTTCAATTTGCTCATGAATTTACACATATTCTTTGCGGATATAAAAATGGAGACCGGTCGAATCTTTGGTTTGAGGAAACTCTTTGTGAAACCGCTTCATTGTTTACACTGAGAAGAATGACCAAAGAATGGAGAACAAAACCACCCTATCCGAACTGGAAATCATATGGCCAGGAATTTGTAAAATATGCACAAAACAGAATGAAAAAATACCCTTGGCCTAAAAACCAATCTCTCGGGGTTTGGTTCAAAGAAGCAAAACATAACTTAGTCAAAGAACCAGCCAATCGAGGACGTAATGTTCGGCTTGCTTCGAAACTACTTCCGCTGTTTGAAG
>JABGWU010000166.1 GCA_018645475.1 Opitutia bacterium
TTCACCTCGTATGCGTCTAGATGTTTCGGTGAATATGTTGACCATGCAGGCTCTATCCAATGGGAAGATTACAGTTTTTGGAGGCAAACAGATTCGACCCAATATTCACATTGATGATATCACCGATGTCTATATCCATTTATTGGGCCATCCGGATGTTTGTGGTGTTTACAATGCGGGTTTTGAAAATATTTCAATTCTTGATATAGCCAAACTAGTAGCCAAACACATACCTGTGGAAATCGAGGTAACTGAATCTAATGATCCGCGCTCATATCGTGTGAACTCTGATAAGCTTCTTGCGACTGGGTTTAAGCCTAAAAAGACTGTGGAACATGCTGTGCGGGAAATCATTGAGAAATATCGTAGTGGGGTTGTAAAGGATGAGGAGCGTTATTACAATCTCAAATGGATGCAAAATAAAGTATTGGCGAGTAGATAAGGATGAGCTCAAAAAACTCACAAGAAGATTTTTTCGCGGCATATGCCTCTCGTTTACAAGCAGTCTTGGCCTCAACCGAGTGGTCAGGCGTAGCGCATTTAGCTCAAGAAATGCGAAAGCGCTGGGAAGCAGGGCGGCGAGTTTTTTTTTGTGGAAATGGTGGTAGTGCGGGTAACGCAATCCACTTGGTAAATGATTTTTTGTATGGTGTAGCTAAACGCACGGGCGGCGGTATGAAAGTTTTAGCTCTCTCTGCAAATCCTGCAGTGATCACTTGCCTTGCTAATGATGTTGGGTACGAGAGCATATTTTCTGAGCAACTTGCCGTGCATGGGGAGAAAGGTGATTTGCTTATTGTTCTTTCTGGTAGTGGTAATTCGCCTAATATAGTCAAAGTTTTGGAGCAGTCCAAGACCATGGGTATCAAGTCATTTGCTATTCTTGGCTATTCAGGAGGGCGAAGTAAGTCTTTGGCGGATGAAGCCATTCATTTTTCCATAGACGATATGCAGATTTCTGAAGATATGCAATTAATAGTTGGCCACATGATTATGCAGTGGCTATATGAAAATAACCCCGAGTAATTATGGCAGATAAATATTTCATTATTGGAAGTAATTCGTTTTCGGGATCAAGCTTCATTGATTATTTGCTAAAGCATGGGCATTCGGTAATGGGGACTAGCCGCTCTGATGAGCTGCATAAATCATTTTTGCCTTACCGTTGGAATGGAATGGGTGTGGGGTTTAAGTTCTTTAAGTATGATCTTAACTCGAACCTTGAAGATATCGTATCCCTGGTAAAAAAAGAAAAACCTGCATTTGTGGTCAACTTTGCGGCTCAAAGTATGGTTGCTCAAAGCTGGGAAAATCCGGATCATTGGTTCATGACTAATGTTGTATCAACTATACGTTTGCATGACCGATTAAGGCATATGGATTTTTTAAATAAGTATATTCATGTGACGACTCCTGAAGTTTATGGCAGTACGGATGGTTTTATTAAGGAAGATACTCTCTACAGGCCAAGTACACCCTATGCTGTTTCTCGTGCCGCTTGTGACATGAGTCTGAAAACGTTTTTCGATTCCTATAAATTTCCTGTTGTGTTTACCCGCGCTGCCAATGTTTATGGCCCAGGGCAACAGCTTTATCGGATTATTCCAAGAACAATTTTGTCTATTTTAACCGGGAAAAAGCTTCAACTCCATGGTGGAGGGCATTCTAAAAGGTCTTTTATTCACTTCCGCGATGTTGCAAATGCGACTCATAAAATAGCCATGCAGGGAATTCCTGGTGAAACCTATCATATCTCAACGAATGAAATCGTAACGGTGCGTGAATTGGTTGAAAAAATTTGCCAGAAGCTAGGCGCTGATTTCGATGCTTGTGTCGAAGTAGTTGGGGAGCGGTTGGGGAAAGATGCGGCCTATATGTTGGACAGCTCAAAGATTCGCCAGTGTCTCAACTGGAAGGATGAGATTTCTTTGGATGCAGGGCTAGATGATTGTGTTGAATGGGTGAAAACAAATTTGGATGATCTTTGTAGAATGAAGTGGGATTATATTCATAAACCCTAATAGGGATTCTTGAATGGAACCGAAAAAATTACAGGGAATTGCGAACGAGATTCGTGGTCGCATAATTTCAAACTCGCACAAAACAAAAATGCCGCATTTGGGATCGTGTCTTTCCTGTGTTGATATCCTTGTTGCGATTTACTTCTACAGTTTGAAAATCGATCCTGCAAACCCGAGAGATCCTGATCGAGATCGCTTCATTTTGAGTAAGGGACATGGAGCTCCTGCCTTATTTCAAGTTCTAGCAATGAAGGGTTTCTATCCAGAATCAATGCTAGATTCATATGGAGAGGACGGTGGTGTTTTTGCTGAGCATCCTCCTACCCCCGATCAACTGGATGGAATTGAAGCCGCAACTGGCTCCCTGGGGCATGGTCTTCCTATTGGTTTAGGTATGGCATTGTCAGCCCGGATACAAGAACAAAGTTATAATGTCGTGGCTTTACTTAGTGATGGTGAGTGTAATGAGGGCTCTATATGGGAAGCGGCAATGATGGCTGCAGCGAAAAAAGTCGATAACCTTATGGTAATAATTGACTTCAATAAATGGCAAGCCACAGGTCGAAGTGAGGAGATTTTAGCGTTGACTCCTCTGGTAGATAAGTGGCGTGCTTTTGGCTGGGATGCCTGTGAAATTGAAGGTCACGATATGGGCCAGCTAATTGATGTTTTGACTAAAGAAAAAAACAGTGAGGGAAAACCCATAGCGGTGATTGCTCATACGGTAAAAGGCAAAGGTGTTTCATTCATGGAGGATGACAATAACTGGCATTACAGAATTCCCTCGGAAGAAGAACTTGCTTCCGCGCGTAAAGAATTAGGGCTTTTTAAATGAGAAACGCATTCGCTGATGAAGTTACAAAACTGAGTATGGATGATTCCCGAATAGTAATTTTATCAGGGGACATTGGTAATAAATTATTTGATAAATTCAAGGAGCAAAGTGGTAAGAGCTTTTTCAACTGTGGTGTGGCTGAAGCGAATATGATGGGTGTGGCTGCGGGAATGGCACTGTCCGGACTTCGCCCTATTATATATACTATCACTCCATTCACAACTACTCGATGCTACGAACAGATCAGGATTGATGCTTGTTATCACAATGTACCCGTCATCATTGTCGGTACTGGGTCGGGGTTTACCTATGCCGAACTTGGGCCTACACACCATTCCTGTGAGGATTTAGCCATTATGAGAGTGTTGCCAAACATGACTGTTCTGGCTCCGGCAGATGAGGTAGAACTTCGTCAATGCTTGCGAGCGGCTCTAAAGCAAAAGAGCCCCGTATATATTCGCATTGGAAAAAAAGGTGAAGCGGTTACCGCAAAGAAAAATGATCATTTCGAGATAGGCGAGTCTATAACGGTCAGGGAAGGCTCAGATATATGCCTGATCAGTACAGGAATCCTATTGCCAATAGTGATGAAGGCGGCTGAGAACCTTTCTTCGCAGGGAGTCTCGGTCCGAGTTGAAAGTTTTCATACAGTGAAGCCCTTGGATGAAAAAACAATAAATGATGTGTTTTCTCGCTATCCTGTTGTGGCTGTTGCGGAAGAGCATAGTAGAGTCGGAGGGCTAGGTAGTAATATATCTGAGTGGCTTGCCAGGCAGGCTCCAATGAAAGGTAGGCTGATAACCTTTGGGGTAGATGACGAATTTATGCACGAGGTTGGCTCTCAGAATTATGCTAGGAAAAAATACGGTTTAACCGAAGAAAATATTTCTCGCCAGATTTTTACTGCCTATAAAGACGCCTCAATTTAGAATGCGCATCGGATTTGATTTTGATAATACGATTGTTAGCTATGACGAGTTATTTCATAAAGTAGCTATCGAGAAATCATTGGTCCCTGATGACCTTCCTATTTCCAAGCTTGCAGTTCGTGATTTTTTAAGAAGGGCTAAAAATGAAAATGCCTGGACAGAAATACAGGGATATGTTTATGGGGCAAGGATGAGTGATGCTGTAGCGTATTCTGGGGTTATCGAATTTATTAAACTAGCTCGTGCTAATGGAATTGCTATGGTCATCGTAAGCCATAAGACCAAACACCCATTTGTTGGGGCAAAATATGACCTTCATGAGGCCGCCAGAGGTTGGATTGAAAGTTTTTTGGTGGACAATGGTGAAACCCTGATAAAACCGGAGCAAGTTTTTTTTGAGGTAACCAAGAAAGATAAGGTGGCTCGCATTGATGAATGCGAATGTGATTTTTACATAGATGATCTGCCAGAAATTTTATTGATGTCTGGCTTTCCCCAAAAGACGGAGCGAATCTTGTTTGATTCCCAA
>JABGWU010000003.1 GCA_018645475.1 Opitutia bacterium
GGGGAGGACTTTGTTTTATGTCGCGATTTTGAAGCTATGGGCTGGTTGCTCTCTTCTGCAAAACTGTTCCATGAACTGCATTCGGGACATCTACCCAACCATTTCGGAGCCTGATGGCCGCACTTCTGACAACTAAAAATGGTGGTTGCTTTTGCCATAGAGAGGTTATCTACACCGAATAAATTTTCGGATAAAAATGGGGAGTCAAAAAAGCAGAACTCGATAAGACTGTTTATTGATTCTTCGTTTTTTTAGCGGACTTTGAAGAAACGCCTGAATTATTTTTTGTGATTTCTCCCAAAGTTTTCTTGATGTCATCACTTCGAGAAATACTCACATTGGCTTTTCTGCGCAGGTCAGCAAGTGCTTCTTTTATACCTTCTTGATTTTTTACCAACCCGGCCTGCGCCTTGTTCATTGCAGTTTGAGCCTTTACCACTTTGCCCAACTTATCCTGCTCCGTTGCAATGGCTTTTAAAATCTCAATTAAGCGCGAAAGTTTTTCATTAGCCAAGTTGATTTTATCTTGATTAGAGTCTTCTTTCTGTGACGACTGTTTTAATTCACCGAGCACAGACTCCTCGAGTTTATTAGCATTTGCAATCAGTTGAGCAGAGTTCTCAACGAGTTTATTAATCTTTTCATCTGCTAACTGATCAAACTTTCCTGCTTCAATCAAACCTTTTTTTAATGCTACAAGAGTTTCACTGGATGCAGAATGTTGTGTCTGAAGGGCTTTCATGGTCTCAGCTAATTTATTGATCTTTTGATCTGCAACCATCAAGTTTTTATTATTAACCGCCAAATTTTTCTTAGCTGTAGCAAGAGTTTCATTGATGGAGACGATCTGTTCTTTTGTCTCCGCGCCTTGCTTTAAATTTTCCCCAAGAATATCGATCAGCATTTTGTTTTTTTCAGACAGGCCTGCCAATGCTTTATCATTTGTCTCACGAGATTTGGAAAGAAGCTCGATAATCGCTTTTCTATTATCCAGATTTTCCTTGGCCATGGCAGGAATAACATCGGATATAAAAAGTCCCTTAGTATCTTCAAAACTCTTTTTTGTTGTCTCATCCAAAGCGGCCAATCTTTGCACGACTACTTCCAGCGTACTTCTATTTGCTGAAGCAAAACCTTGAAAGTTTTCTTTGTTCATCTTTTCAAATTGTTCTATATCTTGAGCCAGCCCTTTCTTTAAATTTTTTTGGTCTTTCTGAAAACGATCGAGAATTATTTTTTGCTGATCGATTTTTGCTAGCACCTGATTTTTCACTTCCGCTTCCAGATCGTTTATTTGGGATCTGATTTTATTCACATTGGCCAGAGTCTCCGATTTATTCAATTCAACGGATCCCTGTAATTGTGGAAGAGTTTGCTTAACTTCTTCAATCTGCCGTAATAAATCTTCAAGCTGGTGTCTCAAGCTTACAATCTCAGAAGTCTCAATTTTTATCAGACGAGAATTAATTTTCTTTAAACCAACAAAAACTTTTTCCCATTTCTCATCGTCAGAACCAAATAATTGCGCCGATGCATTCAGGGGTACCAGCGTAACCAATAAAAACAAAAAGAAGAAGACAGACGATCTAATCGATTTCATAAGCTTTACTCTTTTCCCGATAGCATCGGAAATCGTTTATTGCGAAAATGGTTAAAAAAAAAGCCGCACCGGGAATTAACCCAGTGCGGCCTATTATATACGATTTATTACAAACCGATAAATGCTGTTATCTTGCTACCATGAAATGCGCTCTTCTGTTTTGGAACCAGCAGTTTTCATTGCTGTCAGAACAGAAAGGTTTTTCTTCACCATAACTGATAACATTCACCCGACTCGAATCAACACCTTGCGCCACTAGATACTTCTTCGTGGAATGGGCACGACGTTCGCCAAGAGCGATATTATAGTTATTGGTACCTCTCTCATCACAATGCCCCTGGATTTCGACCCTCATATCCGGGTTGCTTTTGAGGAAGCTGGCATTCTGCTCAAGCACTTTTTTCGAATTGCTGTCGAGATCATATTGATCAAAGTTAAAATGGATATCCTTGAGATCAGAGGTTGCATGAAAAGATTGCAGTCGAGCCTCTTGGGTTCCACTATCCGACCCTCCATCAAAAGGATTAGCGTTAAAGGAACCAGACGAACCATTGCCGATATCAGCTTTACCAGATGAACCAAAACCGTCCATCGATGAGCCAGCAGTTCCATCAGGGCCTGTGGCCGAACCTGAACCACTTGCCATCATACCTGAATCACCACTACCAGCACTGCCGGCACTGCCACTGGAAAAATCCGAACTTTCTAGAATTGGCTCTTCGCTAAAAAAACCAGAATCACCAGGACC
>JABGWU010000167.1 GCA_018645475.1 Opitutia bacterium
GTGACGGTTCTTGACCGTGGGAAAGCGGGGGGGGCGTGTTCGCGTGCAAATTGTGGTTATATCTGTCCGAGTCATGTTTCACCCTTGACTGAACCGGGAGCTATCGGGCTTGCCCTGAAATCAATATTTAACCGAGAATCTCCCTTTCATTTGAAGTTGCGGCCAAGTCCTGCCCTGTGGCAATGGATGTGGCAGTTCGCCAGGCGTTGCACTCATCACCAAGTTTTGCAGACGGGTAAGGTATTGCAGTCCATTCTTGATGCATCGATGGAGGAATATCATTTATTGATGAAAAGATTTTCCAAACAATGTGAATGGCAGGAACGTGGTTTGCTCTATGTTTATGAAATAGAGGAGGGCATGAATGCCTTTGCCAGGACGGATGAAATGTTGGAAGAAAACTTCGGTGTCTCAGCAAAGAGACTGGATGGTTTTGGTCTGACTGCATTGGAACCAGGACTATGTGATGGATTGGCAGGAGGCTATCATTATCAGGGTGATACATCATTGAATCCGGAAAAGCTTAATCAGGCATGGGTTGAGCATTTACGAAAGCAAGGAGTTGTCTTTCTTGAAAATACTGAATTGCAGGGGGTTGAGAAGGAGGGTGGTAAAATTGTACGGTTGAAGGTCGCGGGCGATATATTAGATGCGGACTATTTTGTATTTGCCCTTGGGGCATGGAGTCCAAAATGGTCTGATTCTCTTGAATGTTCGATTCCGATTGAACCGGGTAAGGGATACTCCCTGACTATGGGAAGGCCAAAGGATTCCCCGTTGCATCCGATGCTTTTTCCGGAGAGAAAAATTGGGGTATCTCCCTTTGAAAATGGATTTCGCCTTGGCTCGATGATGGAATTTGTCGGGTACGATAAAACGATTCCTGAGCACAGATTACAATTACTCCGCGACTCTGCACGACCATTTTTAAAATCTGATGTCGATGCTCCCGCTGTAGACAAATGGTTCGGTTGGAGACCAATGACTTGGGATAGCCTTCCCATTATTGGGCCGGTACCTGCTATTACGAACGCTTACCTCGCAACCGGACATAATATGCTTGGGTTGAGTTTAGCACCCTCAACCGGTCGACTGATCAAGGAAATGATTTGTGGGGATGAGCCTCATATTAATCCTTCCAGCTATTCTCCTCTCAGATTCTAGCTTTTAAAATTGATTGAAAACGACAATGCACCCTAAAGTGATTACATCATGACTGATACCGCCAAAAATATTTTCCAGGGATGTATCCCTGCTCTAATGACGCCGTGTAATAACGATTTGAAACCTGATTACAATGCTTTGGTCAAGACGGCTGAACACCTTTTATCCGTTGGCATGAATGGGGTGGTTTACTGCGGATCGATGGGAGATTGGCCACTCTTAACTGATTCCCAACGAATGGAAGGTGTGAAGCATTTGGTGGAGTCTGGAATTCCTACTGTGGTGGGAACTGGTGCCCAAAACCCTCAGTGCGCTGTTTCTCATGCTACACATGCTCGAGAAGTGGGTGCTGCTGGATTGATGGTAATTCCTAGAGTTCTTTCCCGCGGGAATTCACCACAGGCACAGGAAGCTCATTTTGCTTGTATTTTAGAAGCGGGAGGTGATTTGCCTGCTGTGATTTACAATAGTCCTTACTATGGATTCGAAACAAGAGCGGATTTGTTTTTTCAATTGCGGGATCAATATTCAAATTTAGTCGGATTCAAGGAGTTTGGTGGTTCGGATTCCCTCACCTATGCAGCTGAGCATATAACAAGTGGGGATGACTCGTTGGCTTTAATGGTGGGAGTGGATACCCAGGTGTTCCATGGGTTTGTTCGTTGTGGGGCAGTGGGTGCGATTACCGGTGTGGGGAATGCGCTTCCCACACAAGTCCTTCGATTGGTGGAACTTTGCCAAGAAGCAGTAAAAGGAAATGTCGAATCTCGAAGATTGGCTATGGAATTGGAATCTGCCATGGCCGTACTTTCCCGATTTGATGAAGGTCCAGATCTTGTTCTTTACTATAAGGAATTAATGGTTCTTGAGGGCTTTGAGGAATATGCTCGTCAATTAAATCCATCTGATAAGTTGAGCCCATCGCAACGAGAATTTATTCATCGACAATGGGAAATTTTTAAGGACTGGTGGGGAAATTGGGTCGGATCAAATTAAATTTGTAAATAATGAAAATATCTAAAATTACTGTATGGCAAGTCGACTTGCCCTTGCTTGAAGGTGACTATAAATGGTCGGGGGGGAAGTCAGTGGAAACTTTTGATTCCACTATTGTGGGCGTGGAAACCGATGCAGGACTGATCGGATATGGCGAGGTATGCCCATTGGGTCCTGTTTACTTGGCTTCCTATGCACAGGGTGCCCGTATTGGAATTGAGGAACTGGGGCCCAGTTTATTGGGTGAAAATCCTTTGCACTTAGAAAAGTTAAACCGTCTAATGGATCAGGCAATGAAGGGGCATCCTTATGTGAAGTCTGCGATCGATGTAGCTTGTTGGGATATCCTCGGACAAGTATCTGGTTTACCGGTCAGTTCTTTGCTTGGTGGAACATACGGCGATAATTTCGTACTTTATCGGGCGATTTCTCAGGAGAGTCCCGAAGAAATGGCTAATAAAGTGGCCGGCTATCGAGCTGAGGGATATCGACGGTTTCAGCTCAAGGTGGGAGGAGATCCAGATATGGATATTGAAAGAATTCGTCAAACATCTGCCCAATTGCAGCCAGGTGATAAGTTAGTCGCAGATGCGAATACCGGTTGGCTTAAACATGAGGCTATGCGTGTAGTGCAAGCAGTAAGAGACATCGATGTGTATATTGAACAACCTTGTTTGCGGTATGAAGACTGTCTTTCTGTTCGCCGTCACACAGACCTTCCTTTCGTTTTGGATGAAGTAATTGATGGTATGCCAGAAATTCTTAAAGCGTCTCATGATTTAGCAATGGATGTGGTTAATATTAAGATCAGTAAATTCGGTGGTTTAACCCGAGCCAAACAGGCACGAGATCTATGCGTCTCTTTGGGTGTTGCCATGACTTTAGAGGATACTTGGGGTGGGGATATTGTAACCGCCGCGATCTCTCATTTAGCCCATAGTACTCCTTCAGAATTTCTTTTCACGGCCACTGACTTCAATAGTTATGTCACCCAACCGTTGGCCGATGGTTCTCCCAAGCGTGTGAATGGACGAATGGCCTCATCACAGAAACCAGGTTTGGGTATTAAGCCATTGATGGATGTTTTAGGAACCCCAAAATTCGTAATTGAATGAAAATAAGTTTATTCGCCGGTATTTTTATCTCTGCTACTTTTCTCGCGGGTAGTACCGATGAACCAAAGCCTAAATTCTTCCAAGTTTTTTTACTAGCTGGGCAATCCAATATGCAAGGGCAGGGAGTGGTGGATATGGATCACCCCAAGTATTATAATGGAGGAAAGGGTACTTTGCTCCGAGTGATGCAGGAAAGTAAGACACCCAAAATGTACCAGCATCTACAAAACGCACAGGGGGAGTGGACTGAACGGGATGATGCATTTATTCGCCACAGAAATAAGCAAGGTGTAATGACTGGTGGGGTGAGCATTGGCTTTACTGGATACGGTAGTATGCATAGCCGACACCACATAGGACCGGAATTACAGATTGGACATCGTTTAGGTGATTATATTGAAGAGCCTATTCTATTGATTAAGACCGCTTGGGGAGGCAAAAATATTTATGAGGACTTTCGTCCTCCGTCTGCAGGAGGAAAGACAGGAGAGTACTATTTAAAAATGTTAGATGAAGTGAAGGAAGCTTTAGGTTCTTATAAAAAGGAGTTTCCCGACCTTAAAAACCTTAAACCGAAATGGGGAGGCTTTATTTGGTTTCAGGGATGGAATGATATGTTCAATCAAGATGCACGTGCCCAATACGAAGAGAACTTAATTTGCTTAATCAAGGATGTACGGAAGCATTTTAAGCAACCGCTTTTGCCTGTCGTTATTGGCGAGTTGGGTAATCTTGGGCAAAATGCGGGAGAAAATATGCAAGCCATTCGGGATGCTCAAAAGAAAGCTTCCGGAAGAAAAGAATGGAATGGCACTGTTTCTTTTGTCGAAACCACATCTTTCGCCCGCCCCAAAGAAGATTCACCAAACATAGGGCATGGACACCACTGGTTTGGCAACGCGGAGAGTTACTTTCTAATAGGTGATGCGTTGGGCAAGGAGATGTCTCGCCTGTTGGCTCGATAATCTCTCGTATTTGAAACTAGTTGATTTCCAAAAGTTCGCACTCGAAAATTAGGGTGTCTCCGGGCTTGATCTTTCCCCCGGGGCGAGGGTTGTCGCCGTAGCCCAACTCACTCGGAATATAAATACGGATCTTTCCACCCACTTGGGTTTTAGTCAGACCGCCAGAAAATCCTTTAATCACTCCATTCATAGGGAAACTTGTGGGTTGGCCTCGGTCCACTGAACTGTCGAATACAGTGCCGTCAATCAAGGTTCCATGGTAATGAAGACGAACCGTATTTTTCATGGTTGGGCTCGGTCCTTTTCCTTTCTTAAGAATCTCATAGTAGAATCCGGATGGATCTTTTTTAACATTATCCTGGGTGCTTAATAGAGTTAAGAATTCCTGCCCTTTTACTTTATTACCTTCTGCAGTTTTGGACATCTCCGCTTGTTCAGCTTGCCGTGCAAGCTGCATCTTTTTCATCATGATTGACTGAACATTTGGTTGTAAGGCTTGGTATTCAGCAGGCATTTTGCCCAGTTTGATTCCTTTTTTCATTCCTGCTAAGATGAGGTCAATTTGTTCTTCGGTAAATTGCATCTTTCCAAGACCTGAACCATCGGCAAACATCATACCAATAGCCTCGTAGACTTTATTGTCCGAGTTAGAAGCCCCAGTAGATTCCCCGGGTTGACCTAAAGCGGTCAATGTCGTGAGAAAAAAACCGATAAGCAAGCCCTGAACGGTAAGATTTGATTTTGGAGTGAACATGCTCAGACGCTCACAGGTTACTGGGTATAGTCAACGGAAATGACTCTAATATCGATTATTTCTTTGTCACCCACACAGGTGAAGACCATGCCATATTTCCGTCCCGTTGAATGACTCGTACATAGTAGCGATTTTCTCCATCCACCATGTCTTTATCCTCAAACTTTTTTTCAAAGATTTTTCCTTCGAATTCATTGAAATGTTTCCAGTCTTTTTCGTTACGAACGATAGTGATACGCTTGAAGTCGGCCGTACCATCAACTTTGAGCCAGAATTTAGGGGCTTTTCCGGTTTTAATGAAGGAGCCCAATGGTTTTTCATTGCAGGTGAAATTGAGGTAGATCTTGTCGGTGGCGGCAATAGTTCTGCGGTTGTCCATTCCTTCGATGATTCCTTCCCTGGTGAAATCCTTGCAGTAAACTCCGCCATAACTGGCATGCTGGGAAATATGGTCGGAACTGGCGAAGACTCCGAGGTTGTGGCCTTCACTCAGAGCGGTCTGGTAAGTACCGTTTGCATGTTTTCCAAAATCCGCGATGGGAGTCGGTGGTGAATTTACCACTCGTCCTGTCGCATTCAGGTGTGTGTTTGGAGCAAACCCAACAGATGGTTGAGGAGCACCCGCGGCCTCATAGGAAACCCGGGCACCCTGGTAGATCTCAACCACATTCTCGGAGCTGTAATCGAATTTTTCATATATTTTCCAGTCCGTGCCCATCCCGGTTGCACCCGTATGACTAAGAGCAGCCACGGGCTGGCCGTATTTTTTGAGTAAATCCCAAAGTTCATAGGGTGAGATTTCTGCGTTTCCTTTGGGATCTACGGGTAAAGTCTTTTGCCACGGAGAATTTAAATAGAGGGAGCGCTTTATGTAGACGACAGGACCACCACGTTGAGCAAAGACGATATTACGATGTCCCCAAGGCCATTTCTGTTCACGCTCGTATACATAGACCGTATTGAACTCTCCGGGGCTGTGCAGGGCATCGTGCATGCGTTGGTTGTGCCACCATTCGTAGGGATGATAGAACTTGCCAACATCTGTATGGTCGGAGGTGCCTAGGAAATCAATTTTTCCAAGGTCATAAGCATAACGGAAATGGTCTACAATACACCCGTCAAATCCCGTTCGGCAGTTTGACACATCTGTGTGCCGGTGAACATCTCCCCAATAAAGCCCATAGGTTTCTCCATCCACGGTCCACTTGTGACGATCATAGGCTGGGCGTTCCGGTGTCTTGTGCGAATGAGGGAGGTTACTTGGCTTGCCGGCTGAAGAAGGCTTGGGTGGTTGAGCATCTGGCAGGGATTTGACGGAGGGTAGGGTGGCCAGCATGATCTTTGTGGTTTTATGTTCCTTGTGTGGACGTTCGTCCGATGGCCAGCAGATACGAATGTCTCCTTTTTCTTGTGGAGGAAGAAAGGAAACGGAGCGATCCTGCCCATAACTGCTGGACGGTAGCCTCCGGCGCGAACTCCAAGTGTTGCTTTCCTGACGGTAGCATGTGACTGCGATTCTCCAAAGGGCGGAATTAAAATAACGATAAGCCACCCATGGGTCTCCGTTTTTACCTATTCCTACCATAGGGCGGTTCACGGGTTGGCCGGCCTCGCCTGCGGGACCAAGTGGAATAGGGATGAACTTTTTGGAAGTCAGATCGAATTTACCAAACAATACCCGTTTTCGAGCGTTGATGCCAGTTTCATTTCCATGTCCGCGGTAATCCAGCCCATGTTTCTCTTTACCCTGTTCTGCTGTAATCCAGAAGCCGTCGCCCGAGACGGTCGCCGCAATCGATGCCCGGGCTTCATACTTTGAGCTATGTCCCACGGGATATTCGGTAACTTTTCCATTTGCTTCGACTCTGGCGAGATAGAGATTGAATTCATTTCCACGGGAACTGTCATAGATGATCCATGCGTTACCCTTTCGGTCAAAGGCAATGCGTGGTTCCCAGTCGCCACCTTTGTGAGTCGCAACAGGCATTTCATTTGACCATTTTCCATTATCAGGATTGAGGTATCTCGTATAAATATCGCCTTCTCCTGCCCGGAATGATTGCCAGGTAACCCATACCCGGCCATTGGCATCCGTTCCAGCATCCAAAAAGGCTTCGGCGGCTTTGGAGTCGGCCACAATAATGGTTTTACCATAGCCCTTTTCAGGTTCCCATGATCTAGCCATAATATTCACGGTGGTATCTTGTGTGGTGGTTCCCCAGAAAATCCAGACCTTACCTGTTTTGTCCATAGCCAATGCTGGTGCATGAAGAACGCCGGAAGTCACCTCTCCCTTTATTCTTTTAAGTCCCCCTTCCGATTCCGTTGCCAAAACCAGTCTGTCCTTTTTACCATCCCAAACCAAGTGAGCAATTAAGGTATTTCCTTCTCGATCAACGATGGTATCAGGAAGATCATACTGAATACCTTCTTTGCCAAGCTTTTGGACACTTCCAATAAGTGGCATAGCAGTATTCAGAAAACGCACCTCTTTTTTTCCAAAGAATTTGGTCTTTGGCTTTTTTTTGGCTGGTTGCTGAGGTGTTGCCTTGGGTTCTACTTTTTTGACCGTCTTTTGAGCATCAAGATTTGTACAAATGCACAGGGAAAGTGCAGCTGAAAGGAAGTAGGCTTTTATCATTTATCCATAACAAAGCTTAAGAAAAATGGGGTCAATGAGTATTAGAGTTTTTCTAAATTAATTTTATCTACTCTTGACCCACTCTGATCCGGGATAATTAATTTAAAAAGTGAATCCCAAGTCATTCAAACCCTTTGATGAGAGATGTTATGAGCTTTTGCTCAAAATTCCGAAAGGCAAAGTTACAACCTACAAGGAAATGGCTCTGGTATTAGGCACTAAGGCGTATCGAGCGGTCGGTCGGGCCATGGCCAAAAACCGGGATTTTGTAGTCGTCCCATGTCACCGTGTGGTGTGCAGTGACGGTAAGGTGGGGGGATATGCAAATGGTGTGGACCAAAAGATTCAATTACTTGAACGAGAAGGAATTCCCATTCTCAGGGGAAAAGTGGTGGGTCTTGAATTGGTTCTCTACAGGTTTTAAGCATTTAAAGTTTTAATTCTGTACTCCTGATCGTTTGATCACATCTTTGAGTAGACCTTTTTGGGGGAGCCTGTCGCTGGGGATTTTGGCAAGCAACGAGTGGCTGGCCGTACCCATCCAGTCAAAGATATTGGCGAGTGTCTTATTTCCCGGATTTTGAGTGATTGCCTCAAGCATCCACTTTTCTGCAAACATTTTTTCTCCGGCTTTATAAATTGCCCAGGCGGCAAACGCGGGAATTTCATCGCGGTCCGCTAGCACTTTTTTCAATTCTGGGATCGCGGGATTGGCCTGTTTTTCGAGAAGTAATAATCCAATTACTGACCAGTAGCGAATTACTGGGTCACTATCCGAGAGTTCCTGGGTGAAGGTCTTGAGGTTTTTCTTTTTACGGGTCAGGGCCAGGTCGGCATAATCGAGATATTGAGCTAATGGGTAGAGCTTGGGGTCACGAACAAAGGCATATACCGTGGTATTCTTTTCCTTTATAATCCGATTCCTCATCTCTTCGGGCATCAGCCCGGAATCGAAGTATTTTAACTGCTGGCGACGGAGTTCTTTCTTTAATTCTTTAATCTTAGTCTGGTGAAGAGGGTCGTCGATTTGGTTGTCGATATTGTGAAAGTCTTTGAAATTATCATAGAATTCCTCGGAAGGCCTAGGTTCGAAGAAGCGACCAGTCACAGCATCGGTTTTTCCTGCCTGATGATGTCTTTCCCACGCTCCGGTTGCCTTCATCTTGTGCATGTAGGCAAGGTATTGGCCATTGGGGGCAAACGGTGCGTAGTTCTTATGATAAGCAAATTGTTGGTCACGCATCACTCGTACATTGTCAAACCTTTCATCCGCCCGTTCACGCCACGAGAAATGATAGCGGGATTCAGGTTCGGTATCAGGACCCAGAAATATTCGACCTTGAAAATTTTCCGTCACTTTAGCTCCAGTCAGGCTGAGCCAGGTTTTGGGCATGTCAATGAAACTGACAATTCTGTCAATGGTTGATCCTGGAGTTTTTCCTTTTGGGTAAAGATCCTTCATTTTCTCTGGGATTCGCACGATCAGGGGGCAATGAATTCCGCTGGAATATAGGAATCTTTTGCTGCGGGCAAGTACGCCACCGTGGTCGGAATTATAGACAATGATAGTATTTTCATAGAGTCCGTCCTGTTTCAGGTTTTCGATCGCTTGTCCGACTAATGAATCCATTTTTGAAATTGCACTCGCATATTTAGCATAGGTATTGCGCATTTCAGGAAGATCGGGATGGTAGGGAGCGAGAATTATTTTCTCTGGATCGATGGACTCATCGTTATGGTCTCCAAATGCTCTGGATTCATGGCTGTCTCCAATGTTGTAAACAGTAAAAAAAGGCTGACCATCCTCCCTTTTTTTCCATGTGTCCGCATACTCTTTTCCTGAGTAGTTCCAGAATGTTTTAGGGTTACGGCCGTTGGGACCACGCAA
Organism: Opitutia bacterium; assembly: GCA_018645475.1. Classification (GTDB taxonomy): domain Bacteria; phylum Verrucomicrobiota; class Verrucomicrobiia; order Opitutales; family Seribacteraceae; genus Seribacter. The sequence continues at coordinate 9,524 of JABGWU010000167.1, forward strand.
GTTATAGTCGGTTTTCGAACAATTGCTCGTGAAGTAGCCAGCTTTTTGCAGAAGCTCATTGTAAAAGCTGATTGTGTCGGGAATCTCGAATCCGCTGCGCATCGGTTGGGTGCCGTTGGAAATCGCATGCATCCCGGTAATCCACGAGGAACGGGTGGGGGCACAGACTGCTCCGTTGTCAAAGCAGTACAGGTAACGAAAGCCTTCCTTTGCTAATTGGTCAATATTTGGAGTTTTAGCGTTTTTGCTACCATAGCATCCAATCCATTCGATGCTGTTATCCTCGCTCGTTATCCAAAGAATGTTGGGTTTTATATTTTTTCCCGTTAAGGGGAGCGTGCAAGTTACAAAAAATGCTAGAAATGCAATTTTGTTTAGAAGGTGGATCTTTGAAGTCATGGTCTTTTACTTTGAGGTTTTTTGGATTTTGCGTCGTTTGCCTTTATCTTTCTTTGTATTGGGTGCTGTTTCCAATGGAGGGATAGTTGATTCACCACAGTCGGTCATGAGTTGGTTAAGCCTAGCCTGTAAGTTTACGACTCTTTCCTTGTTTTCGGGAAGATTGGAAAGGTCTTTGATTTCGTAGGGGTCGTTCACGATATCATACAGTTCGAAGGCTTTGGGTTGAAGGATATGATCAACTTTGCGGGCAACTCTTTGATTATCCTGGGCCTTCTCCGTCCATTCCGCCCAAGGCTTGGCAAAGAACTTTCCTTTGGATTTGAAGTTTCCCCAAATATGCTCTCTTTCGGGATGCCCAGTCCAGATTAGTTTGTAGGTGTCGGTGACGATGGCCTTTTGCCAGAATGGGTGGACATTGGATATCAGGACTTCATTCCGGTGGTTTTTGACCTTCTCACTGGTCCATAATTTCTTGAGTGATTTGCCGTCCAGGTCGGGATTTTTTCCACCTGCGAAATCGATCAATGTTGGAACGATATCGCAATACATGGCGAGGGTATCGGTTTTACGTGGAAGTATTTCCCCTTTCCACTGAGCAAGGCAAATGGCTCTGGATCCGTGCTCGTAGGGAGACCATTTTCCCCGGGGCATGGCTATTCCCTGCTCGCTCAAAAAAATCAGAATCGTGTCCTTTTCCAAGTCCATCTTCTTCATTAGTTCGCGGGTTTCGTGAACCTGTTGATCAAGCACTTCCACTTCGGCTGCATGCTTGGCCATTGCCTGTCGGGCGGCCGGTGTGTCAATGTAATGAGGGCGAAGTTGAATCTGATCGGTGGGAAAATTGGATTCTTTCCCATGATCCCAGGGATGGTGGGCATGAGTGGCCCCGATAATTACGCAAAAGGAGTTTTCTTCCTTCTTCGCCTGTAAAATATAATTTTCGACACCATCGAAAGAATGCACTTGGTTCGATCCATTCGCATTGGAGGGGAATCCGGGGATCACATCGATCTTGGCGGTGCCCAAGCCAAAGTGTTTCTTTCCAGACAATCCAACCTTATACCCAAGTGGATTCAAGTGATCGGCAATATTTTTGATCCCTGTACGTTTTTCTTTCCTCGCATTTGCGAGCACGCCGTTGCTCATTGGGAACAGACCGGTGTAAAGCTCGGCCCTAAGGGGAGCACATTGGGAAACGCTGCAGTAAAAACGAGTCATCATCGTTGATTCTTTTGCCAACTGATCAATCGCCGGAGTTCTTGCCTCTTTCATCCCTGTGCATCCGAAGGCATCCCAACCCACATCGTCACCTATGATGATCATAAAGTTGGGCTTTGTTTGTTTGGCAACAAGCGTCTGGCACGAGAGAGCTAACGCCAAGATGGGCGATAGATTAAGTAAATTTTTTATTAGTTGAGAAATCATTTTTTATGTAAAAGCAACGAAAGAGGATGAAAAAAGTTTCATTTAGCTTCTGACTTTTTCATTATTCCGCAACCATGAAGGAAGGAAAGGAAGCAAATTCGTAATCCAAGGTCTTTGATGACGCGAATATTGTTCAACTATATTAAGCGAGTGACCGATGTGAGTCTCGTTGAACTTATAAGGAAATCGAGTGGATGAAAGAGATTATTTCTTCTTTCGCCTGATCCAAATCATGGTAGTGGAAAGTCCTGAATTTGGGGTTTCCGGAAATCATGGCCGAAAGTTTCCGGTCTTCATTGGTATCTTCGTAGAGACAAAGGGTCGGCTTATTCATTTTTTCGGCAATGCCTAACTCATACCCGACTCCGAGTGAGGGAGTGGTCACTTCTGCCACCACGGCATCCGCTGCTGTGAGCCATTTCAAGTCCCTTTGGTGGATGTCTCGTTCCTGCAAATCTTTTTCTCCTGTTGAACCAATGGATGCATCGCCTACATGTTCAGTGAGTACTTCAACATTCGAAGATAGAAAGTGTATCAGCTGGTTATACTTTTCCTGATCCGCTCTTCCTCCGCGAATAGAAGCTGCAAAATAAATTTTTAAACGAGGGGGCAGCAAAGTCATGAATATTTTTTCGAAATCTTATGAATTTGAAGAGATGCTATTTCTAAATTTTCACCGAAGGCAAATATACCTTCATCATGTCCTGCGGTAACAAAATAACCAGAATTTTTGTTAATTAAATTTACAATATCTGCAATTGCAGAAGCCATCTCTGGAGTACCATATCGTATTCCTTTGTGTGTCCTTGGTAACTTTTGGTCGGTAAGCATTTGGTCGAATAATTTTTTACTGTGTATATGAATGACTGCATGAATGGCTTTTGTTGCTGAATAAATAGCACCATGTGACATCGATTCCGATGATGGACTAATTTTTCCTGTGCCTTTAACATAGTTTTGGGCTAAGTCGTATTCATTCACAAGACAGTAGTCACTAAGGCTTAAGTCTTTTATTCCTCCCGTAGCAGATCCAGTGATAAGAAATTCCGAATTTCTTACCCTTTTACTTATATTTCCAAATCCAATACCATCAGGATAGTTACCAATGAGACCTTTTTTAAATAAAGATTTTCTTACTGACTCTAAGTTTTCCCAGTCCAACGATTTCGGTAGTTCTTTTTCAATTAGATCAAAGGAAAACTTTATGTATCCTTCATCCATGACTATGCCTTTTCTGGGAAAAGAGATAGAATTGATTTTTCGTTTGCTTCACAGATTCCTCTTTCGCAAATCAAGCCGCTTATGAGTTTAGCTGGAGTCACATCAAAGCCCCAATTTTTGGCCCTAGTTTTAGTAGGCGAAATTTGAAGAGTTTCAAACTCTTGTCTTTTCTGAGATAAGCCAGAAGGAAATAAAACCTCATCTTCGGACCTTTCTTCAATAGGTATTTCGCTGAGTCCATTAGATACTTCAAAATCAAATGTAGAGGAAGGGAGCGCGACATAAAAGGGAACATCATTATCGTTGGCGGCAAGTGCTTTAAGGTATGTACCGATTTTGTTTGCTACATCCCCTGTTCTAGTAGTTCTGTCGGTTCCTACTAAAACCATATCAACCATGCCGTGTTGCATAAGATGCCCACCGAGGTTATCAACCACTAAAGTATGTTTAACGCCATGTTGTGCCAATTCCCAACATGTTAAACTGGCACCTTGGTTTCTAGGTCGAGTCTCATCAACCCATACATGAACATCTACCCCTGCATCATGAGCTGCATAAATGGGTGATGTGGCAGAACCATGGTCTACAAAAGCCAACCATCCAGCATTGCAATGGGTTAGGATGTTAACTGTTTTACCATTCTTTGAATTGCTAATATCAGCGATTAATTGAAATCCATGCTCACCAATCTTTTTACAGAATGCAGCATCTTCATCTGCGATCCTAATAGCCTCCTCTTTGGCAGTCATTCTTTTTTCTTCAGGAGTGCTTGCCTTGGAGATTGCATTTTTCTGTTTGTTAACAGCCCAGAATAAATTGGAAGCGGTGGGTCTAGTGGAAATGAGTTTTCTTGCAAAGTTTTCGAGCTCATCCTCAAAATTGTTATTGGAGCACTCAAGCGTTGCCAAATACATACCAAACCCAGCAGTAGCTCCAATTAATCCTGCACCACGGACTTGCATTTCGGAGATTGCTAAGCAAGCATCTTCGCAAGATCGAAGAGTATTAATCTCGAAGGAAAACGGCAATTTAAGTTGATTAATGATTTTAACTTCTTTGGGATTCGCTTCATTCAACCAAATGGTTTTGTAACTTTCTCCTTTCACATTCATCTAAAATTTTTTTAAAAGGATGTTAATTTTTAATGGCTAAGAGATTAGAGGTGTAATCACTTTGCCGTGAACATCAGTGAGTCGGAAGTCACGACCCGCGTATCGGTAGGTTAATCTTTCATGATCAAACCCGAGTAACTGAAGCATAGTTGCATGCAGGTCGTGTACATGGACAGGATTTTCCACTGCCTTGAAACCGAATGAATCGGTCGCACCGTGAACATACCCTGGCTTTACTCCACCTCCTGCCATCCACATGGAGAATCCGTGGTGGTTATGATCTCTTCCTGAAGTGGTGCCTGCATTGGAGCCGGCCTTGGGAAGTTCAACAGTAGGGGTTCTTCCAAACTCCCCCCCCCATAGCACGAGGGTTTCTTCGAGCAGTCCTCGATTCTTGAGATCTTGGAGCAGGGCACCAATCGCCTGATCACATTCACCGGCCAACCGGCGATGATTTTTTTCGATTCGATCGTGGCTGTCCCAGGGTTGAGATTCGCCATGCCAAAGCTGAACAAAACGAACGCCTCGCTCGACTAGACGGCGAGCCATGAGGCATTGTTTGCCGTGAACTCCTGAACCGTACATTTCTCGTGTCTTTTGAGATTCCTTAGAAACATCAAAAGCATCGCTTGCTTCCATTTGCATACGATAGGCGAGCTCAAAGGAACGAACCCTCGCGTCTAATTGAGCATCCCCTGGACGCTGGCTTTTGTGCTGTCTGTTAAATTTTTCAAGCAACCGGAGTTGGTTGAACTGCCGATCATCAGACCGAGCGGGGTTTAAATTTGGAATAATCTCTTCACCGGCTTTTCGGGCGGGGTTTACATAAGTTCCCTGATAGGTCCCGGGTAAAAAAGCGGAGCGCCAATTTTGGGTTTCAGTAACAGGGTAGCCGTTCGGGCAGAGAACTACGAAGCCGGGAAGATTTTGATTTTCAGTTCCCAAACCGTAGGTGACCCATGAGCCCATACTTGGCCTAACCAGTCTGCCTTCACCGCAATTCATAAGCATTAAGGAGGGTTCATGATTAGGGACATCGGCATGCATGGAGCGGATCACGCAAAGATCATCAGCATGTTTCGCGACATTCGGGAAAAGCTCACTTACCGGAAGTCCTGATTGCCCGTATTTCTTAAAAGCAAAGGGCGAACCATAAGCAGCACCTGTCTTACGTTCCGTGCTGAGACGATTCTCAACGGGGAGAGTCTTTCCGTGCCACTTGGTGAGTTCTGGTTTGGGGTCAAATGTATCTACATGCGATGGTCCACCATTCATAAAAAGGTGAATGATCCGTTTTGCTTTCGGAGCAAAATGTGGGCCTTTGGGAAACATTGGATCGGTGGCACCGTTGAGCAATGGTGCCAAGGCCGATAACCCCATTCCCATCCCGCAGTTGGTTAAGAAATTCCTTCTGGGAATCGAAAAGTTTTGATTTAAAGAATTCATCAGTCTACGAAGAAAAACTCATTGGAAACAAGTAAAGCCTGCGCGAAATCTTCAAGGTTTGCAAGTTTTGCATCCGTTTCTAAAAACGAACGGGCGATATTTATTTCATCCGGGTTCGGGTCTCGAGATAGTATTTTTTGATAGAAAAAGGGAATCAAATGATCGATCCGTTTCGGATCGCCAACTGGTGCAAGCAAGCGAGCTTTTTTCGCCAACTCCCGAGCTCGGGCAAGAACAAACGGATGATTGAGAGCAAAGAGAGCCTGTTGTGGAACTGTGGTTTCTACTCGTTTGGGTGAATGAATGTTAGGGTTCGCGAAATCAAAAGAGGTAAGCGTAGGAGCAAGGTTCTGCCGGTCAATATGACCGTAGATCGCACGCCTAAGAGAATATGGTTGGGTATGGAGTTGTTTGGATGGGCCACCCATTTTTAAATCCAATTCATTGCTCACTTGGAGAAAGCCATCCCGCATGGATTCGAAATTCAAACGCTTTCGGTTCATTGAGGAAAGAAGGCGATTGTCAGGGTCCAATGGCGGGAGTGGTTTTACTTGTTGCCGGTAAGTTTTGCTTAGAACAATAGCCCGGATGGTTTTCTTGATACTCCAACCATCATTCTTAAATTGACTGGCTA
>JABGWU010000168.1 GCA_018645475.1 Opitutia bacterium
CAAGTTTGCGGAGGAAAACATGCCCTGTAAGTAGCAATAAGAACAATCGTACAGACAATTCAGCATTAACGCCGTGTAGAAATAATCTACTTCATCCCCCTCCTGTACGAAGTGACTCCCGTCGTAAATATAATCGGACTTTTTTTTAGCTAGAATTAGTTTTTGGCTTAGTTTCTGAGCAGCGAAACTCTGGTTTCTACGATTAAAAACCTCTTTGTAGTTATTTATAAATATTATTTCAGCACGGGGAAAACTTTCAATAATTCTAATAGTGGTAGGATAGTCCTTCGCACCGTTCTCGATATATATATGAGAGAATGGTTTATTTAGCCAATTCACGACAAAGGTTTTTAAATGCTGCGTTACGATCAGTTTTGGAGGTTGGATTCACCTCTTTGCAATTGTCTATGACCAGTCCAAAATCAGCACCTCGCAAATTTGCGCCAATCGCTGTTCGGTTTAATTTGTGAACTTGTGTTTTCGTTAATCTCCAAGAATTTGATATCGTGTTAATAGCTTGCTGTAAATTAGTGGGGATTTTTGGCGGATAAGTAATAACTGATCGACAAATGCGTTCTAAAAAAATAGAGATTTCAGAAATCCTTACATGTATTAAAGCCTCAATAACTTTTATGCTTTGCTTAGAAACATTTAACTGATCTGAGACTACTTTTATGCAATGGATGGAATGGGGCGGCAGAAACTGTACCGCTGCTTGGAAGAATCCCGCAGACTCCATGTCCACTATCTCGGCTAGAGGGTCGAAATCCATAACCTTTCGGTCCTGTACCGGCAAGTCGTGGCATTGAATCGCTGATTCTTTCCATTGATGGGAAATCAAAGGGTCCGGGAAGAAATCTCGACCTGTGCACATCTCTCGAATCCGGTTCACATAACGCATTTCCCCGATTTCGTGTTTGGCATTCCCTGAACCGCAAAGACCAAAATTGAGAACCGATTCATAATCGCCGTTAAGGCTAAAGGCTTTCGTAGTAGAAATGGCTGATGCAATTCTTCCAACGCCTGTAATAATCAAAGTAAACTTATCATTGCGGTATTCACCATGAGAGTGAAACTTGAGGTTTAAGGCGGAAGCAAGTGGTCGCGCTTCAACTGGTAAAGCCGTAACCAACAAGACTGGTCGGTTTTTTTTTAATTTACTCAAGACACCCACTTTAGCACTTGATCCAATTCATCAATAATTGGCGAGCCGGCTTGCGCCAGTTTTTGTTCTGAGTGGTGTCCTTTCGAGTAAAGCAGGCAATTAATGCCCAAAGCTTGTGCGACTTCATGATCATGCAAAGTGTCTCCAACAAGCAAATACCTTTGATCCTTCAACGCTGACGTTTGCATAAAGCTTGTTGCTCGATCTATCTTTCCCTCAGCATAAATATTTGTAGTGCCGACAACGGAAAAAAAGTAACCTTGTAGATTATGATGCCGAACAAAAGATTTCACGTGATCTTCCTTACCTGCCGAAAGCAATGATTGATATAAACCGAGCGAGGCGATTGCGGAAATGACTTCCCTTGCGTATTTCTGCAAAGGGCATTCTTTCCAGTGATGATGATACTTTTGGATGAAGTGAGATGAGATTTCACTGAATTCTGTACCTTTGTAAGGCAACCCAAGCCTTTTGTAGTATTCTCTGACGGGAAAATCAAATTGCTCGCGATAGTCCTCTATCAAAAGTTCAGGCAACCCCCTAGCCTCTAGAATTTCATTTACGATCGAGACGCATAAACCGGAATCATCGATGATGGTTCCGTTCCAGTCCCAGATAATGTGAGAATACTTTTTTATAAGAAATTCGCCTTTGCCATTAAGAAAGAAAAGCCCCGATCAAATCCTGTGGAAGCTTTTAAATAATTGAGATTCATGCTTGTTAACCTTTTCCCAATCTAGCAAGCTTTTCTTCTCGTCCACGCCCCATCTGTACTTCCCTATTTTATCGCTTGCGGGGAGTATTCGATGACAGGGAATCAGGATCGCAACTGGATTCGCGCCGACTGCAGACCCGACCGCCCTAGCCTTTTCCTTCCCGCCAAGTAATGCGGCAATTCTTCCGTAGCTCACTGTTTGGCCAAAAGGCACCTTGAGCAAGGTACTCCAAACCAATTGTTGAAATTCAGTGCCTCGAGAAAGCAATCCCCTGCCATCGTCCATTTGCCTTCCTCTTAAGACAGATTGCAATGCCTTTGGAATTGTCGTTGGCCTACCTGTTATGTGCCCTTCAATAAATTCAACTTCAATGACGGCTTCATAGGTACAGGTAATTCGTACATTCCCGACAGGTGTCTCGGCATAGTATATTTCCATTTGATTCAGTAAAACTTGTTGTTTCCATTGGGGGATTCAAATATAAAAGGCAGGTAAAAAACATGTTAACAATCTTAACAGAGCTTTGA
>JABGWU010000169.1 GCA_018645475.1 Opitutia bacterium
TCAAAGCTCTGTTAAGATTGTTAACATGTTTTTTACCTGCCTTTTATATTTGAATCCCCCAATGGAAACAACAAGTTTTACTGAATCAAATGGAAATATACTATGCCGAGACACCTGTCGGGAATGTACGAATTACCTGTAATGAAGATGCCGTCACTCAACTTGAATTTATTAAAAATAACTTTTCGGGAATCCCGATTACCATTCCGAAAACTTTGCGATGTACCTTTAAAGAAAACCAATTGGGCAAGGGAAGCCCCTTGCTTCCACGAGGTACTGAATTTCAGCGAATGGTTTGGGATGCCTTGCTCAATGTACCTTTTGGTCAAACAATTAGTTATGGAGAAATTGCCGTATTACTTGGCGGAAAGGAGAAGGCGAGAGCGGTTGGAGCAGCAGTTGGAGCGAATCCAGTGGCAATCTTAATTCCCTGTCATCGCGCACTCCCGGCAAACGGTAAAACGGGAAAATACAGATGGGGCGTGGGTCGGAAGAAAAGCTTGCTAGATTGGGAAACTGCAAACAATGAAGAATCACAGTTCTTTAGTGCCTTCTTTAGGCCTTAAATGAGCTTACTCACACTATTAGTATGGTCGAATCTGTTAAAAAAAAGTACACGCACATCATTTGGGACTGGAACGGGACTATTATCGACGACGCCAAATTATGTGTCCGGATAGTCAATGATATCCTCGAGGATCGAGGATTACCTCAACTCTTATTGGAACATTATCGGGAACAATTCGGTTTTCCGGTTCGAGATTATTACAATCGGCTTGGACTTCCTTGCCAAGGCCCGGAATTCAATGAAATATCTACTCTTTTCATCGAAAAATATCATTTTTTATGGAAACAATGCGTTCTCCAAGAAAATGCGAGGGCAACCATTTCAAAAATCTCTTCACTTGGTATTGATCAATCATTGCTTTCGGCTGGCAAAGAAGAGCATGTAAAGGCATTTGTTCGGCATCATAATTTACATGATTATTTTTGTGTGATAGTCGGAACCAGTAATATTCATGCGGAGGGCAAACTGGATAGAGCAAGAAGCCTTTTGGAGGGTTCTGAATTGAAGAGGGACGAATATTTGCTCGTGGGAGATACTTTGCATGACCATGAAGTTGCTCAGGAACTAGGTATTGATTGCTTGCTTTACTCGAATGGTCATCATTCTGAACGAAAACTAACCGCATCGGGGTCGCCTGTGATAAATCAATTGAACCAATTGCTCAAGTGGGTGGGGTGAATACTGAAAATACATCCGGTCCCGTTTTGATAGTTGTGGCTTTAACGGTAGAAGCCCGCCCCCTAGTCAGCAGCTTGAATCTCAAGTTTCATTCTCATGGGGAATATCGGAATGATGAGTTTACTTTGATTGTTACTGGCGTCGGACGGATTTCCTCCGCAATATCCACGACAAAAGCCTTTAGCCTCAACGACGATTATGTGTCTGTACTCAACTTTGGGCTCTGCGGTTCTAGGAATCCCAAGACCAACATTGGAGAAATGCGTTACGTGAATCGAATTCGCGAAGTGTGTACCGGGAGGGACTTCTTCCCCGACCCTTTAATTGCTCATGAATGGAAAGAATCTGCGATTCAATGCCATGACCAACCGGCGCAAGACCCAAATGTAATGGATTTCGACCTTTTTGCCGAGATCGTAGATATGGAGTCGGCAGGATTTTTCCAAGCGGCGACATTATTTCTGCCTGTACATTCGATCCATTGCATAAAGGTCGTGTCAGATCACTTAGATACCTCAAGAAAAAGCACAAAAGCAATTGAGGATTTGATCAATAACAGGGTTAGTGAAATCTCTAAATATCTACGACAGATTAGTCGGTCGATTATAGCGGCTAAACCTAAAATACATGCTCATATCCAATCTTCCATTGATGACATAGCTAAAAGTTGGAGATTAACAAAAACTCAAGTCCATTCACTCCATAAAATCGCTCTTGGAGCCAGTTTGAGGAAAATAGATTTCAGACCGATATTTAAAAAAATCGAATCCGAAAACCCCATGGTGAAGAGTGATCGTAACCTTGCTTTCACCAATCTTTGTCGTGAATTGGCTAAATAAACCGCTTTCTCATATTTATGTTGAGCATGGAGCTACGGACTATGCTACAACAAAAAGAATCCTTGAGCGTTTTCCTCGATCCGAAATTATATTCATCGATGATTACAAAGATTTCTTTAATCGTAGAAATCAGAATTTCGAAGCTCAGAAATTGAGTCCAAAACTAATTCTAGCGAAAAAGAAATCTGATTATATTTACGATGGCAGTCAATTTGTTCAGGAGGGGGATGAAACTGATTATTTCTACACTGCGTTAATGCTTAATTGTCTGTATGATTGCTCTTATTGCTATCTCCAAGGAATGTTCTCTTCAGCAAATTTGGTTTTGTTTGCTAACCTAGACGATTATTTTACTTCGGTAATTAATTTTCTGTCCGAAAGAGATGATTCCCATAAGCAAATCTTGCTCAGTATTTCCCATGATTGCGACTTACTGGCTTTCGAAAAAGTGTCGGGGGTTTGTCGTGAATGGATTCGTTTTTTAGAAGACCATCCGGGTTTTGATATTGAAATCCGAACAAAGAGTGCGAACTTTTCGGCAATTCAGGATTTAACTCCTACCGATCGCGTGCTTTTTGCCTGGACCTTGTCCCCCCCAATAGTCGAGGAAAGGTATGAAAAGGGTGTTCCCGGCACTCGGCTTCGCCTTGACAATGCTTTGTTGGCCGCTTCTTCGGGTTGGCCTATTCGTATTTGCTTTGATCCGGTTATTCCCGTGGATGGATGGCGAGAGGCTTATTCATCTCTAGTTGAACAGACTTTCCGCAAATTTCCCATGAAGCAATTGAGAGACGTCACTGTCGGAACCTTTCGGATGAATGGGGATTATTTTCGAAGAATGGCTCAAGCAAGACCTTCCGAAGAATTGGTTTATCGAGATTGGGAGAATAAGAACGGCGTGATTTCCCATACTTTTGATGAAAGACATGAGATTAACGATTTCCTAACAGAGCAGCTATTGAATTACATACCGTCTGATAAGATTCGAACATGGTCGTGATGGTATGTTAGCGATTGACCGGCTTCCGTGAGGACTTATCCTTTTTACCCTTTCGTTGCTCTCTAATGAATCGCGTTTACGTCAAGACATACGGTTGCCAGATGAACGAGCGTGACTCGGAGGCAGTTTCCTCCAAGTTGCGTGCTCGCGGTTATTCGATTGTTGACGATGAAAAGAATGCCGACGTCGTTCTTCTAAACACTTGCAGCGTTAGGGATCAGGCTGAGCAAAAAGCAATTGGCAAAGCCGGCTATCTCGCCTCTCGTAAAAAGAAAAACCCTAACTTTGTTTTTGGTGTTATGGGATGTATGGCTCAAAATCATGGTGAAGATCTGTTGGATCGACTGCCGGATTTAGACCTTATCGTCGGTACTCAAAAATTTCATCGCATTCCTGATCACCTCGATAATATCGTATCTACGATTACGGGCTTAGGGCCTTCCCCGCAAACAATCATTGACTTGGGAGACGAGGAGGACTCGCAAAATGAAATCCGTGAGCATACCCCAGATCAGCTTAAGGTTTCAGCTTTTGTTTCGATAATGCAGGGATGCAATATGAACTGTGCTTTCTGTATCGTTCCCAAAACACGCGGCGAAGAACGCTATCGTCCCATCGAGCAAATTGTTGCAGAGGTGGAGGAATTGGTGTCGACCGGCACGCGTGAAGTCACCCTACTTGGTCAGATTGTGAATGCCTATGGTCGTGGGCAAATACCTTTTTCCAAAGGGAAAAGTCCTTTTGTTCAATTGTTGGAGTCTATCCACGAAGTGAAATCCTTGGAGCGCATTCGTTTCACTTCCCCGCATCCCGTAGGCTACGGGAAGGA
>JABGWU010000017.1 GCA_018645475.1 Opitutia bacterium
ATTGCCGCGTCCTTCGCTCCGCTCTTTCCTCGCAATGACACAGTTTGTTGTCCTCGACTGGTACACTCCATCACTACCACATCTTGTCATCGCGAGGGCTGAAAGCCCGTGGCGATCCACTGTGAGTCGGGAAGCGAAACGCATTGTCGGAACGCGTTCATTGCATACAGTGGATTGCCACGTCCCTCGCTTCGCTCTTTCCTCGCAATGACAAGAGTGTGTTGTCATCGCGAGGGCTAAAAGCCCGTGGCGATCCATTGTGCCATAAGCACCTTACAATCTCGGTTTCTTTCCTGTATTAGATGATTCTAGTTGGCAGCGGGACAAGAAACTTTTCTGATAGAACTCAAATTTACAATTATGAAATCTTATTATCAGTTATTTTTTTCCTTTTTTCTTTTTTTCTCGTATGCATGGGCAGAGCCTAAAGCCCAATCACTGTTCAACGGAAAGAATTTAACTGGATGGACAATGGATGTTCCGGCACACGACAAAAAGCCGGATTTAGCAAAACCGTTTATTGTTCGTGATGGTATGCTGGTCAGTCTGGGTAAGCCATTTGGACATTTGCTTACGGAAGATGAGTTTGAGAATTATCGTTTGATTGCGGAGTATCGCTTTGCAGGGAAGCCTGGGAATTGCGGTGTTCTGGTACATGCTTCGACTCTGAGAAATCTGTATAAAATGTATCCCCAATCAATTGAGGTGCAGATGAACCATACCCACGCGGGGGATTTTTGGTGCATCGTGGAAAACATTGAAGTTCCCAATATGGTGAAGAGGAGAGGGGCGAAGGAAAAGTGGGGAATTACCGAGGGTAAAGCCCGCCGGATTCTCAACCTCACGGACGGTTCGGAAAAACCGGTTGGGGAATGGAACCGTATGAAAATTGAATGCCTGGGAGATGAGGTGAAGGTTTGGGTAAATGGTGAACTGGTAAACCATGGTCATTCCTGTACCGCGAAGAAGGGGAAACTGGCCATTCAGGCAGAAGGTTCAGAAGTGGAATTCCGCAGGCTTGATCTGAGTGCAATAGTGAAACTGAGTAAATAAAGCATGACTTTAATTTACATTTTAATGGCATTGGCACCTGCCTTTGCGATTGCCCTTTATATTTATTGGAAAGATACCCATGAAAAAGAACCGGTTGGTGTATTGGTAATGTGCTTTATTTTTGGTGTATTGATCTGTTTTCCGGCGGGTTTTTGGAATTCGGGAGTGTTTGAAATTTTTGCTTATGATCTGGACGAAGATAATGCGATGCTCCCTTCTTTTTTTATGGCTTTCTTTGTGGTGGGCTTAGGTGAGGAAATGCTAAAATATTTAGTGGTCGTATTGTATGCCTTTCGAAAACCCTGCTTTAACGAACCATTTGATGGGATTGTTTATGCAGTAATGGTAAGCCTGGGCTTTGCGGCATTTGAAAATATTTTTTATGTGATGGAGGGCGGATTGGGGGTGGCTGTCCTGCGCATGTTCACCGCTGTTCCCATGCACGCGGCATTTGCGGTGATCATGGGTTATTATATTGGCTTGTCCAAATATTACAAAGGTAATGCCCGAGCAGAAAAGAGCTTGAAGGGATTAATGTATGCGATCTTGCTTCACGGTTTATACGACTTTTTCCTATTTCAGGATGATTTTCCACTGCTCGGTTTGCTGATCTTCCCGATGATCATATGGGCATTTTTCTTGTGCCGAAAGGCGATGAAAAAGCACCTGGATGTTTCGCCGTTTAATCCGAAGAAAAAGTAATTGTTTATTAAATGTGCGCAAGATTGCCTTGAAATCGTCTGTTTCTTTGGTGATGGATAGAGCAATAAGAAATTAGATTTTATGTCGACTAAAGATAAAGATTTTGTGCATTTGCATGTACACTCAGACTTCAGTCTGTTGGATGGTTGTTGTCGGATGGACCGTTTGATGAGCAGGGCCCAGGAACTGGGTCAGTCTGCAATGGCACTGACTGACCATGGAAACCTGTTTGGTACCATTTCTTTTATCAAACAAGCAGAGAAACATGGAATAAAACCAATCATTGGATGTGAAGGTTACCTTGTTACTGATCATAAAAATGATGAGAAACCCGGACGAGATAATCATAAATCCTACCATATTGGAATGTTGGCAAAGAATTATAAAGGTTACCAAAATTTATCCAAGGTTGTCTCTGATGCCCATGTGGATGGATTTTACTATCGGCCAAGGACGGATCTGGAAACTTTGGCTGAACATGCTGAGGGGCTGATTGGATTTACCGGATGTATGCAGGGATGGGTGCCCCAGTTAATTCTGCGAGGAAAAGAAGACGAAGCCGAGAAGGCAATGGGCCAGATGGTTGATATATTTGGCAAAGAAAATTATTTTGTTGAATTGCATAATCACGGAATTGAGGAACAGGCTCAATTGGTTCCGGTTCTTTTAAAATTGGCCAAGAAATTTGATTTGAAAATAATCGCATCGAATGATGTGCATTATGTAAAGGAGGAAGACTGGGCACCGCATGATGCTTTGCTATGTATACAGACGGGCTCGAAAATTGATGACCAAAACCGAATGCGCTATGACGCCCGGCAGTTTTATTTAAAATCGAGGGAGCAAATGGAGGAGCTTTTTAAAGAGGCTCCTGAATCAATTACCAATACATTTGCGGTTGCAGAAATGTGCGAATTAAAACTGCCATTCGGAGAGAATAATTATCCTGTTTTTACTCTTCCCCCCGAGATTAAGACCACGGTTTCAGATAATGTGGAATACCTGAAAAATCTATGTATTGAAGGGTTAAAGGATAGGTATGATGAGACCTACCAAACCGAGGATCAGCGAGGGGAGGATACGAGTGAAAAAGTAAAAGAACTAAGCGAGCGAATAGACTACGAGTTAAGCGTGATCACAAAGACAGGGTTTAACGATTACTTTTTAATTGTTGCGGATTTTATGGGATGGGCCCGGGAACAGGATATTCCTGTTGGACCGGGCCGAGGTTCAGGTGCTGGTTGTCTGGTGGCATATGTTTTAGGAATTACGGATATTGATCCCTTGCGATTTGGTTTATTGTTTGAAAGGTTTCTAAATCCGGAACGGGTGTCACCTCCGGATTTTGATATCGATTTCTGCATGAGAAGGCGGGCCGAAGTGATTGAATATGTCCGTGAGAAATATGGTCGGGATTGTGTGGCCAATATTGTGACCTTTGGTACATTTGGAGCAAAGATGGTGGTTCGTGATGTTGCTCGTGTGCGCGATGTTCCTTATGCGGAAGCGGATAAACTGGCAAAAATGGTGCCGGATGATTTGAATATCACCTTGGAGCAGGCTTTGGAAAAGAGCCCTGAGTTTCGGGAGGAGTGCGAAAAAAACCCGATTGCCAAACAGATTATTGAAACGGGAAAAGTGATCGAAGGAATGGTGCGCAATGTGGGGACACATGCGGCCGGGGTGATCATCGCAGACAGACCCTTGAAGGAGTTGGTTCCCCTGACCACGCAGGATGGAATTCTGACCACCCAGTTCCCCAAAGATCCGGTGGAAGATTTGGGTCTTTTGAAAATGGATTTTTTGGGGTTGAAAACACTGACTGTGATTGCGGCCGCAGAGAAACATATTCGGGAAAAGGAAGGATTTTCTGATTTCCGGGTTACCGATCTTTCCCTGGAGGATGAGAAGACATTTCAATTATTAAATGAGGCCCGTACGATTGGTGTATTTCAATTGGAATCTGATGGAATGCGCCGTTTGTGCAGACAGATGACGATTACCAATGTGGATGAGATCATTGCTTTGATTGCATTGTATCGTCCAGGCCCGATGGATTGGATCCCAGATTACATAAAAGGAAAGGAAGATCCATCCACCATAAAATTCCCACACCCATTATTGGAGCAGGTGTGCGAAGAAACTTACGGGGTGATGGTTTATCAGGAACAGGTTATGGAAGCTGCCCGTCGGGTGGCCGGCTATTCTCTCGGTGGTGCAGATATTTTGCGCCGTGCAATGGGTAAAAAGAAACCGGAGGAAATGGCCAAGCAAAGAGAGATCTTTGTAAAAGGAGCGAAGGAAACGAATAATATTGCGGAAAAGAAGGCCAATGAGATTTTCAGCATTCTGGAAAAGTTTGCCGGGTATGGTTTTAATAAATCGCACTCCGCTGCTTATGGAATAATCAGTTATCAAACAGGATATTTAAAAGCCAATTTTCCGGTTCATTTTATGGCTGGTGTGCTGTCCTGTGAATTAGGGAATTCCGATAAACTTTCCCATTTTATCGGCGAATGCACGGAAATGGGAATTTCTGTACTCGGACCCGATCTTAATGAATCGGGTGAGAATTTCACTCCGGTTGAAGGAGAGGATGGACAGCCGGATTCCATTCGATTTGGACTGGCTGCGGTAAAGGGGGTAGGGGACGCACCTTCAGCGGTAATTGTGGGCGAACGGAAAAATGGGCCTTACCTCAGTTTTTCGGATTTAGTCGAACGTGTGGATGGAAAAGCGGTGAATAAGCGGGTGTTGGAAAACCTAATCAAGGCAGGAGGTTTTGACTCGGTGGAAAATAGCCGTGCTGCCTTGCTTGCGGATTTGGATCGGGCAATGGGGGAGGCACAATTAAGACGGAAAGATCGGGAGGCTGGACAGGTAAATCTTTTTGATATGATGGGGGAGGATGATAGCGGAGGGAATTCCTCAGAAAATGGCGGCTTTTCATCTATGCCTGACCGACCCGAAGTTGAGCCTATGGACGAGCTCGAAAAGTTAAGATACGAAAAGGAATTACTTGGATTTTTTCTGTCTGGGCATCCCGTTGACACATTGGGTGGGTTGGGACCTTTATTAGACGACATTACGGCGGAAGAGATTGAGAGCTTGGAGGGTAGGCGGTCCTTTCGCTTGTGTGGAGTTTTATCAGAGATTGAACGTAGGTATACTAAAAAAGACGGCAAGCCATGGGCTCGGTTTACTCTGATGGCAAAGGAGAAGGATTTTTCGATTCCTATGTTTACCGAAGCATTCGAGCAATATGGTTTACACTTGGACGACGGACGAATTGTCGTGGTTGAAGGTGTAGCCTCTCATAAGGATGGTGAAACTCGCTTGAGTGTGACTAATCTAAAACCAATTGAAAGTGCGATCGCATCCGTGACTGAAGAAGTTACCTGGCTACTTGATCCAGATGATTCTGAATGCGAAAAATTTACTCTTGATATGTTTGCCCTAGGTGATCGTGGCGAGGGGAATACTCTTATTCGATTGGCCTATGCCCGGAGTGGAGAGGATGATGGACTGGTAGTGGAAACTGATAGCCGGTTCTCAATGCCATTTTCATCTAAGGTTTTTAAGGAATGGAGAAATAGACAACCTGTGCGTGGAGCTCGTGTTTTAATTCGAAATCTAGAACCGCCTCCGGAACGAAAGTTTGGAAAGAAAAAATTCTAATCCATCTTACGCCTTGACCTTGGGGCGCGATTCTTTACTTTATACATCTTTCTTCTATGACTATTGAAATCAAATTACGTAAAGGCGAGCCGATGGATCGGGCTATTCGTCGTTTAAAAAAGCGCCTTGATCGCGAAGGTACGATTCGTGATGTGCGTGATAAACGCTACTACAGAAAACCTTCTGACAAGAAAAGAGAAGCTCGTAAAGTAGCCGCTTTTACCCAAATGCTTCGTACTCGTTACGAAAAGATGTAATCTTTAGGAAATCCTAACGGATTTCTAGGTTTAGATTTGAATATCGAAGGGACTAATTTTACAGAATAAATGTCCCAACTTCACAACAGACTAACTCCAAGCTTACGGGCGGAATGGAATCTGTTTGATAAAAGGAATTCTTCATCAGTTGAATTTTTGTCTCTTTGTGAAAAAATGATTTCTGTGGGCGAATTTTTACTTGCCCATGATGTAGCAAAAGCGGGATTAGAAAAGCATAAAAACGACCGGAAGTTATGCCAGAGAGCAGCTCATGCACTGAGCAAAGCGGGATCCCCCAAAATGGCATCTCAGCTTTTAGAGGATCTAGTTGCTGGAGGTGATCGGGGTGTTGAAACTCACAGTCTGTTGGCAAGTGCTTATAAGGATCTTTGGGAACAATCCACCGATTTGGATTCCAAGCAAAAATATGCCGAATTAGCTATTGCAAGATATGAAGAAGGTTTCTCTACAAATAGCTTTGATAATCTAAGAACCAGTCAAAGACAGGACTTAGAGACTCAGTATTATCCATGTATTAATATTTCATTTATGCATTTTTTTTCCGGAAATAATGAAGCTGGAAAAGACTACGCTGAAAAAGCATGGAAAATTTGTGAGAAATTAAAGGCGGGAGGTAAAAATGATTATTGGATACAGGCAACGGAAGCCGAAGCCCTCTTGCTTTTAGGTTCTGTGGATGATGCGGTTTTTTCTTACTCGGAAGCCGTATCGATGACAGACACCGAGCCATCCTGGATTTCAAGCACAAGAAAACAGGCCTTACAGATAGCTGGAGCCTATGATGATGAAATAAGGAAAAAAATTCAGAGTGCATTTCCCACTTTAGGAATTGTTGCCTTTTCTGGACATGTATTGGATCAGCCCGGATCCATACCCCGTTTTCCTGCTGAAGCAGAAGAAATGGCCAAGCGTGAAATTGAAGCAGCCTTGAAAGAAATGGATGCGAGTTGTGGGTACAGTTCTGCTGCCTGTGGTACTGATATTATATTTCTTGAAGCCATGATCGAGCGTGGTGCAGAGACTCATATTTTTTTACCTTTTGCCAAAGAAGAATTTATTGAAACCAGTGTCCGTCGAGCAGGAGGTAATTGGGTAGCCCGTTTTGAAAGTGTTCTCGATCAGGCTACATCTATTCATTATGTAACCAAAGACGGTTATAATGGAGAGGATACATTGTTCACATTTTGCAACGATGTTTTGCTTGGATTTGCCGCCATGAGGGGGAGGGGAATGGATGAAGACCCCAGATTACTTGTTTTTTGGGATGGTCAAGCCGGTGCAGAAGGTGGAACAGGAGAGCTGGTTAAAAAATGGAGAAAGAATTTTAATGATCCTCTCATTATTGATGCAAAACAAGTTTTACGAGCTACTCCAGAAATAAAAGGAAAATCTGGCCATGGTGGCGAAACAAGTCCTGCTTTTCTGATCCAGGATGATCCCAGAGTTTTGCCTCGTACTATAAAGACTATGCTGTTTGCAGATGTGGAGGGATTTTCCCGTTTGGATGAAAGTCAGACTCCCTATTTCGTGGAAAAGTTTCTGGGAGGAATTTCTGAAATTATCGGTCGCTTGAATTCTTCTCCTGCCTTCGTTAATACTTGGGGAGATAGCTTTTTTGCTGTTTTTGATAAATTGGAGGATGGGTTAGAATTAGCACTTGAATTGAGGGATTATTTTTCCAAGGGCGATTGGACGGAATTGGGATTGATGGAAGGAATGGAGGTACGTATTTCGATGCATGCCGGACCGGCTTATGAAAAGTTTGATCCTATACTTGGCAAATTGAATTTTTTTGGAAGTCATGTAAATCAGGCTGCCCGTATTGAACCCATTGTATTACCTGGTTCTGTTTTTGTTTCCGAGACTGTGGCCGCTTTGCTTTCATTTGGGCATGACGGGTTTGATTTTGAATATGTCGGGCATTTGGAATTAGCTAAAAATTTTGGCAGTTATCCAATCTACAATTTACAGAGAACTGGTTATAGATATGACGATTAAGTTAATCATAAAATGATATCCTCTGCGGACATACCAGAACCTTTTGAGAGTTATTCAGGCGAGGGTCCTTACATTTTTGTGAGTTATGCACATGCGGACAAAATCCCAGTCTATCAATCGATGAGGGAATTTCGGGACGCTGGAGTTAATATGTGGTATGACGAAGGGATACAACCCGCAGGTGAATGGGTTGAAGAAATTGCTCATGCGATCAAAAAGTCTTCGATGTTTGTGGTTTTTGTATCTCCCCGCTCAGTTGATTCGCGCTTTGTAAAAAGTGAGGTTGGGTATGCCCTGAGTGAAAATAAGGATATTTTAACCATCTATTTGGAGGATACGACATTGCCGGCTGGTTTGTCGCTTTGCCTGCAACAATTTCAGTCTGTTTTTGTATCGGAAAAAAATTGGCAGACAAGGGCTTGCACTTGCATGTTGGATAAAGTAAACGAGCTTCCTAAACTGGATGAGAGTGGTGCGAAACCGGTTGATCAGGAAGTCGTCGAATTTGATCATGGAGCAGATCTTTGGAAGTCTTGGGACAGGGTTTGGTTAACTCAGTTAAAACGAGGCTTGAAGGGAGTTCTTCCAAATCAGACCAAATCTCCTTCGTTTTATAAAGAACGGGGGATTCCCACTCGACCAACAACTCCGGAAAAGAAACTTATTCCAGACCAAATGCCTGGAACGAAGCATCCGATTCATCCTGGCCGTGGAAAAACAAGGCACCCTCTGGCTTTTGATGTATCTATCAATGAAGCATCTCATGAGGTAAATCAACCAGTACTGGAGAATCATAATGATTTTTATGCGGGTACTTTCTCTAGGATTCCGTCAGGAAAATTATCCATTTGGGTACCTTATGCAGAAGAGCAAAGAGTGGTTGAGGTGGAGCATGATTTTTGGATGGGCCAATATTTAATCACCCAGGAAGTTTACACTCAGGTGATGGGGGCAAATCCGAGTTTTACGGATGTGGAAAGTGATCTTGCTAACCAAAGCTTGCCGGTAAACAATGTATCATGGCTAGACGCGGTTGCTTTTTGTAAAGCCTTGTCCATTTTATCCAACACGCAGGGAACATTGCCAACCGGTTGTGAATATCGTTTGCCAACTGAAGTGGAGTGGGAATACGCATGCAGGGCAGGTACATCCACTGCCTATTATTTTGGAGACGATCCCAGTGAATTACACAATCATGCTTGGTTTAGAGGAAATAGCAGAAAAAAAATACACCCTGTCGGTTTAAAAAATCCTAATCCATGGAATCTTTTTGATATGTATGGAAATGTACGGGAATGGGTGGGGAATTCATTTGTAAATACCTTATTAAATGATAGTGAACAGGATGAATTTAGAATAAGTCGAGGGGGAGGTTATATGAAAACGGCAATTGAATGCCAGTCATCGACCCGTTCAACTAATTCCTTATATCATCGATTTAGAAATTTGGGATTTCGGGTTGTACTGTCTCGACTCCCTAATACTTGATCTCCTCCGAAGCAGGGATTTCCGTTGATCTTTTGCGGATATAGAGGCATTAATGATCCTTTTAGATGAGCGAAGACAAGAAAAATAATAACCCTAAACAAGACAAGCCATTGGATGGTAGCGATCAAGTCGCCGTACGCCAAGCCAAGCTTGATCAAATGCGGGAAAATGGAGTGGATCCGTTTCGATCAAACTGGGAACAGTCACACACATCAATCCAGGCACAAGCCCTTTTACCCGAGGATTTAGAAGAGGGGCCTGAGGTGTCTGTTGCCGGACGAATTGTTGCCTTTCGTTTAATGGGAAAAGCATCTTTTCTAAAGATTTTGGATCGGGATGGTCGAATGCAATCATATGTCCGTAAGGATGAGATTGGAGAAGAGGAATATGCTGCATTTAAGAAGCTTGATTTGGGCGATTTTATAGGGATTCGTGGAAAACTTTTCCGAACTAAAACAGGAGAGGTCACCGTTCGTGCAAAAGAATATCGTCTGGTTTCCAAAGCACTTCGCCCTTTGCCAGAAAAATGGCATGGTTTGACCGATAACGATCAGATCTATCGTCAGCGTTATTTGGATCTAATTGTGAACGAAGAATCTCGTGAACGTTTTCGTACAAGGAGTCAGATAATACGTGAGATTCGAGAGTTTTTCTGGAAGAGAGATTTTTTGGAGGTGGAAACTCCAATGTTGCAGTCCGTTTCAGGTGGTGCAGCAGCCCGTCCGTTTAGGACTCATTTTAACGCTTTGGACTGCGATTTCAATATGCGTATTGCATTGGAGTTGCATTTAAAGAGATTATTGGTTGGAGGTTTTGACCGGGTCTTTGAAGTCGGTCGGGTCTTTCGAAATGAGGGTCTCTCCCGGAGGCATAATCCTGAATTTACTATGCTTGAGGCATATCAGGCATATACCGATTATCGTGGAATGATGGAACTGACCCGTTCTTTAATTCAGCAAGTTTCTGAGCGTGCTTTGGGTACTCTACAATTGGAAAGAAATGAGGGAGATACAATTGATCTTTCCGGAGAATGGAGAGAGGCGAAATATAAAGATTTAATTATAGATGCGGTTGGAAGAAAGGATTGGTTTGAACTTCCTAAATCGGCCAAATTGGAAAAAGCCAAGGAACTGGGAATTGAAGTGGATCCTGCGTTGGAAGATTTTGAAGTGACTAATGATATATTTGAGAAAGTTATAGAACATACCCTTGTTCAACCGACTTTTGTAACTCATATACCCAAAGAACTTTGTCCTCTAGCTAAGATTACTGAAGATGACTCGACCACAATTGATGTGTTTGAACTTTGCATAAATGGGCAAGAAATCGCACCCGCATATTCTGAGCAAAATGATCCTGCCGTTCAAAGGGATGCATTTATGAAACAAGTGGGCGAGGAAACCCAGGAGTTAGATGATGACTTTCTTTTGGCATTAGAACATGGTATGCCACCAGCAGGTGGAATGGGATTGGGGATTGATCGTTTAGTCATATTTTTGACGAAGGCTGCGAATATACGAGACACCATTCTTTTCCCGACCTTGCGCCCATCGTAATTTTTAATTTCTAGAAAAAATCTCTCTATCCATGAAGAATCAAAAGATGGGAGAACAGAAAGTGGTTATTATAAAACCTGTGCTATGGAGACAGGCTGGATTTACATTATTTCTAGTGGTAGTAGCTGCATTTTTCTCAATGGTCAGTTATCTTGGTGTTTTTCTCAGCTGGTTGGGAACGATTGTATTTTTCCTGCTTGGATTGTTGAATTTGCTAGATCAAATATTTGAATGGTCCAGATTGAAAATTAATCAAGATGGTTATTCTTATCGTGGGTGGTGGAGAAAGCAGCATTACAAACATGAGGAAATTGAATGCTTTTCTTCTGAAATATATGCCAACCGACCATTGATCTTGGTTAATTTAAGAAAAAAGGCTTTAAAATTAAGAGGTCTGGATGACAAACCCATTGCCTTTCCTTGTTCCTTCGGTAGACCTGTTGAGGATGTCCTCAAAACTTTACAAGACAATTTGGATAAAACTCCCCGAGCTTTAGTCTAAAGAATCGTAATCAGGTAAAGACTTTTCTGGTTTATTATTTTTAGTTTTTAATAGAAGATTCCAGTGAATCGGGAAAAGGTATGCAAACCCAATAATGAATAATTGGGAAACGATGAACATCATCAAGTAATCAAATGCTTTATCCATAAAACCATAGGAATGAAGACCGACCCCGAGCATATTTGTACCAAACCAGGACCAAGAGGTAACAACATTTCCGAATATGGCAATACAGGCTAGACCACGGGTCTTGGCCATTCCTGAAAATCTTGCATGGAGAAGCAGTGCATTCCAAATTACAATAAGCAGAGCACCGTTCTCTTTGGCGTCCCATCCCCAGAATCTTCCCCAAGATTGATCTGCCCAAATTCCACCAAGAATGGTTCCCACTAAGCTAAATAATAAGGAAAAGCAGGTGATTCCATAGATCATGGAATCCAATGTTTTCTTCATTTTATTTTCTGGTTTTCGAGAAATAGTACATCCGATATGAAAAAATACATAAACAATCCCAATAAAACCTGCTAGGTAAGTAGTTGAATAGCCAATTGTTACAACGACAACATGAGTGGCTAACCAAAAGTTTGAATCCAATACGGCACGCATCATTTCCATTGTGTCTCCGGTCGGGTTCAAGGAAGAATCCAAGCTAAGACTGTGTGCAATAACAAGGCTACCAAATCCGATGAGGGCCCCCATAGCCGAGGCAATTCCTAGGCGGATATACTTTTCAGTCGCTAGGCAGAGTAAAACGGAAGCCCATCCAATAAAGAGGGCGGAAGAATATAAGTTAGTAACCGGGGGGCGACCTTCGATCCACATTCTGGCAGCCAAGCCAAAAGTATGGCATAAAAAAACAATAATAGTTATGTAATATGCCGAATTTCTGAGCATTCGTACAAATTCGGAGACCCTTTTTGAACCCGCTGTTAGCCACGAAGTGCAAGCTATAATGAAGATGAAGACATATGCAATGGCACTTCGATAGAAAGGCTCAAAGCCGTTAAAGCTTTTTTCAAAAGAAAGAGTGGAAGCGGATGAGCCAGCACGTGTGGTGGTTAAATCATATATCTCCTTGACCACGCGGTTGAATTCGCTGAAATTTTGATCTCGGTATGCAAAGGCAAGATCTTCGTATTGAAGTATGACCGGATCCACTCCTTCTCTGACTTTTATGGCTTCAGCATACTGTGTTGCGAATAAGGCGGAAGGATTTTGTTTTTGATTCTCTCTGATATAGGCGATTCTTTCTTTGAGATCAGTTTTTTCCAATGCAAGTAATTCTTTTAAAGTTAGAGCGAATTGGGCCGGGTCCATATTTTGTTTCTCCCTGGATTCAAGAGGTTCAGATCCAACAAGAGATTCGGTCACCTTCATCCATTTTCCATCTCCTTCGCCAGGGATAGGAGGGATGGGAAGAAATTCAGTCCAAAGGTTCGCTTGGTTGTAACGGTCAACAAAGAAAACGACTCTTGCAAATTCCTCGCTTCCCAATTGAACAACGGATGAATCTTCGGAAAGCTCGGCAGTTAATTTCCGAAATCTGAGATATTCATCACTGCGAGCACGGTCTTTTTCGGGAGAGTAAACTAAATCAGTTACGCCCAGTTGCTCCAATACTTCAGGGCGATCGGGGGTATTTGGAGGGGATAAGGAATGTTTTAATTTCTTATAAATTAGAAGGGATCTATAAAGCTCGATGATATTTTGTTGAAAACTATCCCGGAGTTCCGTCTCAACTTCACCAGCCTTACGAGCAGATGAATCAATGTTGGATAGAAAGGGTTTTAACTCCTCGTAGGAGTAGAATTTACCGTTATCCAACAGTTTTTGATTAACCAAACCAAGAACTTGGTCGTGATCTATAAGGAATGTTTTGAGTTTGTCTGCTTTTTCGGGGGCAAAGAGAACTTGAGCTAGCCAATCAATTGCATCGACTTCGGTTACCGGTACTTGAATACCACCTTGAGGTATCGTTGTCTTTTTGTTTTTTGAGAAATTTTCTAAGAACTTCGATTGCTCTTCGTTTAATTCTTTACCAACTTTTTTTAAAGAATCGACGAGATCTTTTTCTTCATTTTCCCACTTATCTAAAACTCGAAGGGCGGTTCGCTTGTTTCGGAGTACGAGTAAAATATTTCGTGCAACACTGTCGAGGGGCTTCACCCTGCCGCCACGAAGCACGGGGATTTTCGAAAATGCTTGGAGGTCAAAAGTCTCATTTTGATCGATTTCTTTAGTATTATCTGTTCTGAGGAAATCGATAAAAGAGGCTTGCGAAAATCTGTTAGGCAAAAAAGCAATGTACAAACCTAAGAATAGGATCAAACCGAAGAATATCTTACTTATTTTCGACATTTTAAGCCTTTGTGGGAGTTTGAGAATTTTTTCTAAGGAAACGTATCAGGTGGAAACTAAACTGCCAAAGCATACCGATGGAAACTAGAATGCAGGCAATGTAAGGAACGAGCCAACTGGGATTGCTGATAACCTGGAAAACAGAATAGTTTGCCGAATCATTCATTTGATATTGGTAGAAAGTTTTTCCTCCATGTCGTAATGGAGTATTCATGTAGACTAATGCCCGACGAGTTTGATTTCCCTCCAGGTGCAGGTTGATATCACTTTCAAAATTAAAAGGAATCTCGGTGCCTTGATAATATTCATTCTCTATATCCAAAAGTTCAATCGAGAAAGGGAGATATTCTCTTTGCTGGCGAAGGGCGACGCCCCATAATTTACCTTTGTGTCGAATGGACTGAAAGGCCATGTCGGAGAGCTTGGGGGACATTTGAGACCAAACTTGATTACCCGCGGGATGTGATATACTCATCCATTTCCCCAGGCTTTTTCCATTGTCCAATAATTCAAATATTACATACCCGAAATTTAATGCATCACTAGCAAAATCTTCCTCTTTAGAAGTAATATTGAGGTTTGCGGTCTGACCCACTCCCCGGTTGACAATTTCTGCCATT
The DNA here is from genome assembly GCA_018645475.1 of Opitutia bacterium. GTDB lineage: Bacteria > Verrucomicrobiota > Verrucomicrobiia > Opitutales > Seribacteraceae > Seribacter. The sequence goes on from JABGWU010000017.1 coordinate 14,234, forward strand.
GGCGACCTTGATTTCTCAGCACTTGCAAAGTCAAAGTCACAGTTAACTCCAAAATGAAGCACATTTACAGTGAAGGGCATGGCCTTCTCAGAGTAAGAGCCTCCTTTTTCAAGAAGTTCCTGTGGCACAGTGATTACTTTCTCCTCTGCAGGATTGGTTACATCTCGAATTGCGAGTTCAACACCATGAAACCGTTCGATGTAATTACTTTTTTCTCCCTTGTTTATCTGCATCCTCGATTCCTCCTGAATCGCCTGGGTTGTCAGTTGGCCAATCAAAAGGAGGATAATGCCTAGGTGGATGAGTTGAATTCCGCCTTTTTTAAAGGTCCATTGGAATCGTACGATGTAGGCTGCAGTCAGATTTATGATAAGAAGACCACCAAGTAAGTAGCCCCCAGGGATGGGTAGGGGAATATCTTGAAGTATTTCACCACCCCAAAATTTTTCGGGGTAGTACCAAATGCCATAAAACGATTCAAAATATTCCGCAAGAGCTCCACGGATTCCAATTCTTACTTGCTCGAGCGTCGCCACAAAAATCAAAATCATGGATAGGCTGAGTAGGGTGATGGTCAAACGAAGGGACGCAAGTGGAAGTAAAAATTTAAAATCCTTCCTTCTTTGACCGAGTGAACTTCTACCTTTTTGTTTATTCATCCGAGGTTTCTAATTAGATTTTGAAGCGACTGATTTGATGAAAGAAAGGAAATTCTCCTTTTCTTTCTCAGCCAAGGTTCGATTACCAAGAAGTTTGAAAAACCAGGATTCTTCTTCTAAAAACAACACACCTGCCAGTACGGCTTCTTTTGGACCATATGCTTCGACAAGATGCCCCGCCTGACTGGCTATTGTGATGGAAGAACAATATTTTTCTAATGAGGACTGATTGATCGGAGATAATTCAATCTGACCAATCCAACGATTAACATTGGCGAGAAGACCACCGACATCGCCAGGGAAAGTGGTAACAGAAATATCTAATTCGCTGCCGTTTTGATCAGAAACTTTTAAACTGGCAATTCTCATGGAGGAAGGTTTGCCTTTTTTCCATGTGGATGGAATTTCCCAAGTCCATGGATTTTGGGGTATAGGGGGTGGCGGCTTTCTTGATCTGCTTGGTGGAGATGGTGCACGTGCAATGATAGGTTTATTTTTTGCAGATCGTAGTGTGCACGAATTTAGAAACTGGACAAAGTTTTCGGACTCTTTCATGATCAATTTTTGGTCTGCTATAAAAGGAAAAAGCCAAGTTTCATCTTTTTGCCTAAGCAGTGCGAGTAGGGCAGTCCGAGGCGAAGAAAATGCAGGGTCGCTTTTCGCATTTAGAACGAGCCATTCAAAAGTCCGGTTCCCAATTTTCTTTTCTTGGACTAGGGGGGCAAGGGTGGATTCGTTAAATGTAGAATAACCCAATTCCCGACCAAACATGTTAGCGACATCTACTGTGGATACTAGCTCGCGAAAGGGCATAACTCCAATTCTTCCTTGCGGACCATCTTTGGTTTTTACATGAAAGGAACCAGCCATAGGCCCAGACAAATCAAGGTTTTCTCCCCAATTATCAGGGAGTTCCCAACTTACAATTGGTCCTTCATATTCAGAGGGTATAGAATATGACTGAATGGAAGATTCTTCAGAACATGAAAGAAAAGTTAATACAAAATAAGATGAGACTAGAATCTTTAAGGATGCACCAAGGAATCTTTTAACGGGAATGAACATGTTTATAGAAGTAAGAATAGAGGTGTGAGAAAGATGTGGGGAATCATTAATTATATCTACTAATGTAATTGAAAAAAATAATCTTATAAACTCAGACAAAAATGTTTTACTAATTTAGGCTATTTTTTTACGGCAGGGACAAAGAAAAGTTTGAATGAATAAACTGAGTACTATGAAAATTAACCTGTTAGGCAAGCAAAGCAGCCCGGTATTAGGCATTACATTTGAAGAGGGTGACATCCCCGTCGGCAAAAATATATTCTTTTCCCTCGAGCCTAAGTTTACCAGCTTCTCTGGCTGCCTGCATGGAACCTGCGGTAATTAGATCTCCATAGGAAACGACTTCTGCTTTAATGAAAGATTTTTCAAAGTCGGTATGAATAACACCCGCACACTGAGGTGCAGTCATACCTTTTTTGAAGGTCCATGCACGGGTTTCTTTCTCACCCGCAGTTAAGTAGGATGCAAGCCCGAGCAGGTCGTAAGTGGATTGAATCAGTGTTGATACTCCGGAGTCAGACACACCCATCGCTTCTAAATACTCATCAACATCCTCTTGAGGCAGTTCGGACAATTCCTCTTCCATTTTGGCAGAGATTACACATGAATCTGCGTCTTGTTGTTCAGCAGCCCAGTCCTTTAATTCCTGGACATATTTATTGGAAGAAAAATCTGCAATTTCATTTTCCTTTACATTGCATGCGTAGAGCATTGGCTTCGCGCTGAGTAAGCAAAAACTTTTCAGTCTCTTCCTTTCGTCTTCATCCATGGGCAATAGATTAGCGGGTTTTCCTTCGTTCAGGTGTGGAAGGAGTCGTTCCAAAAGTGCCACACTAATTTCTGCTTCCTTATCATTTCCCCGAGCTTTTTTGGTAGTCTTGTGAAGTTGACCGGTAACAGATTCCACATCTGCTAAAACTAATTCGGTCATGATAATCTCGGCATCGCTCACTGGGTTGACCCGACCCATGTTGTGAATGATATCCTCATCTTCAAAACATCTCACGACGTGGACAATGGCATCCACTTCTCTGACATTGGCTAAAAATTTATTACCCAGTCCTTCTCCTTTGCTTGCTCCTTCAACCAAGCCTGCAATGTCAACCATTTCAATTGCGGCAGGAATGATGGTTTGAGTACCAACCATAGATGCTAACTTAGGCAACCTCTCATCCGGTACAAGGACAACTCCAACATTTGGGTCGATCGTACAAAACGGGTAATTAGCAGCCTCTGCTTTACGTGTTTTGGTAAGGGCATTAAATAGAGTACTTTTGCCTACATTAGGTAGTCCAACAATTCCTGCTTGTAACATAATTATAAAAAGACTTAAAATGCCTGAGATTGAACGATTGGTCAAGAAAGCTCGGTTGCGTAAGACATGCTTTCTCGTTGACGAATGGTTGATCATCTTTAGAAATAAAATCTTAATTATGGCGATAGTAGCTCAGTTGGTTAGAGCATCGGCTTGTGGTGCCGAGGGTCGCCGGTTCGAATCCGGTCTGTCGCCCCATTTTACTTTGCTTTGTGATTTTAAGAGTTAGGATTATTTTTACTTTTTTAAGTATCCAAATTTCATCGTTTGGTGCCACTTGGTTAGCCAAAGAAATTAAGATAGAGGAACATATTGACCTGGCCTACGGGGAAAATGCCAAGCAAATCCTTGATGTGGTCACCTCAGAAAAATGTAATCGTTCTCCGGTTATTATTTTTGTTCATGGTGGTAGCTGGCGATGGGGACAAAAGGATTATCATCGTTCAATTGGAAAACAATTAGCCCGAAACGGAATTTTATTTATAACCATAGACTACAGGTTATATCCAGAGGTAAAGTTCCCATCTTTTCCTGAGGATGTTGCTTTGTCCGTGAAGTGGGCCCGGGAGAATGTGAAGAAATTTGGTGGCGATAAAAATAAGATTTTTCTTATGGGGCATTCTGCGGGTGGTCATAGCGTAAGCTTAGTTGGACTTGATTCCCAATATTTAAAAAAATGGGGAGGAGGATTGGATTGGATCAAGGGAATTATTCCCATGGCATGCCCATTTCAATTCGATCCCACAAAAGAATTCCTATACCGTAACCTTTTTCCTGCTGAAATTGCTGCTGAACAAATGATGCCAATGGGCATAGAACCTGAAGCTGCAATACCACCTTTTTTTATAATGCATGGTTTTTTTGATCCGATTATTCGACACGAAACCGCTTCTAAATTTGCAAAAAAGATCAACGATGCGGGGGGGGATGCAAAAATGAAACTTTATAATTCTCACGGTCATGCTTCTTTAATTCGAAGGACTAGCTCCTGGCATATTTGGCCTAAGCCATTACTTACGGATATTATTTCCTTTATTAATTCCAAAGTTTAATCTGAATAGAGATTTTTTTAAGCCAAATATTTTTGTAATTCTTTGTATGCATTAAGGGTGGGGGAGCCTTGTTCTTTTCGCCATTTTAGTCCTGCATTTCTCATAACTTCCCTTTGGGTTTCAGATTGTAATAACTGAATGATTATCATTTTAATTTCATCAGGAGAGTTTCCCTGTTCCACTGCACCTCTATGCAATAATTCATCACAAGTTTCACTAAAGTTCGTGCATTTGGGGCCTATTACTAATGGAAGTCCAATCGAAATGGGTTCAATTGGGTTTTGCCCTTCGTGACGAGGGGGTAGAGTTTTGCCCAAAAAGGCGAGATCTGCGGATTGAATGAGTTCGTTAAGTTCCCCTGTGGTATCAGCCAGGTAGGCAAGATTTTCTTTATGATTTTCTTTCGGACGAGTTCTTTGTTGAAAGGAAAAGGGAAAAGCATTCAAGTTTTCTAAAATTGATTCTCTTCTTTCGGCGTGTCTGGGTATTAGAAGTAGTCTGGCGTCTATTTTTTTATCACGAATTTCTTCTAGGCATTCCAGTAAAATTTTTTCTTCCCCCGGCCAAGTTGAAATTCCGACCAAAACGATCGATGATGCAGGAAATCCAAGTTCTTCTTTTTTCTTATTCTTTTTTTCAGTAATGGTCGGCTGGTATGGTGCAATGTCTATTTTTAGATTTCCAGTGTTAAATGTTTTTTTATCTTCTAATCCAATCTTTATCCACCTCTGTCTCTGTTTTTCGGAAGATGCGAGAATTTGTAAATTGTGAGGAATTAAAAGATTTTGAAAAATGCCCATTGAGCTCAAGCGTGAAAAGGACCGATCGGACAGTCTGGCATTGACAATGAAAAATGGAATTTCTCTTTTTTTCGCCTGATACATATGTTCTGGCCAAAGTTCACTATCCACACAAATAGCAAGATCCGGTTGAATTCTAGACCAGGCAAGAGATGAGAATGGAAACCAGTCTAATGGGAAAGGGCCATAGGCGAGAACATTTTTCGCATATTTTTCTTCCGCTATTTTTTGACCCGTGCTTGTGGTACCACTTAGGACAACTTCGATTTTTGGGTCGCTAATAAATGATTGAAGTAAAGATTGTATGGAGGAGAGTTCACCAACGCTTACTGCCTGTATCCAAATTCTTTTTTTATCGGAACCTTTAGGGGGTAAATGAGGCCACCAGCCAAGCCGGTATCGAAGTTTTTTTCTATAGCCTCCTCGTTTGATCATTCTCCTTAGGTAGTAAGGAGATAAAACGATAAAAAGTATGGGATACAGGACTCGGTAAATAAAAATCACTTAATTAAAAAGCAGATTGGCAAGCTTTACCATTGCCAATTGGGCAGATGATGAGAATAGATGCATTGCATATACTTATGGAGAATATTGACCGAATCGCGAAACTTTTTTCAAGCTGCAAAGAAAAACAGCGTCCCGCCTTTGTGGGATATGTGTGTGCATGTGACCCTAATTTTGACACTTCCCTTGCGATTTGTCTAAAATTGATCGAACAGGGAGTGGATTTACTTGAACTAGGAGTCCCGTTTTCAGACCCGCTGGCAGATGGATTGACTAATCAATTAGCTGCTCAACGAGCATTAGAGGCAGGGTGTCAACAGGATGATGTTTTTCGCCTAGTTGAAGAAATTAGAAAGTTTTCCGAGGTGCCTATCGTTTTTTATACTTATTATAATTTGATTTTCTCACAGGGTATTGAGGCATATGTCAATCGTTCCGTTTCTGCGGGAGTGGATGGTTTTTTAACCTTGGATTTACCACCGGAGGAAGCGAGTGAATTGGTTTCATGTTGTAGGGATAAGGGAATAAAAAATATTTTTATCGTTGCTCCTACCACTCCAGAGAGCCGAATTCCCCAAATTATGGAGAGTGTCTCCGGATTTGTTTATTATGTTTCAAGGGCAGGAGTAACAGGGGAGAGAAAAGATATTGCCCAGGATTTAGGGGATAGAGTGAGCATTATTAAGAAATACACTGAACTTCCTGTGGTGGTTGGTTTTGGTATTTCGAGCCCCGATCATGTTCGTGAGGTAGGTGAAGTGTCAGATGGGGTGGTAGTTGGGAGTGCTTTAGTTAATTGTATTTCTGAAAATTTGGGTGACCCTGAACTGATGATCGAAAAAATTGGAGCCCGGGCGAAAGATTTGTCATCTGGGCTTTTAACCATGTAAAACTTCCCCTTTAATTTTCCCTTGGTGAATAAAACAAGCTCAACGCTTTATTTTTTGGCGGGAGTCACATCTTCTGGGAAAACTCAGCTGGCTTTAGAATGGGCGGAAGCAAACGGAGCCGATATTTTGTCCTGTGATTCAATTGCCTTATACAAGGGAATGAACATCGGTTCCGCGAAACCTTCTGCTGCAGAGCAAGCAAGAGTGAGGCATCATGGCTTAGATTTATCTGAGGTTAGCCAACGTTTTGATGTTTCTAAATATTTAAATTATGCCAAAAATATCATTACAAATGCATATTTAAAAGGTTCAAAAATCCTGGTGGTTGGGGGAAGTGGATTTTATCTTCGTTCTTTTTTCTCTGCGGTGGTTGATGAAGTCTCTGTAAGCGATGAAATAAAGGAAAGGGTTGATCTTTTATATCGTGAGGATGGGCTTGATGGATTGCTTGAAAAATTAAAAAAATTAAATCCTCTTGGGTTGGGTGAATTGGATCAGGCCAATCCTGTGCGGGCGATTAAATCTCTTGAAAGGTGTCTGAGTACAGGTTTAACCCTTCAGGAGTTACAAAGAGAATTTGAAAAAAAGCCTACTCCATATTCTGAATTCCAAAAAAAAACCTGCCTGCTCGATAGAGATCATAAAGAGCTTCTCGAATTAATCAAAAGTCGAACGGAATGGATGTTGTCTAATGGATTAATTGAAGAAGTTGAAGAATTAATTAAACTTGGTTTAATGCAAAATTATCCGGCATCTTCCGCAGTTGGATATCGGGAAACATTGGCATATCTGCGTGGTGAAATAAAGAGAGACAATCTGGCTGATGCGATTCAGGTTTCAACTAGGCAACTCGCATCAAAGCAAAGAAAATGGTTTCGTAAATATTACGATCATGATCAATTGCTTATTCCGGTTCATGGAAAAGGTATTTCATTAAGTGAATTGGTTTGGCGTTCAGACACTTGACCGAATGGCTATCTTTTGGCTAGATTAAATCTCTTAATTTACATTTATCCTTTTGAAATTTAGATGAAGCCCCTTAAAAAAATTGCGATTGTCATTAATGCCTCCAAACCCGGAGCTGAAGATTTGGCTACCGGTTTGGAGCAACTTGCGAAAAGCAATGGAGTTTCTTTGATCAAAACTTCTGAGTTTCCATGCCCTTCAGGATTTATTGAGGGCGTGGACGCGTGCTTTATTGTAGGAGGCGACGGCACTTTGCTTGGAATGATGAACGAAGCGGTTCGATATAAAGTCCCTGTAGTTGGAATTCGCCATGGTAAATTAGGCTTTCTGGCCACATTTTCTCCTGAAGAGATGGAAGATTCTCTTCCCGTTCTTTTTTCTGGTGGATATCGTATCAGGTATCGAAGTATGATTGAATATCAGGACGCAGGCGGGATGTCGAAGCTTGCCCTAAACGATTTAGTAATAAAAAGCGGAACAAATGGTCGACTCGCCCGATTTTCTGTTCATATGGAAAATGAGCGTGTCGCTGATTTTGGGTGTGATGGTATTGTATTTTCCACGCCGACCGGTTCAACGGCTTACAACCTTGCTGCTGGAGGACCAATTGTTCACCCGGATGCACAAGTTGTAATGATGACTCCTATTTCAGCTCACACTCTAACAAGTCGAAGCGTGGTTTTTCCTGCTGGTGTATCCCTTCAGATTAAAGCTTTGGATAATGTTGACGATCCATTGGTTTCTGCTGATGGTCAGCCCGCTTTTGAAAAAATTCCTGATTTCCCAATTCAGGTAACACTTGCAGAAAAAACATTTCCACTTCTTGAATTAAACGATCACTCTTACTTCAGAGTTTTGAGAAATAAATTAAAATGGGGATGATCTGGAAGGAGTGAACTTTTAAACCAACACTATGCTTTCTTCTGGAACTCGTATTGGAACTACCCGCATTTTAAATTGGTTGGGGGAAGGTTCATGTGGTCAAAGTTATCATTGTCTGGGTTCGGAGGGGGAGATAAAGGGAAAAGAATTTTACATAAAATTAATTCCGCGGGAGATTTCAGAAAGAAAAGGATTTCAGGATTATTTCTTACAGGAAGTCCAAACTTTAGAACAGCTCGATGGACCAGGGATTTGGCCGGTGCAAAGTTCCGGTGTGACTAAGTGGAAGCATTGGATCCGATATCCATGGCTTGGGGGAATGGAGACTGAGGTTATAGCTGAGGGGAACGAAAGTAATGATGAGGGTAAAACCACAGAGATATGCCTTATTCAAAACCTTGAGAATCTTTGCGAGTACGAACCTCATGAAATTTCATCTGATCATTTATTATCGATTATGGCATGCCTGCATCAAGGGATTTACAAGGCCCATCTTTCAGGGGTTTGCCACGGTAATTTGAAGCCATCAAATATATTAGTTAAGAAAAATGTTCAGGGGGAGTGGGAAGGATTTGTTACCGAGTTTGGATTATATCGGTTAAATTTATTTACTCCGTTTGGTCTGTCCGAAGAGGAGAGAAAGGAAGTCTCTGTTACAAATATGGATAGTCGAGCTTCTTATTTAATTGGAGAGGGTTTTCGCCCAAATGGAGTTGACCATTTGGAAATGCCGGAAGAAAAGTGGGATTTATTTGCGTTAGGAAAAATTGCTCAGTGGGTAATGGAACAAACGAGAGGAAAGTCTTCGACTGCTATTCATTGGACTGAATGGGAGGAGTGGGTGTCACGAGCTATTGGTTTGGAAGGCAGGGAATCCTTTGAAACCTGTGCTCATTCCATGGATGCACTACCCCAAATCGGAGATATTTCCCGTTTTGGCATTAAAGTGGAATTGAACTCCGAAGATTCACAAGTTGATTTGGAGGAACTTCGCTTAAAAAGGGAGTTAAAGTTCAAGCTTAATGAAAGAGTCAGTACACTTAGGACGAAGCGAGGAATAACCGGATTGGTGGGAGGAGTTTCTTTTTTCTTTTACATTTTGTATTCATGCTACCTTTTTCTTGCACCGTCTCCATGGACAGAATATTCGCTGGAGGGATTACTTGATAGCTATCAATTGGGTGCGGGAGTTTTTACGGGACAAGCCTGGGGTATTGTTCCTGGGAATTATGATGAAGATGGTGATGGCGGGCAGGATGTCGTTGGTGAGTGGAGTAAGGAGGATGGTTTGTTTAAATTGAAATTTAAACGTTTTAAAAAAAGCAGGGAACAAGCTAGTGGGAAAAAACTTTGGCAGTTCATTGGGGAAGGGAAAACTTCCGTAGAGGATTATTTTATTTGGGATGATTTCTTAAAGTATGATCGACAGAGGGATGCACTGCTTCTGGTCAAGCGGAAGGATTCGAAGCATACTTACATTCCAGGGGTCGTAGGAAGTGAAGCACCCAGATTGTATCCCGAGGAAAGAATAAAATCGAGTCTGGGGAAAATTCAAAAATCAGAATTGCTTTTTATTAAGGATGAGAAAGATAATGTACGATGGTCTATGTTTTTTGCTATTGGTTTTTTATTGGCGAGTTGGATGTATCATCGGGAATTGAAAAAAATGAATACTTCCAACGGGGATAAGATTGAATGTCGATAATTTTCTCTTTAATTACACTCACAATGTATATACTCAAGTAACAATGCCGGCTCAGGTTAACTCAGTTCTTTTATGTATTCTCTTTTTTTTGTGCTCCTGTGGGCAAAAAGATCCTGCAGGTAGTTTTAAAGGTGAGATTAAGGACTGGGTGTACGAGGTTTACGAAGCACCCCTTATCGTTCAGGGTAATAAATGCAGAATTGAAGTTGTTTTACGGCAGGTTCCGGAGGGCTTTCTTTGCCAACTCACATTCCAACATCCCAAAATGAAGGAAGTGGTTAGAACGGGGAAATGGAAGGTTGAGGATGGATATAGAAGTATATTTTTTGAAGATGGTAAATCACCGTCCGAGTATTTTATTGTTAAAAGTGGTGCCCGTTTTGCCTTTCAGACTAAAGACGGATTAAGCAACGATGATGGGAGTCCCATTTTGCTCATGCGTAATGAGGGCAAATCTCGCAAAGCCTCTTATCCATTTAAAATTATTTTTTTGGAGGAAAATAAGGTTCAAGTTGAGACCGCGGGTCAGGAACAAATATTTTCGGGTACATGGAAATGGGGAGGAGATAAAATCACAGTAAGCGTCCATTTCGAAAAAACGAATGAATTGGGTAAGGTTGAGCCCAATGAAACCTACAAGTATTTTCTTAGTTGGGAGAAAGATGATGGAAATAATTTATATTTGGATAAAATGCTTATAACTCGACCTTTCCTGAATGAAGACGGAACGAGGCGGCAAAGCTGGATGAGTTCATTAATTTTTTCCGACCGTCCTGTTCTGAAGCCGAATTAATTGAAAAGATTTAGCATCTTGTAAAGTTTGACGTATTTCGGTTCATGTTCATCATATTACCTTTTTATTCATCTTTAGCCTCATGATTACAGCATTACAAAATTTTATTTCGAAGAAAGGAAGGATCGTTTTTATCCTTCTACTTGTCGTTGTTATTATTTCCTTCGTTTTATACCTCGCCCAAGGGACATCGATATTCGATTTGTTTCCGGATCCCAATCGGGAAAAAAAGGAGTTTTATGGTCATGATCTTAATGACCCTGATGAGATGCGCTTTTTATCCATAGAAAACCGGGTTGCATCTGATTTTGGTGCGATTATCCCTCCCTTGGCCGAAAGTATGGGGGAAGCTGATAAAAAATTTATGGAATCCTTGCAGGCTCAATTGCAAGCCGCTTTTCAAGCGAATCAACAGGATATTGATCGTTCTGCTCTGCAGAGGCTTTTTGGCTTCATGCAATCATGGCCGAATTTGCCTAAAAATTTTAAAGCTAGAGAAATTGCCCGTTCCGGTGCATATGACCCCCAGTTTTCTCAGGCATCTCTGCGTGCTAAACTGGTCATGGATGGCCAAGCTAAATTATGGGGGTATTTATCGGAGGAGGTATCACATATTGGAATTAATGACGGGTTTAACCGATATGTTCGTGAATTGGACCCCAACTTGACGACGGATGAAAATCGTACCCGAGCTCTTGAGTATGTTGGAATACGCCAAGGGGTAAAAACAAGCTTTGTGGAATCGACCCTATTTAGGCACTTCCGGGCTAATCAAGTGGATCAAATTTATTCGGAAGGCGGTTTTACCTTAGACAAAGAAGGAGAACTTGATTTGTTTGCTAATCAGTTTGCTTGGGACGCCAATTTACTCCTTTTAAATTCCGATGATCTTAATGCTACTACTCCCTATATTGTTAGCATTTCCTTGGATGAAAAACCTCAAGAGAATGATTCATTGAAGATTTCATATGGCTCGAAAGAAAAGGATTTTCTTTTTGTGGCGAAAAACATGGATCGAAATTCATCCGAGTCACAAGTGCTGATCGGTACCAATGTCGCCAATTCCATTGAGAATTTGAGGCAGGCTTTGAAAAAAGAAGATTTCGATTTTACGATACAATCCGATTCAAGTAATTCTATCAAAGTTTTGCCCATTATGGACAAACTTCCGAATGTGTATCCGACTTTTACAGGCAAAGGTACTTCCCTTCTCATAAATGATCCATTGGCTGGACAGCTGAAGGCATTTCACGAGGAGAATAAAAATGAGGATGTTTTCATGGAACCATCCAGAACATTTGCAACTATGGTTACCTTTGCCACAAAAGACTTTATTTCCTTACCACCTGAACCTGAGGAGTCTCGATTACGTACTTACTTTGATTTGAATCGTGACCAGTTTAATCCTGTTCCTACTCCGCCGGAACCTGCCCTTTTGCTAGAAGGAGAAAAGGGGCCTACTGGTGAGAACGACTCAAATGAATCAGGACAATCACTGAACCTTCTTTCTTCGGAATTGCCAGAGGCTAATGAGACCGAGCAAAAAGTTGTTCTTTTTGAAGATGTACGGGAAGAGATAAGACTACGAATTATAGAAGAAGACAGACTTGATGCTGAACGGGAGGCACAGGATTTAGCTCGTGAGAGTTCATTGGATTTCCTTGGACAACTCAATGAGCTTCGAGATCAAATTCGAACGAAATATTCCACATTCTCTGAAAAAAGAAATTCAGAGGAAATTAATTCCTTACTAGAAGTGAATGGAGGAAATCAACGAAAAATTTCTTTTGCTGTCAAGGATATGGGGGTACAGGCAGCGATTCTTGGAATGGAGAGAAGAGAGAGTGAAAGAAGGAATAACCGCGAGCCTTTGGAGGAAGTTTTAGCTCTGAATGAACGTCTCTTTTTTACCCGTTCAACCAGAACAGTTCGCGATGGTTTTTCAATTTTCATACTAGACAGGAAAACCACAGAAATGCCTAGGGAATTTGAAAATGTTTCCTTCGCCGATTTATACCGCGAGTTTAGGAATGAAATTCAATCCAATACTTTCATTGCATGGACCGACGAAGCATTATCTGCATTGCAGGAAAACGAAAATAATCAATCTGTTCTGAATCGCGGTGATTTAATTTCAGTTGATGGAAAAAGCTTATCTTCATTGCAGAGTTCTTTTGATTTTAAAAATCAACTCCTTCGTTCTCGATTAACCAAGTTGGAAAGTGAGCGCGAAGAAATTACCACAGCCGAGAGAGAATCCAATGCCACCAAAGAGCAAACTTCAAGAAAGGTAGCTTTGGATAAATCAATTGATGATGTCAGGGGTGAACAGGATCAGCATAATCAAAATCGCACTCTTTCCGTTCAGTTGATTGAGGCATGTCCAAATCTAGACTTGGGCGATGGTTGGACTGAATTAGAAAGAGCGGAAGGAAGAGCCGTTTTCGTCAAGTTAAATGAAGTTTATTCTTTAAAAGCAGTGCAAACTAAAAGCGAGGAGGTTGTGACTCGCGTTCAAGAAATCGAACAATCTAGGTCGGAATCGGATCGCGATCTTATTTTGGGAGATTTATTACAGAAAGAACTCTCCAAGGATTCAGCTTTTTAATTTACGCTTTTTTTCTCCAAGCTAAGAAAAATTCAGTGTTCCCGTCAGTTCCTTTGGGAATGGCTTCTTCTTGGGCAATCAGATCTGAATTTTCAAGCTTCTGCTCGGCAAAACAACTTATTTCTTTAAGAACTCTTTGATGAATGTGTTCATCTTTTATAATTCCCCGTCCTCGATCCGCTTCTTTTTTTTCGCATTCAAACTGGGGTTTTACCAGTGCAATTAGGGTTCCTCCGATCGATAAAAAACTCCACGCACGGACAAGTACTTTTGTGAGAGAAATAAAAGACAAGTCCATCACGATAATAGAAAATGGGAAATTCACCAGTTTGTCTTTCGTTAAATCCCTTAAGTTTGTCTTTTCAAAATTAATTACACGAGGATCTGTTCTTAATTTGTAATGTAATTGAGCACGTCCTACATCCACGCAAGTTGCCGTGCTTGCTCCTTTTTGTAGTAGGCAATCAGTAAAACCACCAGTTGACGCACCCAAATCAAGAATACTTATCTCCTTAATGGGGAGTGGGTGTTTTTCTAAAAAACTTTCTAGCTTCAATCCACCTCGACCAACATAGGGTAGTGGACGGTCTAGAATTAATTTACTTTCCTTACTGATAAGTTTGCTAGCTTTGTCAATTTTTTCAGTCCCCAGTCTAACCTGACCCGCCATAATACATGCCTGTGCTTGGGTTCGGCTTTCACAGAGACCTAATTGGAGCACAAGTTCATCTGCCCTGATTTTTCCAATCTTTTTCATTTAGGAGGACATTGTCATTAGCACTTGCTAGGTGAAAAGTAAACAAATGTGAATCGTAAATTTAAGATAAAATAAAAAAAATAAAAAAAAATCTTGACCAGGGTGGGTTAAAATGGCACAAAGTGGGTGGAAATGGAATTTAGTGGATAAATATTGGATTAGAAATGGCGGAAGATAATACAACCTATTTTGTTGGAGAGTTCGTTCATGCGTTGGACTCCAAGGGCCGTGTTACGATTCCTTCCAAGTGGCGTATTTCTGGTGGTGATAATACTTATCTTGCTTTACCTAACCCTGGGGGGTACATAACGGTTTATCCTCCTAAAATGGTCTCTCGCTTAGAGGAGAAGGTGGCATCGGCAAGTTTAAGTGATGCAAGAGCTCAGGCATTACTCATGGAGTTGTTTTCTAAGGCCCATTCATTTGGCTGTGATAAGCAAGGGCGTATTAATTTGAATGACAAGCTTTTGGAGCACGCTGGAATTTCTGGTAAGGCTGTTTTGGTGGGAAACTTTTCTGCTTTTGCGATTTGGTCCGAAGGTCGTTACGAAAAGCGTGAGGTTGCGGACGAGAGAAATATTTTTGATGCGATGAGGGAGTTGGGGTTATGATTCAAAAACACATTCTGTTAGCAACTTTTAGGGTGGTTGCTTTCATAAAGGGAGATTGTGTTGAACTGCCCCGATTCCCTCGCGTCTGTTTTTTTGGTAGTTTGATGGGTGGTGTAAACTTAAACGGGGAATCGGTTATTTCAGATGTATTGTGGTGCGGTTGAATTTGTGTGTGCGCCTTCCATGGTAAGGCATGTTCCAGTGTTGCTGGATGAGAGTCTTGCTTTCCTTGAGCCTGATAAGGGTGGCCGTTTTGCGGATTTGACATATGGGGGAGGGGGGCACTCTGAGGCAATACTTGGAGCAAATAATTCGACTGAATTGGTTTCTTTTGATTGTGATCCGGATGCAGAAGTTCGTTCTAGCAAAACTAAATCTTTGTATGGGGATCGTTTCACATTTCATGATCTAAGTTTTCAGAGGATGGACGAAGTTTCTTCTCCGGAGGATTTTGACGGAATTCTGATGGATCTTGGAATATCATCGTTTCAGTTGATGGAGCCATTGAAGGGCTTTTCTTTCCGCTTGGATGCGCCGATTGATATGAGGCTTGATCCTCGGGTGGGGATAAGTGCTGCAGAATTTCTGGAGACCGCGTCTCGAGATAGCCTAGTTAGGGCAGTTAGGGAGTATGGTGAGGAGCGGCGGTGGAATCGAGTGGTCAATGCAATTTTAGAGGCACGAGGCACGGGCGTACTTCAGAGGACTATGAGTGCTGCAGAATTAGTTGCAGAGGCAGTTGGCGGTTTTCGTGTTAGGCAGCGAATTCATCCGGCTACAAAAACTTTTCAAGGTATCAGAATCGCAATTAATGGAGAGATGGAGGCTTTGGCGCTTACATTGCCAAAAGCTTTCAGGGCTCTTAAGCCAGGTGGCGTTCTGGCCGTGATTTCTTTTCATTCGCTGGAAGATCGTATGGTTAAGAGGTTTATGCGTAAAATGTCTGGTCGACCCGAGCATCGGGGGGATCGGAGTGTGCTGGATGAGCGAACAGCTTATGCCGAGTTATTGACTACAAAGATAATATCACCTTCGAAAAAGGAAGTGGAGGATAACCCAAGGAGTCGTTCCGCTCGTCTTAGAGTTATGAGAAAGATTAATCAATCAAGTTTGTGATGAGTCGACAGCAAAAGAGTTACAATAAATATTTGGTGGCTTTGGGGTTGGGGTTGTTGTTCTTGTTTGGTGGGGGAGCTTTGTCGATTGTCTGGTTGAGAATGGAGATTTCTTCTGTAGCGAAAAATTGTGGTCAGTTGGAGGGTAAAATGGAAATTGTGGGCCGTGAAGTTTATGAATTGAGAGGACAGCGCTCAAAGTCTCTAAGACCTTCTTCTTTGGCTGTTATGGTGGCTGGGAGGTTGTTCATGCCGCTAGGAAAGAATACATATCATGTTTCAAGCTCAGATATGAGCAGTCGGGTAGGTGTCAGGGGGGCTGGCATTTATAAACTTCAGGGAGAATTTGCCGGGACGCGGTAAAATGAAGAGTGTTTTCATCTCTCCCTTTCGTTTTTACCTTGTTTTTTTTGCTGTCTCTATAACTTTCTGCTCTTTGGGTGGTAGGCTCGTATACCTACAGGTGTTCAAGGCAAATGATTTCTCAGAATTTGCACAGGGGGCAAGGAAGAATGTTGTTACACTAAAAGCAAGGCGTGGCGATATTGTAGATAGGAAGGGGAACCTTATGGCTACAACAAGGTCCGTGGTTAATGTAGGAATGGATCCACATTCAATTGATGATGAAGACATAGATAAATTTCTTATACTTTCAGAATTGTTAGAATTGCCTGTTGAGGAAATCGAGGCTGCAGCGTCTAGGAAGGTCAGGAAAGGAAGTAATTTTAAAGGTGAAATTAAGAAAGTTCGTTGGGTAAAATTGAAAGAGGATGTGGACGAGGAGACATATCGGAAAATTCAGGATTTAAATATCGATGGAGTTTATGGGAATTTTAA
>JABGWU010000170.1 GCA_018645475.1 Opitutia bacterium
AAAATATAAGTTTGCCACTCGATGTAAAAGGCAAAACGGGTAACGCTGAACTCGGCAAACTTAAAGGCAGTGCATCTCTCAATAATAATCAATTACAACACGATATCACCGCAAAACTATTGGGAGGCAATGCATCTGTCAAAGGGAGCCTCGGTCTCAAAGAAGCAGGCATTAAAACCGTCGACACAGATATCGGGTTGGAGCAAATTGATCTGGCTTGGATTCAAGGCATCAAAAAGGGCGACTGGATTCCCGCATCGGGAAAACTCGCGGGCCAACTTAAAGTAAAAGGTCCTTTATCTGATAATAATACAAATATCAAAGCGGCAGGAACTCTCACAGCAAGTAAGCTTGTTCTTGGGACAGGAGAAAAAAAGAACACAATCGAGACGGCTAATCTAACTCTTAAAGATAGCTCAAAGGATCTTACCCACGCCCTGCTAGAACTGGATGCATTTAAAACTGCAGGATTGGAATTTAAAAAAGTTCAAACCAAATTTAAAATCAACCCAAAACAAATAGACCTGGTCGAAGGTCGAGTCTTCCCTAAAAACGGGGAACTAAAACTTGCAGGTAGCTTCCTACCACCGTCGGGGGCCTACCGCTTAAAATTCAAAGGCGATAAATTAAAAGTCGAGGACTTCGCGAAACAACTGGCAGGGCCTTTGGGCCTGCAAGGCAAACTCAATGGCGCTCTTCCTGAAAATGGCAAAGGCTTTCCTGACATCGCAAAGCAATTATCCGGAGATATCAAATTAAAGCTTGTTGACGGCAACCTTCCTGAACTTGGCGCTCTGGAAACAATATTGACTATTTTGAATCCCACATCTCTCTTGGATGCCAAAAAAGCAGGCTTGAACTATGAATATTTGGGCGGGGATTTTAAAATTGTTAAGGGTCTAGTCAATACCGACAACTTTGAAATGAAAAGCTCACAACTCAATATGCAGGTCTTCGGCGATGCCGATCTGGGAAAAGACACGATAAACGCAGAGATCAAAGTCATGCCAATGCAGATGCTCGACGAAACCATTAAAGCCATTCCTCTGCTCGGTCAAATTTTAACAGGCGGAAAAAAAGGCGGGATCATCGAAACCTATTTCAAAGTCGATGGAAAACTGAGCGCCCCCAGCGTCACTCCCCAGGCACATAGATCGCTGACCGAAAAACCGGGAGCTATTTTAAACGAGCTCATGAATATTCCTGGAAACCTCACCAAGTAAGTAGCATTCAGTAAAATTCATTTCAGATCAAACCTACTTGACAGTCAGGCCTGAAAGGAATGGTTTCAACCTCATTACCCCCCTCATCCTAACCTTCTCCCTCCAGGGGAGAAGGGACTTTTTGCTTCCTCTCCCTTGAGGGGAGAGGACTGAGGTGAGGGCGATTTATAAGGCTTTTCTTCCATGCCAATCAATACTCATGCAATATGCAAGCTAGATGTATTTCAATAAAAGCTTGAAGCCTCAATACCCTCTTTTGTTCCCACACAAAACAATATAATATTGGACTTCAAAATCAGATTTCAAGATGTAGTTGAGTAGCGACTTGCCCTCTTTACTTTATGAACAAATGAACAAGAAAACTCAAAAGCCACAATCAACAATAGAGGATCAAAATTTTGCTTTGGAGCAAGAAGAACAATATCAACAATCGACCACCATTAATCCCGAAGAGTATCTAGCCAAACTACACTGGTCGGGTGAAGATTGCGAACGGTTATTTTTTGTTAATGAAGTTGCGTTTGAAGATCGACGCACACGAAAACAAAAAAACTTTTTAAAATATTTAACCAATGCGATAGATACTGGAGAGCTAAACAATCTTAATAAATCTGCCCCTTTTTTTGATTCAGCCAAACCTTTTTCACTTGCCCTTCAAGCACTATTTACCCCATCAGAATTTAAGTCATGGATTAATCACTCAAAAACACAAAAACAATTTGATCGTTTTGAAATAAAAACTCCTAAAAAAGTTTCTTTAATTTTCAAATCACTAAAACCTGCTCTCAACTCATCAATTCCTCCCGAAAAAAAAGGAAAGAAAGTCTCACCCTTACAAGAACTCGTCAAAAGCAAGGTTTTTGAAATTCTTAATACCGGTAGTGATATAACAATTTCCAATCTAGTGAATAGTACAGAAATCACAAAACTTTTAGCGCCCGATGCCCTTCACACGGGAGTAGAAAGCATTTCTAATAGGGAATATAAAGAACGATATTCAAAATCTAGAAGGTCCGTTTCTGTATACATTCGGGAAGCAAAAAATGATTTTCGCAGTAAATAGTCAAATCATCACCACCCCCGTTTTATCACCAAGCCCTCTATGCCTATGCCCATCTCATCAAATCAACTAAAGGTTGTCCCACTTTCAGAAGTCCCTCCTGAACTATTAAAGGCCTTGCAGGAAAAGAAGGTTATAGAAGAGCAAGGCATTCAGGGTTTTGGAAAGCCTATCATTTCGACTGAGT
>JABGWU010000171.1 GCA_018645475.1 Opitutia bacterium
AAGGGGGGCGCAACGGCTAAAGAGGTGAACTGTTTGATTGAGAATATTCAAGAAGAAGTGATGAAAAAAACTGGCATTGAGTTACAAACCGAAATTGTCAGCGTAGGTGAGTGAACTGGAGAAGTAATAATATTAAATCGGTCCGCACACAAAGGTCACCTTCCTTTGTTATTCAGTCCTTTTGGCAAAGGCCAGGGCGGACCTTCTTAAAGAGAGTTTGTAAGAATTATTTTGGGTAATTTAAAAAATAAAACTATTGGAGTGCTCATGGGAGGACTTTCTCCCGAGCGTGAGGTCTCAATCGTCACCGGAAACTCTGTCCTTGATGCTCTTAAAAGGAAAGGGTTGAACGCCTTGCCGATACATGTTGACCACAATATTGGAGACACGCTCAAGTCGAACCAGATCGACGTGGCTTTTCTGGCTCTTCACGGGACTTTTGGGGAAGACGGATGTGTTCAAGGCCTGCTCGAATATTTCAAAATTCCTTATACCGCGTCAGGGGTTATGGGGAGTGCTCTGGCTTATGACAAATTAAAGTCCAAGGAAATTTTAAAGTTTCATGGGATACCCACAGCCAATTATGAAGTGCTCTATAAAAATCAAGAAATATCCCGGACGCTGGATCTTCCTGTTGTCGTCAAGCCAACCAATCAGGGTTCGAGTCTAGGGGTAACCATCGTTAAAGATGAGAGCCAATGGAAACCAGCATTGGAAACCGCATTTGCTTATTCAGAAGAAGTAATGGTAGAGAAATTTATTGATGGAAAACTTCTGGCAATTGGAATGAATGAATTGACACCCATGCCGATCATTCACATTCGCCCCAAGTCCGGATTTTATGACTATGAAGCTAAATATACGTCAGGAAAAACCGAATACATTTGCCCGGCAGATATAGTTGAAGATGAAGCAGATCGGTGCAGGCAAGTCGCAACTCAAGTGTTTCACGTATTAAGAGGACGAGGGTTCCCTCGTGTGGATGTCATTCTCGACAACCAAGGAATTCCGCAGGTTTTGGAAATGAACACCATCCCTGGAATGACCCCTACCAGCCTATTACCGATGGCGGCTCAAGAGATGGGGGTGGAGTTTGATGATTTGGTAGTTGAAATATTAAAAACTGCTCAACTGGATTACACGGAATAAACATGGACTTTGCAGTCGCAGATCAAAAGAGTCCCTCCGCCGCATGGTCGGACCTACGTTCTGAAAGAAAAAAAACGCACCGGCGAGGGAGCGGCTTGCGCAAGAAAGCACCGTCTAAAGTATCGGGCCGTGATTTTTCCTGGGCGAGAATATTATTTGAATTGGCCTCAAAATTTTTCTTAGCAGGAGTGGTCATTTATTTAGTTTATGCCAGTTACAATTTTTTGATTTCTGACCCTAGATTCAAGATAGCAGACGTATCGTTTCGCGGCCATCATTCACTGATGGAAGAACAGCTTCTGGATTGGTTGGGGCCGATTCATGGAGAAAATCTATTCACTTATGATCTGTCAAAAACCTCAGAAAGACTTGCGCAGCACCCCTGGATTCTTTCCGCATCTGTTCAGCGGAAGTTTCCTCAAAAATTACAAATCGAATTGATCGAACGTTTACCCTATGCCCGAGTTAAGTTCGAAAAAGTATTTTTAATGGATAATTTTGGAGAGCTTCTTTCTGAAGAAACACCAGAATATAAAGATTTACCGTTGATCGTTCAATCCAATAAGGGAACAAAGCTCGAAAATTTCTCCGGAGACAAGGTTATCCAAAGCCTCAAGACCATGCATTATTTCAATAAACTTTCTTTTTTTGAAAATAATCCTCTGGATATCGCTGAGCTCAAGGGGGATTCCCGAATCATATTTTTTACTCGTAATCGTGATCTAAAAATTCAAATGTCCATGGAAGCGTTAAAAGATGGGTTTAAAAAATTCATGATCGTCCTCGACACTCTCGAGGGTGAAAACATGAAGATCCAGATGATCGATTTATCTTTCAAGGACCAAGTAGTTATCCGGGATCGAATTTCGATCAACTCAATATCCATGAAGCGACAAACCAACTAGGAGGAGATGGGACGGATGGCCAAGAAAAGTGATTATATAGTCGGACTGGATATTGGAACGACCAAAATCTGTTGCATCATCGGCGAGGTTGTTGATGATGAAAAAATAGATATTATCGGGCTGGGTCAATATCCATCAAGAGGCTTGCGTAAAGGCGTGGTCGTAAACATCGATAGTACCGTAGAATCAATAAAAAATGCTGTCGAAGAAGCCGAACTGATGGCCGGATGCGAAATAGATTCTGTTTTTGTGGGTATTGCAGGAGGACACATCAGCAGTATGAATAGTCATGGAATCATTGCGGTCAAAGGAAAAGAAATCATGCAGAAAGATATTGACCGCGTGATCGAAGCCGCAAAAGCCATTGCCATCCCTCTTGACCGGGAAGTAATCCATGTACTTCCTCAGGAATATATTGTCGACAATCAGGACGGGATTACAACTCCACTGGGAATGGCCGGAGTGAGACTCGAAGCCAAGGTTCATATCGTCACAGCCGCTGTAACATCCGCACAAAACATTGTGAAATGCGTTAACAAAGCAGGCCTTGGAGTTCAGGACATTGTGCTGGAGCAACTTG
>JABGWU010000172.1 GCA_018645475.1 Opitutia bacterium
AAACAAGAAAAGGTGTTTAAGTTGTTTCAATGGACTCACGAAACTATTCAGCCGCAACCTGCAAAATTGCCAATAATGGATGACCATGTTTGGAACGTGTATGTGAGAGGTTACGGTGTGAGCGATAATTATCACGATTTATTCTCTACCCTTTGTAATTATATCGAGGTTTCAGGAGTTTTTCTTAAGATTGAAGTCAAGGGTTCCGGAAATTTACTAGGATTATCGTTTGTTAAAATTGGAAACGATTGGATCGTTTTCGATCCCTTTAGAGGGGTTTATTTTTTAAACAAATTGGGGGAATGGGCTACCCTTGAAGAAATCAATGAGCAAAATTGGAAACTGGCAAAATTAGGTTCCATAGAAATTTCAGATTCATTTTACAGGCCTTATTTCGAGGCAATGCCAGACATTGAAGCTGTGGGTTTAACAAGAGCTAACATTCAGTCTCCAATTCATCGTTTGCAATGGCAGTTTAAGCAATGGATCTCTGGCGGGAAATCTTTTTTTGAGCGAGCCGGTCTTGTAGCTAATTAAAATTATTGATTTTAAGCTGGGATGGTGGGTGTTTGTATGGAAGAGACTAAAACACAGAACAAGCAAAAGCTTCTGTTTTTGGTCACAGAAGACTGGTACTTTGTTTCTCATCGCTTATCAATCGCTATGGCGGCTAGGGAGGCTGGCTATGAAGTAGCAGTGGCCCCTCGGGTGGCGAAGCATGCAGATGTTATTGAAAAAGCCGGCATCCGTTTGATCCCAATTGAATTGTCAAGACGTGCTGGTAACCCAATACTGGAGTTTTGGGCTTTAGTTAAACTCTATCGGCGAGAAAAACCAGATATTGTTCATCATGTCGCACTGAAGCTGGTGTTGTATGGGGCTTTAGCCATTCGTTTTACAAACATCGCGGCTCAGGTGAATGCAGTGACGGGATTGGGTTGGCTTTATATATCTAACAACCCTATTGTACGATTCGGACGCCCGTTGATAACTTGGTTTCTTGCCCACTTATTAAATTTTCAGAATAGTAGAGTAATCGTTCAGAACCCTGATGATAAAGAATTGCTCGCGAAGGCAGGTGTTTTGCCATCTCGAATTCGTATGGTGCAAGGGGTGGGTGTCGACACGGATAAATTTTTGCCTGTCTCGGAGCTTAAAGGCCCGGTATGCGTGTTATTGGCTGCGCGGTTATTATGGGACAAAGGAGTAGGTGAGTTTGTTGATGCAGCACGTGATTTAAAACAAAAAGTGAGCAATGTTCGTTTTGTTTTGGTTGGGAATCCCGACCTTGATAACCCCGCGTCTATATCTGAAGAAACGATTCGTGATTGGGAAAAAGAAAATATTGTTGAATGGTGGGGTCACCAAAAGGAGATGGTTCCTGTTTTCCACTCCGCACATATTGTTTGTCTTCCTTCTTATAGGGAGGGTTTGCCAAAAGTACTTATTGAGGCGGCCTCCTGCGGGCTTCCTATCGTTTCGACCGATGTTCCAGGTTGCCGGGAAATAGTTCGTGATGATTACAATGGAATTTTAGTGCCCAAAAGTGACTCTGTTTCTCTTTCCGATGCATTACTCCGTCTTATAGAGGACCCTGATTTGAGAGCCAAAATGGGAAAGCACGGTCGAGAACTTGTTCTTGATAAGTTTTCCTCAAAGCATGTCATTTTAAAAACTTTGAATATTTATAACGAATTCATCAAATGAAGGTGTTAGTCACTGGGGCATCAGGTTTTGTAGGTAGTGTATTATGCCGAAACCTTATTGCTCGGGGATTGACGGCAACAGGGATTGTAAGGCATTTCCCAACAAACCCTTTGCCGGGGGTCGATTACCAAATTGTCTCAGATTTTAGCAAAAGCAAATTCTGGAAGGAAATTCTTGCTGGGGTGGATGTGGTCGTTCATTGTGCTGCCCGCGCACATGTAATGCGTGACCCAGAAAGGGACCCTTTAGCAGTATATCGAGAAGTGAATGTAGAAGGGACTCGTAATCTGGCTGAGCAGGCTGCGAGTTGCGGAATAAAAAGGTTTATCTATATAAGTAGTATAAAGGTAAATGGGGAAGAAACCAATGAGCGCCCTTTTAAGGCCGATGACATACCTGCTCCAGAAGACTCTTATGGTATTAGTAAGTGGGAAGCCGAACAAGCATTGCAAAAAATTGGCTGCAACAGCAAGCTGGAAATAGTAATCATTAGGCCCCCCTTAGTTTATGGGCCC
>JABGWU010000018.1 GCA_018645475.1 Opitutia bacterium
CCTAACCTCAACCAGCCCTTAGAATAATCAGGCTCAATCAGACACGCTTGATCAAAACATGTTTCAGCATTATCGGGGAATTGAAGTTTCATATAACAATCCCCCTTACCAACTAAAGCCTTTACGTTACCAGGGGACATTCTAACAATTTCATCATAGAGTTTTAATGCGCTATCAAGATTCCCTGAGTCCGCCACCTCTGAGGCTTCCAGCATTAGTTGGTCAATTTGTGATACTGTCTCGCCATTATCAGACATATTATCCACCTTATTTCTGTTAACATTTGTCGGGCTCACAACAATTTTATACTGAAACACAAAAAACCTTTTAATCTCCTCAGGGGTTAAATCTTTGATTTTCGTCCTGCCAAAATTGATGGCTGTGGAGTTCATCGAATATAACTTCTCATACTGCGGGTCGAGAACTTCTTCAACCGCCTCAATGGAATAACCCGCCTGGTTAAACAGCTTCACGATTTCCTTATAGGTGAAGAACCTAAGATGGGTCTCATCAAGAATTCCTTCTTTTTCATAAGTCCAGTTTCCTTCAATCAGTTTATGGATCACGCCATGAAACTGAACATTTGGAATACTGGCAACAACAGTTCCACCTTTTTTCAGCAAACGTCGAACTTTGATCAATGCAGAAAGAGGATCGACTAAATGCTCTAGAACATCCGCGAACAAAATACAGTCAAAGGAGCGATCACTATAAGGTAGGTCCATATCTTCTATACTCCCCTGCACCACATCATCCAAAACAGTTTTAGCAACTTCGGCCGCCTTGGCGTTCAATTCGATTCCCACCACAAAGACACCAGAACGTTTTTTGAGTTCCTGCCCTGTCATTCCCGCTGCGCAACCAACTTCTAAAATACACTTCGCATCAAACGGAATAAGCGGAATCAAATCACTCCTGACATTTTCATAATAAGAGTCAGATTTATCGTTCATCGGCACAGTCTCCTTTTCCTCATTATTTCCAATATTTTTGTTTAGTACTTGAATCATCGATTCTGTGCGATGCTTATAAGTATGTCTGGCCAGCACTTCTTTTCTTCCTTCACTGGCAATCCTTATCCTCTCAAGTTCATTTTCAAGGTAATAAGCTATCATCTCTTCAAGATTTTTATCCTCATAAATGACCATGTGTTTTTTATTTTCGAAGAGTTCTTCCAGGCCACTATTGGGCGCAGGGTCGGTGACCAGCAAACTGCCACTGCATAAAGCTTCGAACACACGCATATTGAGATCATTATTAATCGCATTGTTAAAAATAATGCGTGACTTACAATAATGTTCAGCCATTTCATCCATAAATTTTCTCTGACAATCCAGATCAAATTGTTTTTGTATTCGATCCAATAAATTTTTGCGGCGGTCCTGAGTTGATGAAATGGAACCTACGAAACCCACGTCACACCCTTTGGCAACTTCCACCTTCCCATGTATTTCAGGGTCGCAAGCCAAAGGCAACCACGCTACATTATTGATCCCTGCCTGCATCATGGATTGCACATACACTTTTTGCGCCAGAAAGACGTAATCAAAATTTTGGGCAATTTCAAGGTGGCGATCATAATTAATATGCGTGTCAATGAGGTAACAAACTTTGGGGATGTCGTGCTGTTTTAGATCTTCCGGTATATCACTCAGACCCGTTTCAATCCATAAATAAAAATCCGGTTGCCATCCCTCGGGTAGCCCCGTTATGACCTCCTGCAAAGTTGTCGTGTTTCCACGGTAAATGTCCTGTGGAGTGACTTCCCAGTTAAGAGCTTCCAGATTCCAGAGTTTGACGACTTCCTCATTAATCTCAGAACCGCAAGTGATGACATTGTGGTTTTGCCTAAAAGCTCTTTCTAGATAATGTGCTGTTGTTGCGGGATAGGACACAAAGTCCATCAAAATATTTTTGCGGATCTTTTTCTGGAACAGAATGTCCTTATTTTCCATGTCAATCCCGGTGCGCTCCAAAAATGCCAGGACCGATTGTTGAATCACCTTTTGCCAGGATTGAAGAAATCGGTTCAACGGAAACTTATCTTGAACAGTTTTCCGCCCTTGCTCCCCTATTCTCCTTGCTTCTTCCGGATTTTTTAAAAGGGAATCTATGCACTGGTTTAAATAATTAGGGTCTTTTGAGATATAACCATTTTCTCCGTCCACAATGGGTGAAGATTTGTTCCAAGAGCTGACCACCGGCATACCAGTAGCCATGGCCTCAAGCATGCTCAAATTGTATCCATCTTCATATTCATCCACCGTGGTATTGATGAAGGCTCTGCAATCTCTGAAGTTATTTAATAAATCCTGAAACCCTTCGGATAATCGCGAGCCCGGAATATTTGGATTGATGCCCAAGGTAGTCAAAGGATGGCTTCCGACTATTTCCTGGCTAGTTGAATAGCCCATCATTAAATCCCGTTCATGAAGTAGATTACCAACCTGCAATACCGTCTCCCGCTCACCTCTATAATTCCCGTATTCCGAGACATCCAGACCGGGTAAAATCAGTTCACCATTCAGTCCCCAATCCTTGCGTTTTTTCTCAGAAATAAACACTTTATTAACGTCTTTCAGAAGAGAATTAATTTGCTTTAGATACTCCTTCCGATTTACCTTATCTTTTCCCAGCTTGATTTCTGTGGTCAGGCAATTGTGAAAAATGACAACCTTAGGGAGAGAGTAGTCTTTCACTGCTATTAAATCTTTAATGTTGTGTGCGATAATAAGATCAAGTTCACCCAGATCCAGCATTTCCTGAGCTGTTTCATTGGTGATGAGACGTACGTTTTCTGGGACAGGACGCATATTTTCATCCCAACG
>JABGWU010000173.1 GCA_018645475.1 Opitutia bacterium
GTTGGGCAAATTATTAAAAATGAATTCACCCTACCTTTTGACCCTTCATTTTTCAATCTAGCGGATGGAGACCGAATTGAACTATTTGGACATGCGTGGGATCGAATGCCCGGAAGACTACCAACGGTTTCGAGAAAAATTGTACTTCGTGTAATGGGTCTCGAGGCACATGCCGAGCAATTAAGGGAAGACATTGAAAACATTATGGCCCGTACTTCTGAAATTGCACGAGAACAGGAAAATATTCTAATGGAAACATCCTCATTGGAGCAGGAATTAAGATACAGTGAAAAAGAACTCAATGTAATCGCCGAACTTCAACAAGAAAATGCAAAAAACTTAAAAATTGCGGCGAAAGATGGATTGAACATCCTAGATGAAGCTGTTCGCAATCCAATCTTTGAAACCGAGTCATTAGAAAAATTTGCTCAAACTCTAAACAAAATGCAAACAGTGGCATCCAGCCCAATGCGCGATGCAAGTATGCAAATCAAACAAGCAAAAACATCAAAATCCCTCGCCGATGCTATATTGAATGAGGAAAAAGCTCTTAAGAAATTAGGTGAAATTTTAGCAGAGAGTGCATCTCAATTAGATCGACTAGAAGCGCTAACATTATCACAAAGACTTCGAAAAATTGAGAAAACTGAGATCAAAATGGGCAAAGATTTACTTAATATTTTACCCCAGTCAATTGGTCAAATTGCTAATAACCTCAAATCTAATATCAAGGAAAAAAAATTGTTGCTCGAAGAAATTCAAGGTAACACTCACATAGAAGTTAAGAATTTAAAAGGTGAAATTAGCCGCTATCACGAAAGAACCGGCAAACCTGCGTATGGAAAAGTAAGCGAATTAATGAAAACGGAAAATGCAGAGGAAGAAATGCTCATCGTCTCATATAAAATTCAACAAAACACTACCTTCGACGCCCTTGATCGACTAGAAATACTATCTAAAAAATTTAGTAAATGGGCAGATATACTTGAGGAAGCTGACCCCTCTTCCGGAGCAGGAAAAGGCAAGGGTCCGGAAAATTCGAAATCAAAAGACTTTACCAAAAATATCATCGCATTAATTAAAATTCGTGATGATGAAGAAAATATTATATCCAAAACGAAAATTTTACAAAATAGAAACTTCCGAGCCCAACGGAAAAATTGGACCTCCCTATTACAGGTTCAACAAGAAAATCTAATGATCGATTTAACCGACACTCAGATTGAGATAGCTTCAGAAGCACTTAACCCAATTTTTGATGATGCACATATGTCCATGTCAACCTCTGCCATTGATCTGAAAAATGGAAAATACGCTACCCAAACGATAAATGCCCAGTTGGATGCCCGGAATCAGGTTAGCGACCTCATCAATCTGCTGATCGAATCCTCTAACAGCGGAAAATCAAATGAAAATGAATTGGGTAACGAGATAAGTAGCATGGAATTTCTTTTATTAAAAACGAAGCAGGCAGGTGGTAAAAAACCCGGTGAAATGCTTACGGGTGGAACGGGAGGAGGTTCCCAACAGGGTGGAGGAACGGAAAAGGATGCTCGAACTGCAAAGGGCCAAGCCTTTGAAAACTCCACATCTCGAAGAAAAATTAAAAAAACTGGTGGTTCATCCCAATCTGTACCTACAGAATTTAAAAAAGTAATGGAAAATTACTTCCAAGCAATAGAAGAGTAAAAATGATGAACCGGATTTTCTACTATGTAATTTTTTTGCTTTTAATATCGCTTGTATCAAATGGACAAGAACTCTTTGAGGAAATAAACGATCAATTTGTTCAGCAGATTGAAAGCACTTACCAAAAAGGAGTCAATTTCCTAGCAAAAACTCAAAATGATCAGGGGTCATGGGATGATTCATCCTATGGTTCACAACCCGGGGTTATTGGAATGTCCATCCTTGCATTCTTGGCCCGAGGAGACGACCCAGAATTCGGGCCTCATCGTAAATCAATTACCAAAGCCTTAAACTATTTATTAAAACTTCAAGATCAGAAAACGGGATACATCGGATCTTCTATGTATAATCATGGATTCGCAACCCTAGCACTCGCAGAGATCTATGGTAGAACAAATATTCAAGGAATTGGACCAGCACTTGAAAAAGCTACCCGTTTAATCATTACTTCACAAAAAAATAACCCCAAAGGTGCTTGGAGGTACAGTCCCGAAAGCACAGATGCTGATACCACGGTTTCAGGTGCTCAAATGCTAGCCCTATTCGCCGCTCGAAATGCAGGTATTTTTGTTCCCAATGAAGCAATTGAAAAAGGGAAAGCTTTTTTTCTGTCCTGTCAGGATAGTAATGGTGGGTTCGGATATACAGGGAGCACAGGAGCAAACCTGCCCCGCTCGTCCATTGGGTGCCTCATTTTATCACTCGCCAAGTCCACAGATTCCAAGGCATATCAAAAATCTGTGGACTTCCTTAACCAAAATGCAAGTTTTGGAGATCAGGGACACAAATTTTATAGTCTTTACTACACATCACAGGCAATTTTCCGAGCAAATCAAAATCTATGGGTATCCTGGAATTTTCAAAACTTTAAACAGCTGAAATCTTCCCAAACGCAAGAAGGTGGATGGAATGGAAACTATGGAACTACTTTTTCCACATCTGCGGCCTTGCTCTCTCTGGCACTAAATTACAGATACTTACCAATTTACGAAAGATGAAGTTTTCCCATATTATTCTAGTTTTTAACTTACATTTATTTTTTTTGTCCAACCTTTGGTCAAAACAATCAATTTTTTTGGAAACAAATAGTTCAGGGTTCGAATCAAACCAAAGCTTAAAATTACAAGGAGGTAAATTAGGGTTAGAAAAAATCCGCTTATTTGATGGTTCAGAACTATCGGGAGAATTGATTAAATTAGATGATGGTCAAAATTTATTCTGGGAGAATCATTCCGTTTCTAAACCAATAAGCTTTGATTATAAGTCCGTTTCTAACATATTCTTTAATCGTCTTCACCTACCCCATGAGCAAATCCCACCTCACTTAAAATCGTTAACATTATATTTTCGTAATGGAGATAAGCTGAGGTGTAAATATGAACAGTTAACCAAAGATCACTTGTTAATTGAAACTGGATGTGCTGGTTCAATTAAGATTCCACTTTCAGCTATTCAAAAATTAGAGTTTCTTCCCAATTCATATTTTACACTTTATGATTCATCTTTTGGTTTTGAAAACTGGAAAAAAAGCAACAGTAAGTCTTGGATATTTGAGGAAGGTGATTTTGTTTCCTCTTTTTCAGGGAGCGTTGGGATGTCGCTTCCTAAAAAAGAGGCTATTGAAATACAATTTATAGCAGAATGGGAAAGATCTTTTTATTTAGCTATTCGAATTTTCTCCGATTCCGATGGTTCAACCTATGGAAATGAAGGCTACCATTTATCTTTTTCAAATAATAGATTAAATCTACAAGTTAACAAAAGGAGAAAAGGAAGAACCCTTCGCGAGACTATTGGCTCGATAATGGTAAACGACTTGATGAAGGAAAAAGAAGCTCGTTTTAAAATACTCGGGCACCGTTCGACAAAAGAATTCATAATATTTGTCAACGATCAACAAATAGCTCGATGGAAAGATTCGACCGAAGGTTTCCATCCAAATCAAAATGGTATCCTCTTTATCAATCAAGGTGGCAATTCATACATACGCTTAAAAGAAGTAAATATTTCGGGTTGGAATAAATCTTTGTTTCCACCAGAAGATAGCAAAAGCATTGCGCCTCAAGATTCAACGCATGTCGTTCTAGAAAATGGCGATTCTACCCTTGTTTCCTCAATTACCGGAGATAAAGAATCGATTTCAATGTCCACCAAAAGAGGAACTTTTAATGTTCCGATTTTAAGAGTCAGAAATATTATCTTCACGAAACCTAAAGATAAATTGTTAAAATCAGAAACATCTGAACAAATATTACTCACCCAATCATTAGGTCTTCTGAGTTGTAAACTTCTTTCTATTTCAAAAAATCAACTTTCAGGGTACAGTCCAAACTTTGGTGACTTTACACTATCATTAAACACCATTAGACAAATTAAATGTAACCAACATTTACTACGGCGAAGCAAATATATTGAAGGGCTAAATGAAGTTAAAAAAGCCCTCGATCTGCAAAGGCCTGAAGATGCTTTGTCCGCTCTAGAAAATTTACCTTTTGCTCAACGCTCTTGGTATTGGCATCGATTATCTTTTCTTGCCCGTACTATGGAATCCGAAGAAATACTAAGTTTCACTCCACATCCCGATAAAACTCTTATTACGGCATCTTTTGCGGGAAATGAGGACACTATCCTTTCCACATCTAAAGAAGGCGAATACGCACTTTGGAGCGGTCATGCAAAATTAGCTTCGGGTTCATATTCAAACCACGAAAAAATTCCAACTGAAATTGGTCGTTTTTTAAATGAAGAACAATATTCGGTTAATCTTTCACATCCTTATTGGTTAAGTGAAACTGAGGTAACAGAAACACAATTTAAAGCAGTAACTTCGCAAAAGTTGTGGCCAGAAAAAAATGGCTCTTTGCCCATGGTTTGTAATTGGTTTGAAGCACAAAAATTTTGTAACCAACTGAACCAATTGGAAAAACCGCCAAATGGTTATATCTGGAGACTTCCAACTGAAGCGGAATGGGAATATGCATGCCGAGCAGAATCACAGGGGCCTTTCTGCAATAGTAAATTTTCTCTTTTAAATAACAACGAATCTAAATATGAAGAACACCTGAATAAATATGGATGGTTTGCAAAAAACTCAAATGGTGCGATCCATCCAGTAAAACAGAAACTTCCCAATTCATTTGGTCTTTACGACATGCATGGTAATGTTTGGGAATGGTGCTTAGATTCAACTATGACTGATAAGTCTATGCTCCTTAAAACCCGCATACCTGGAGTTATAAACCCTTACACATCAAAAGGAGATTGGAGAATACTTCGTGGGGGTTGCTATGACCTAAAGTTTGATCGATGTAGGTCATCCTACAGAGGAGCTAATGCACCATCTGTTGTTAATGGAGATCGCGGCTTTAGAATTGCATTAGGCATAAACCTTAACAAAGAACACAACTCTACAAAAAATATAATTTCAAAAGAAATTATTAAATTAGAAAAACTTGGTTTAAAATTACTCCCCATAAGCCCCAAAACTTTTCTTATGGGAAGCCCTAGTAATTTAACCGCCCCTAAAGCTATAACTAACTTTTCTGGTGATAAATTGTTTACTGGATCAATAGAAGGCAATTTGGGAACCACAGATTTTTCGGGACAACCAATTCAACAAATCAAAGAGCTTAATTCTACAGTTACATCAATTTCTTCATCCTCGGATGATCAATGGGTTATAGCCGGTTGCAACGATGGATCAGTTCACCTTTTCAACGGAAAGTCGTTTACTCTTAAAAAAACCCTCCATGATCATAAATTTCCTGTTACCAGTGTTTCTATTTCTCCCAATGGCAAGAGGTTTTCGACATCTAGTTTAGGGGGGAAATTAAATTCCTACTCATTCCCCGACTGCACTTATGAGTGGAGCGTTTTTGCAAAAGACCAAAACGCAAGTTTTGATTATCTTGAATATAATTCGAAAGGCACAAAATTATTATCATCCGGAATTGGTTCGATACCCAAATTATTCCAAGCTAAAAATGGAAAAGAAATTAAATTGAATCCATTTCCATACAACGAAGTAATGAGAAGTAGGTTCTTAAAAAACGGAGAATCTTTTGCCTCGATAACTCAGTCGGGCATGTTAATTTTCACCGAGGCATCGAACGGACTTGTTTATAAAGTGGTTCGTTTACAACTTCAAAATTTATTTGATTTTGATTTTTCTCCTTATGGAAAAAGAATGATTTTCTCTACCAAGGAAGGCACTTGCTCGATAAGAAAAACCCCAATCAATAATACCCTTTGTATTGAGTCTGGTGAAAAAACTGCATTATTTTCACCAGATTATTTTTTTGCATTGGCAAAGAAAACCGAACCGAACCAGACAAAATTATCAGACTTTCTTTCCAACTATGGTTTTCTAACACAGGACGGATTAAACCAACAAGGATGTAAAACATCACCAAGTGAAAAACTGGTCTTAACCACACTAGACGGAGCACTTCGTTTATGGGATTCAGAAACAGGAATATGGATAACAACCCTAGGAGATAAATTTGTTACTCCTTTTGAAGATTGTGCCTTTTCCCCTGATGGAACAATGGTTGTAGGTAAACTTAAAACTAATGAATTCTTAATTTATCTCACTTCAAATCAACTACCTGTTGACCCCGATAATAATAAAAATCAATCTGAGGTTGAAACTTGGTTTTAGATAACAAATTCATGATGCAATAGGAAAGCATTAAAAATTTATTTTAGGGTTGAACCAAATTACACAATTGATACCTATAATGTAATGCCTCTTATTG
This sequence comes from Opitutia bacterium, assembly GCA_018645475.1. Classification (GTDB taxonomy): domain Bacteria; phylum Verrucomicrobiota; class Verrucomicrobiia; order Opitutales; family Seribacteraceae; genus Seribacter. The sequence goes on from JABGWU010000173.1 coordinate 6,447, forward strand.
CCCGATAATGTTTCCATCTATAATAAGAATTAAGAATTGTATACAATCTGTATCTTTTTTTGCTTTTTGGTTTTTGACCATTTCTATGTTCACAGGTTGCTGGGGTGAAACTCAAACTAGCCTACCTGATGCTCCCCCTCCCTATCCTAATTCTCCATTCCCTCAGGGTACTAATTCCTATGAAGACTATGTCCCTCCACCTTCGCCCAATCCTCGAGGCGAATTGATGGATCGAGATCGAAATTCTTATAGTCGTAATAGTAATGACTACAAACCACGCTCAAGAATTAGTTCTACCGAGAAATTTTATACTCTCGAAGCAACTGGAACAATATGGGTCCTAATTCAGGATAAATTTGGAAATGAGTTAGAATGGATTAGTTTGATGCCCGGTGACAAGGTTCCTTTAAAACATTCGGGTGCTCTAACTATCACTTGCTCTTCTGGTGAATCTCTTCAAATAACTAATCCAAATGGTAAATCCCTTCAAGTGGGGGAAACGAAAAAAGGAATTTCCATCATTCGTTTACCATAAAGAACCCTAGAAATTAAAATTTAAACAAATTACTTGAATTTTTTTGTTCTAAAATCTCCGGAGGTGGATTTGCCAGACTTATATTAACATAAGCACAAAGGCCTTTTAGAAACTTGAAGGACACCAAGCTCCATCCGTATATTTCACCAGTTACTTCATCCAAAACTGGTCTTCTGTAATCCCACAGGTATCCATTTCCACCATCCAAACTTTTTCCTTCGGGTTCCCCCATTAGTTCCTGTATTTCAATTCGATTTCTACCAATAGCAAGAGTCTCTAGATTACTTTTTCGATAAACGACTTTGTAAGTCGGCTTTTCCTTTAATTCCTCAGGTAAACTCGCAACTTTTTCACTAGACTGTTCACTTGGATTTTGCTGAATTTGTCCACCAACTCTTTGGTATTCAGACTGAGTACACGAAATATTAGCAAATATTGAAAGTATCAACATGCAGGGAGAAATTTTTAAGTAAAATTTAAATTGCATGTTCAAATTATTTTAAAGTCTGTAAATGTTTAAAATGGCGGAGAGAACGGGATTCGAACCCGTGGAGGGACTATTAGCCCCTCACCGGTTTAGCAAACCAGCGCATTCGACCACTCTGCCATCTCTCCTATTGTCATAATTTTTAGACATCTATTAATCAGAATGCAATGAGAATAAACTTCACAAGACTAAAAAACTTACTTTCGCGAACCGAGAATTTGTAAAGTTTTTACATTCTTCTTTGCCAATTCATCTCCACCATTTGCTGCTCGCGTAAACCATTCAAGCGCTTTTTCAGAGTCTTTTGACACCCCTTTTCCACGAAGATACATAATTCCCAAATACCTAGCGGCTTCTGGGTTTCCAAGACTTGCCGATTGAGAAAATAATTGAAAAGCTCTTTTCAAATCAAGGTTAGAACCTCGGCCAAAATAATGTTCTTTGGCTAAAGCCAAATCTTGTAGCCCATCACCTGAAGATGTTTCGATTGGCGAAGATTCTGGAAACAAATCGGAATTTTGTGATTCTTTTTTATCATAAATAGATGGTAGCCTATTGGGTACAGGATTAAATCCTGGAGGTTCCGGCAATCCAATCGGTTCTGGGGGCAAAGGGGGAGCTTCGGTAAGTGCTGGAGTCATTGGGGATGGAACTGGATTATAAGAGTTTTGTATGATTGGTTGCGTAATTCCCTTTGATTGATTTTCAATAAGTTGTTCGTATTCAGCGATCTTTTCAGATGCTTTTTCTTTTTCCTGAAGAAGAGCAAGATTTGCATAGCGTAGGGCGAGATCTATTTTCGCTGGTCCGGTTAAACCATAAGCGTAAAAGTGAGCCACAATTAATTGTGAAGTTGTATAACCACGATCAGCTGCTGCCTGAAAATGAACAAGTGCCATTTTGTAATCTTCGATCACACCAATTCCCTTAAAGTAGCACCGTCCTAAAAAATGATTACCAGAGGGGAGTTGTTTTTCAGCGACTTCTTTGAGTATAAAAATTCCTCCCGATAAATCTTTTCCAATTTCAATATTCTGCCCTTCAATTGCGTTTGCGTGCAGTTTAAGCAGTGCGTGTTGTACAGAAGCTGGTCCATAGCCTAAATTTGATGAATTAGCATAATGCTTAGCTGCAAACTGAAGATCCGAATTAATTTCAGGCTCAACTTCCTCGGCCGTGAAAATTTCAGCCATTACATATGATGCTACTGGATCTCCAGTACTTACATTTTTGATTAATGTGCCATCCGGGTTCTTAAATACTTTTTTATAAAATTGCCCAACTTTTTCCGAATTTGGACCGAGAGGAGAAAACCGGTGAAGATACCCCATTGCAAACCAACCTAACCAATGATCTGTTTCCGTCGATAAATTAGCCCAATAACTTGCTTTATCAAAAGAAATATTTAACCCTTTATCACCGTGAATGTAGCAAAGTGCCAAAAATGCTTGAGCATATGAATCACCGTCCTGAGCACTAAGCTCCAAGTCCTTCACATCAGCAGCGATCCATTTACTTCCCTCATTTCCGAAAAGAGAAATCCATCCAAATAGATAAGCACATATCAAAGAAGTTATTCTAACTGCCATAATATAATAATTAAGTACCTTTAACTTAATGAGAAGCAAGCATTCAATTTACAATCATTTCAAATTGCTTGCGAGGAAAGGTTTAAAAGGGTTATTATTAAATGTCAGATCAATATTTATCAATCTAACCTATGGACTACTCCGATCATTCGCCCTCTACCCTGCGTAATCCAGGAAAAGACGCTGTCAGGCAATTTGTTATTTATGCAGAAAATAAAGTTGGTTGGTTAAACGACTTTATAAATATTCTCAAATCTCAGGATATACATGTAATGGCTATTTCAGTTTTAGACACTACTGATTCCGCAGTAATTAGACTTGTTACAAACTATCCAAAGGAAACTGCCCAACTTTTAAAATCCCGATCCATTAGTTTTACAGAAAGAAATATTATTGCAGTTGAAATTAAGGACGAAGACTCACTACATTTGATAACTCAATCGCTACTACATGCAGAGATTAATATACATTATGTCTACCCTTTTCTATACCAACCCAATAACAGACCAGTTTTAGCTTTGGCAATGGAAGATGAAGATATTGGAGAAGAAGCCCTACACAGGCACGGTTTGCGAGTTTTATCCTTGGACGAATTCACTCGTTAGAAAAATTAATTAGTAAAGAAGATAGGGTTTTACCAAAGATTTAAATCTTTCACTGTCTGAATTCCATGATGTCAAAAACTTCTGGGCATCTACCCTACCCCCATCTTTCAGTAAAGCATCCCACCATGCCTGTGATCCAACATGTTTGTTAAAAAGCATGATTTCTGATTCACTGGCTGCACCAAATGGGCTGGGGATTTGCCATAAAGCAGAAAGTTGCATCATGAAAAAAGGTAAATCCGTAGGACGCCATGCATTCCAATCATCTATCACAATATAAACACCATCTTTTTTCTTACCATCAGATAATTGAAGTGTTTTAATTTTGAAAGCTAAACCAGGAATTTTTAGTTGCTCAAGGGCAGCCTTTATGTCTTCCGCAGATTTACCCTCATAGGTGAGAAAGCGAAAGGGGTGTTTCGTTCCAATTCCATGTTTAAATTTCCCCATCTGTGCCCCTAAACCGGTCATTGGATATCCGGCTACGGCATCTAAAGTAGGTATATTTGGAGAAGTTGGATACCAAGACAAACCCGTTTGAGGCCATGTCATTTGTCGAGTCCATCCCAACATTGGCACAATGACTAATTTTCCTTTTTTTCGATATGTTTCTTTAGTTTTTAAAACTCCAGCTACCTTTTTAGACCACAAAGCTATTTCACCAATTGTCATACCATGAACAAAGGGTACCTGAAAGGCACCAACATAACTCATACAAGCTTCATCCATTGGTGGTCCGGCGACTTTCATTCCCCCTAACGGATTTGGTCTATCTAAAACAACCACTTCCACCCCACCTTCAAAGCAAGCCTCCATTGCATATCGCATACAACTGATATATGTGTAACAACGAACCCCAACATCTTGAAGATCAATGACTAAACTATCAATATCAGCAAGCATTTTACTTGTTGGTTTTCGAAACTTTCCGTAAAGAGAAAATACGGGCAAGCCAGTTTTTATGTCTATTTTATCATCAACCGGGACCGACGCTTTTTCATCACCATATATTCCATGTTCCGGTCCGAATAAAGCCACTAGATTTACTTTTTTTGATCTGACAAAGACATCCACGGTACTCTCTCCATTCCCGTTTCTTCCGGCAGGATGAGTTAATAAACCGACTCGTTTACCATCGAGTACAGCGAAATTACTCTGCTCCAAATAATCAATGCCCAAGGTTACTGTTGGTTCTTTTGCAAAAGTTTTCTCGGTTTGGGAAAAAAGAAAAAACAAAATGCTAATAGCCCAAACGGAATATAAAATTGATTTTTTACTCATAAGATCGAAATTTAGATGTTGATTTAAGATTTTGAATTAATTTGTGGACTCTGGTAAGACTTTGCCAGCATTTTGTAAAGAAATACTGAAACAACTCCAAAAAAGATACCCAAAACCGAACCGCCAAGAAACATTGGAGGAAAAGTATCAAGTAAATCCAGGAGATCTTTAAATTTAAAATGTGCCCAGTCATAATCCGAACTCAGTATGGGATTTCTTTCAATTTTGTATCCAACAAGATTGAGGATCGTGCATCCGATCTTATAGTCCGCAAAGTAAATGGGCCCCATAGTAAAGGGATTTGAAATCCACTGCAAAGCAACGATAACGGGCAAGTTTGCTCGCATAGCTAATGCGATAAAAAATGCGATCAGCATTTGAAGACCAACCAAAGGAGAAAAAGAAACAATCATTCCCCAAAATAGCGCTGGTTTGATTGCACTTCCCTTGAAGGACCATAAGTAAGATCTCTTATAAGCTGTGGACGAAAACCATTTCAAAACTGGATATTTATGGACATTGGATCGCCTAGGTAAAGGGCGCATCCAACGCTTTATCCTCCGTATACGCTTAAAGCGGATTTCTTTTGAATCTGTACATTCAGGAGGGATCATTAATTTAGAGATAATTGTTCAAGAAGTTTTTTTGAGAAAAATTCGGTAACTCGATCAAAGTTCTCCTGTAGGGGTAAATTTTCATTTCCAAAAGATACTATTTCAAGATTAGAAAATTCAGATTTACATTGTTCTACCGCTTTTTCTTCCACTGACCCAGCAAGAAGAATAACTTTCTTTTTAAATTTAGAAGCCACACGAATGATTTCATAAGGACCTTTACCGTAAAGCGAAGTACAATCAAAACGACCTTCGCCGGTTAGAATTAGGTCAGCACACTTGATCGCATTTTCTAAGCCAAACCATTTCTCAGTAAGAGTAAAACCGGGGACAAATTCGGCATCATAGGCCAGGTTCAATCCATAACCAATTCCCCCTGCCGCTCCTGCCCCGTTATGTTTACGAGAATCTAAAGTCTTATGAAAGCTGAAAGACAAAGTTTCTGACATTTTGATTACCTCTTCTTCCATTTTATCTATTTGATCAAATGGAAGTCCCTTTTGGGGGCCAAATTGAGAAGTTGCACCGTTCTTTCCAAGCAAAGAGTTAGATACATCGCAGGCTATGCGAATGGGTGGAAGGGGCATTAGATTACCTATTGAAACCTGATCCACATCTGGCCAACTTTTAGGCGAAGGAAATGAAATAATATTTCCTTTTTGGTCCGAAAACTCAACTCCAAGGGCACTCAAAGCCCCCACTCCCATATCATTTGTGGAACTTCCTCCGATCCCCAACAAGATGGAACCACAACCTAACGAACTTACCTCTTTAAGCAACTGCCCTACCCCATATGTACTAGTTAACCATGGATTTCTTTCACCTTCTGTTAGGTTGCACAAACCAACAACCGAAGCCATCTCAATTACAGCCATTTTTCCCTGTATATTTAAATTCATAAACTTAAGTAAATCATCATTCAAATTTTCAATTAAAATTAGTCCAATTTTTACCTCTTTATCTCTTCCAAGAGAGTCTTTTACAGATACAGGATGAAATGTTCCGCCTTTGGCCAAAGTTAACAATTCAGCGAAGCCCTCCCCTCCATCCGTCAACGGGATAGTTTGAACTTGATCCAAACATGACCTCGTAAAAATTACATGTTTAGCAAGAGAGCAGATTTCCCGGGCAGACAGGGAATCCTTGCATTTATCAAAAGCAGCAAGGATACGCATATAATTACCTAGCGAATTTCATTATTGGTGGCTTCATCGACCAACTTAAAGTTTTCCACATGATAAGTTTCCGCAGCTTCAAAGTTTAATTTCAAGCCATAATTTCTCTCCATTCGATCAATTAATTTAGAATCCGGACCACGCAATCTTCTAAGGGTACTGGGATGAAGGAAAATTTTAATATTCGCCTCTGTATTCGCATTTTCTTCTCGCAATCTTCTAACAACGCTAGTGATTTTTCTTTGAATTTCAATGCTTACCGCACGAGGGGATTTTACAATTCCACGGCCTGAACAATACGGGCAGGCTTCATAGATTCCACTCGAATTACTTTCATCATGACGCTGACGGGTAATTTGCATAATCCCCAATTGTGAAATGGGTAATATATTGTGCTTCGCTTTATCATCCGCCATAGATGACTTCATTTTTTGAAAAACCTTTTTTTGGTCTCCCTTATTTTTCATGTCAATAAAGTCAATGATTACCAAACCGCCTAAATTTCGAAGCCTCATTTGGCGGCAAACCTCTACTGCTGCTTCAATATTGGCCTGTAATATAAAATTTTTACCATCCTTGCGATCGCCTTTATGACTTCCTGTGTTCACATCTATGGACACAAGTGCTTCAGTTTCCTCCATCACAATCTCTCCTCCTGAAGGCAAAAGAACTCGCCTCATGAAGGTCTGCTCAATTTGGCGCTCAACATTAAATCGTTCAAATATTGGAATTTCCTCATCAAAGTGAGTGACTTTTGATTTCGACTTAGGGGAAATTCGCTGAATAGTCTCGATCAATCGATTATAATCCTCCTTTCGATCAATTTGAACACGATCTATATCATCAGTTAAAAAGTCACGAGCGGTTAAACCTATTAAATCCGGTTCCTGGTAAAGAAAACATGGACTATCCTGGGTTCTCATCTTTGCCTCAATCTCATCCCATTGCTGAAGCAAGAGGTGAAGGTCACGATCGAAAAAGCGTTCGGGTTTATTCTGTCCTGCTGTTCGGATGATGACCCCCATTCCCTCACGGAGACTAAGGTTTCCAATTATCCTTTTCAAGCGACTACGCTCTGCTTTTTCATCAATCTTTCTTGAAATTCCGCATTGACCAGCATATGGCATTAATACTAAGAATCTTCCCGCCAAGGATAGATTGGTTGTAGTACGAGGACCTTTACTACCAATTTGACCTTTAGTGATTTGAACAACAATTTCTGATCCAACTGGAAAAACCTTAGGGATTTCTTGAATCGATTTTGCCTCGACTCGATTGTTAGGAGTTTTTCGTTTATTTTCCCGAACAATTTCAATCGATGGATCATTGTTGGCACCAGGGAGCATATCCCAATAATGAAGGAATGCATTTTTTTCTTGGCCAATATCAACGAAAGCTGCCTTTAAACCTGGTTCCAGATTTTGAACTTTTCCTTTGAATATTGCACCAACCATTCTTTCCTCGTCCAATCGTTCGACATCAAAGGCTTGCAATACACCATTTTCGATTAAGGCAACCCGACGTTCGAGTGCTTCAGTATTGATGATTAACTCCTTGTAATCCTTGTTGGTTTCACGACGAAAAAAAGCAAGAATTCTCTCCCTGATGGGCCGCTTCTTGGCTCTTTCAATTGCTTCTTCCCTAAGCTTACCCTTGTCGATTGAGACAGGTGCAGGCTCAACGGGAGGAAGAGTCAGGTCATTTTTAGCTGACTGTGGATTTTTGTTCTCTGCTTTCCTTCGTGATCTTTTACGTTTTGAATAATGAGGTCTACGCTTGGTATTTCTGGCCATTTTTATGATGGATAGAAAACCCGGATATCAAAACAAGGAAGTTTAAACAAGATACAATAGTATTATTGTTCATTAAATTCCCTTCTATGACGATAAACACTCTGAACCAACCCAAGTAAAATAAAACAGGAGATCAGGAATGACCCTCCGTAACTAAGAAACGGCAACGGTAAACCAGTAATTGGAGTAATGCCAATTGTCATGCCTATGTTAATGAAAACATGGGTCATCAGCAAAACAGATACTCCAATTGCCAGCATGGCACCAAAACGATCGGATGCCTTTGAAGCTACCTTTATGCAACCAAAGATGATCAGAAAATAAGCCCCTATGGCGATCAATCCTCCGACAAATCCAGATTCTTCTGCTAAAACCGCAAAAATAAAATCATTGTGAGCGACTGCAGATGGTAGATATCCTAACTTGGCTTGCATGCCATGGCCTAAACCCTTGCCAGATGTTCCACCGGTGGCAACGGCAATGAGAGCTTGTATGCGATTCCAATTCGCTCCAATTCCGTTTGGGTCCATGACTTCTGGTGCAAGAAAAGTAAGGATGCGTTTACGTTGATAGTCCTTGAGTGGTATGAGAGATGTATCCTCGTAGGCAACAATTGCCTCGGTAGGATTCGGGTTCTCGGATTTATATTGATAATAACGAAAAACGTCATAACCCAACACACCAATCATCACTACAAACAGAAGGGCTGTAGCAACAAAGAATCGAGAAGGTATGCGAGCGACGTACAAAAGAGAAAATGCTATAGGTGGAAAAACTAATGTTGATCCTAAGTCAGGTTGCTTGAAAATCAAGAACAGTGGACACGCAAAACAAAGTCCTAATTTTGAAATCCCCTTTAAAGAATCTCGTAAGGTACCAATTTCGGATCGCGATAAGATGCTTGCACCTAGTATTAGAGTGACAATTTTTGCAAATTCTGACGGTTGCAATTTAAAAAAAACAAAATCTATCCATCGTTGAGCTCCATATTTTTCTGGAAAAATAAAAACCACAAAGAGAGATAAAATTCCTAATGCATAAATTATGTGAGCAAAACGCATCCAGAAATGGTAGTCAATAAGAGATACAATAGTGTAAATTAAAAAACCTATTACTACCCATAAAACCTGCATTTCCCATTGATTCCCACCCGTGTATGCTTGAGCTGATCTAATAAAAAGAACGCTCATCGAGCATAATATCAATAAACTAATGGGCGAAAAGATATCCCACCTATTCTCTTGTTCCAGAAAGCTATCTTTTTTCTTCTTACCTTTTAAAAAGACCCCTGTTGATTCAAAATCCACTTTTTGCATTAGTTAAGCAACCTCAGTGAGAAAATGCATGACCAATTCATTCCATTCTTCCTGTAGGCTTTCATTACGCTTCACCGGCCTGGATGCTCGATTGTACCAATATGCCGCATTCCCTAAATCTCCTTCTACACGATGTAAATATGCATGAATCCAATCCCCCTCTTGAGAACCTTCATCTTGAGCGATACCGTGTGCTCTTTCCCAATCCCCCTTTTGTGACCACCATAAAGATTTCAAGCAGTCAGATAGGTTGGAATCAGGCTCATCTTGAGATTCAATAGCAGTTACAAATTCATCGAGACTCGTCATGCATTCTTGTTATTGTGATTCCCATTGAAAATCAAGGGGTATCTCAAATTGAGACTCCTATGACATTGAATCGAGCAAAATTTAGATAAATTGTTACTTTAAAAATCATCTGTACGCCTCCATCGAGTTCCTAAAGAAACACTGTATTGAAATTTTCTACGATGCTCTCGAATCACAAAAGGTAATTCAACCTTTTGTTCTAATTTGAAGAATGGGCTTAAGCACTGAGCAAGTTTACTTTCAGAATCCCCCGAGCCAATCCATTTATCCCTAGGAGTATATTCTTCCAGCCAAGTAAAAGGGGTAGCCAAAATAAGCTGTCCTCCCGACTTAACTAAATTGGGCAATTGATTTAAAAAAAGACTAGGGTCAGGAAGTCGACAAATCAAATTAGCCGCATGCACAATATCAAAATCCCCTAAATTACTCGGTAAACTACAGGCATCGGCAACAAAAAAAGTAGGAGAGGTAATCGATGAGCTAGTTACTTTGGCCTTCGTTGATTTATAGGAATCCCCTTCCTCCAAATATTTATAAGGTAATTCAGATCGTTCAGCCAAACTTTTTGCCGCATCAATAAAAGACTGGGAAAGATCACAACCTTGAACTTCTTTGCAGTATGCGGTCAATTCAAATGCAGAGCGTCCCACCGAACACCCTACATCTAAAGCTCGAGAATTATTTGAAGATTTTAGAGAATTTGAATCCACAAGTTCTTGAACCGTCCGAACTGGAAAGCGTAAACCATTTTGAGGTCCATCGCTCCAAGGCATTACTTCGTCATCATCCCCATAATGAAATAATAAATATTCGCTAAGCAACTTGTTAGACTCGTATGAATTTTCCATTTAAATTAAGAATTTATAGAAATCGCATCAGCTATTTGAGCAAACTGATTTTTCAAACTCGGATACAAGGACTTATAAATGGGGTAATATTGACTGTAAATTTCTTGGTCAGAGCCAGGATGTATGGTTTCTGTCTTTTGAATAAAAGAATTACACGCCTCCTCGACCGAACCAAACCCGCCAACCCCAACAGCTGCAAGAATCGCAGCACCATATGCAGCTCCCTCAAGTGCGTTCACCATAGCACACGGAGTGGCAAAAACATCGGCTAACATCTGTTTCCACAATGCCGAACGCGAGCCACCTCCGGAAAGTACAATCTCACTCGGATCCACTCCCAGTTTTCTCATTAGGGATAAAGAGTCATTCAGTCCATAAGACACTCCCTCCAAGACGGCACGAGTATGATGTTTTTTCTGGTGACGTAAGCTCATACCAATAAAACAACCTCTAGCATAAGGATCAGGATAAGGAGTTCTCTCGCCCGATAGATAAGGAAGAAAAAACAATCCCTCAGAGCCTGCCTTTACTTGACTAGCTTTCGTGGTAAGAAGTTCATATGCATTAGCCCCCCCCTCATTTTCGATTTTTTGTTCTTCTAGACCAAATTGATTTTTATACCATTGAAAAGATCCAGCAGCAGATAGCATAACCCCCATCAAATGCCATTTACCCGGCACTGCGTGACAAAATGCATGTAAATTACCATTGGGTTCTACTCTATACTGATCACTTTGGGCAAAAACCACACCACTCGTCCCCAAGGTGACCGACACCTTGCCCTCTTCCACAATTCCGGAACCAACTGCTTGTGCAGCACAATCCCCTCCACCTGCTACAACGGGTGTACCAGAATGCAGTCCGGTTAACGCAGCGGCTTCAACAGAAATTGTTGAAGTCGGCTCTGTAGATTCTGTAACTTCGGGCATCCAGGAAATAGGCCACCCCAAAGCCTCAAAAATTTCCGATGACCAAGTTCTCTTTCCAACATCGAGCAAAGATGTGCCTGATGCATCGGATACATCAGAAAAGAATTCTCCAGTTAATTTATATCTAATAAAATCTTTGGGTAACAATACTTTATCAATTAATTTAAAAAGATCAGGCTCATTTTTTTGAGTCCACAAAATTTTGGGGGCAGTAAACCCTGGTAAAACCGGGTTTCCTGTTATTTTGAGTATATTTTCATAACCAACTTTTTTAGAAATTTCATCACACTCCATATGAGATCGCTGATCATTCCACATAATACAAGGCCGTAATACATTACCGGCTTTATTTAAAGCCACCATACCGTGCATTTGTCCCGTAAGTCCAATTCCAGCGATTTCATTTGAGGCAACTGTTAAGAGTAACTCTTTAATTGCAGTTTGAGTGGCTTTCCACCAATCGAGGGGATTCGCTTCGGCCCAAAGAGATTTTGGGGTTTGAAATGAATACTCGGGATTGGTCGTTTTAATTACAACTCCTTCTGCGTTAACTAACAGAGCTTTTACCGAAGATGTTCCTACATCAATTCCAATATAATACATCTTATTAAACAACAAAAATAGGATAGTTTTGGCAATGCGAATGCATTTGAATAGATAGGTTTTCAAGGAATCAAACCAAGGAATCAGCTTGACAGAAGTTAAATAATCTAAATTTTAGAGAAGTTGATTCAATCAACATCTCACCAAATAAATATTAAACCAAACAAAAGGAAACAGACGTCATGAAAAACTTTCTGACCATCTTAAGCATCCTTTCGTTGGCCCTCTTCGCATCATGCGGCGGTGGCGCAGGCGAAGCAGGAGAAGGAAATGCGACTGAAGCAGAATCAAATGCTTCTGAGTAACCCGATCCTGATTTAAGGATTTATAAAGACCATCTTCGGATGGTCTTTTTTTTTGAGATATTAATTAGCCTTTAAAAAGAAGAAACCTTATTTTCATCAGGAAAGCCCTTCGATAGTTTAATGGTAACTCTTCCTGTCGCTGCCCATTCAGTACCTCTTTGTAATACATCTTGAAATCCTATGCATTTCATTGAGTAATCCGCATGACCCATTGGCGTGTGAAAAACTCTTCCCTGACCATAAGCAATTGTCATGATCATGGGTTCATGTTTTTTACTCTTCTCACTGTAGGCAGTTGCTAAAACCTGAACCCCTTCTGCTGGTCCACGGAGGGAATCATAAAGCTCGTCCTTAGCATGCATCCAAACCTTAGGCATATCTTTAGTAACTGGGTGTGCATGGTCTCGTATTTGAACTGCAAATTCGCTTTGAGGTCCATGACTTCCTCCGCGACCTGGTCGGGGATCACGAACCAATTTTCCTAAATCATTAAAATATAAATAAGGACCGGACTTCTCGTTCCGACCGCCCCACCCTCCTAATCCAATCATACGGTTATATTCAGGCCAATTTCCAAACGAATTATTGGCAGCATGAACCACGACAAAAGCACCGCCACCCTTAACATATTTCACCAAACCATCCTGTACCCGCTTAGGCCAAAGATCACCGTTATAATTACTCAATGTTACATCATAAGCACTAAAATCAGGTTTCCATTGGTTCCATGCTTTTTCGGGTGATTTTTTTGGCGGAGAAGTTAAAACAGTAACATCAAAGCCATCGTTTCTCTCCAACGCATCAATTAAAACCGGTGTTGTTGCTTTCCAGTTATGATTATTCTGTCCGTCCAAAAGCAAAACCTTGATTTTTGCGAATATTGAAGAACATGAAATTAAGCCCAGTACAAATACAAATAGAATTTTTGTGATAATCATAGTTAATTTAGTTTACTCCTTTATTTGCATCAATTTCTTTTTCCATCAAACGGATTTCTTCCATTTCAACAAATTTACTTTTTCCACCCGTCATTAGTGAAATTTCTTCAAGTGGAGCTTTTGCACTAGCGGGTGCACCGTATCCAATTGTGTATATTTTAGTCCCGCCTTTTTTCTGTTTAATAATATCCATGCCCTGCAAGTTTTTATTGGCATTTCCATCAGTCATAAAATAAATAACATCCGGTTTGGGGTTCATGTAAAAAGCCCACTCAAAAGAATTATCCCATACAGTGCCAAAAGTAAGTGGCGTATCATAGACTGCCTTGATTAGTTTCTTTTTAACAGAAGGAGTAACAGGTAACCATTTGGGACGAATCGGTTCATAGCCATCGTTAGGTTTCCATCCGGAACCGTTCGATCCACTCCAATTTTTATGTAATGCATTCGCATCTTCACCAGCTACCCAAGTTGGTCCGGAAAAAAAGATAATCGATACAGAACCCACGGCAGGCAGTTTTTCAATTGCTTTACTTAATTCGCTTCTCATCACTTTATCTCGCCCCCTCATCGAAGCGGAATAATCAATAATGAAAAGGATTTTATTTGCTTTTGACTTAATACCCATAAAATTCGAAGCAAATGCTTTATTGAGGACTGACATATCCACATTTACGCTTACATCTCCCATGTTTCCCATCGGGCTCATGGCAATTGCAGGGTTAAGGGATTGTGTTTCGATATCCACAATTGGAGCAGCAATTTCTGAAATAGCCTTAGCTTGAAAAGTAAACTTCTGCGATGGCTTAGCTTGTTTTTGCCTTTGCATCAGCCTCACTTTTTGCTCCTGCTTTTTTGGGGCTGCAGTGGGTTGTCCAGCGTCCGAAAAATCTGACCCCGCATCATCGCTAAGAGGTAAGCCCATCATCATGTTCCAAAAAACAGAAAATGTCAGCACCATGAAAAAGAGGGCCAATAACAAACTATTGAGTAATCTGTATGTTCTAAGGTACCTTGAAAAAGGACTCTCCAGGGATGGAGATTCTTGGATTTGTAAATCGCTTTCTAAATTTTCCGTCATAATAGCAAATACAAACAGATTTTTAATAAAAGCTGTGTATAAATAATAGAATTAGATTTAGAATACATACGCAAGAATTATTAATCTTAAACAAAAATTATAATTTTTGTTTAAATACAATTCTGACCCACATAAAAAGTTTGTGTAACTAATTACCATTATCCCTACGCGCAATTGTTCGGACAATAGATGGAGAACTTTTAACTAATCGTCACCGATAATGATTACAAAGAAAAAACGATTTCTTCCTAAAAGTTTTGATGGATTGAAGGTACTATCTATCTAGATAACCTAAATTTGTTTTAAAGAATTTCTTTAATCAAATGCCCGAAGACTTCAGTTAGTCTCATATCCCTGCCACCAAAACGGAATGTGCTTTCCGTATGCTCGATGCCTAATAAATAAAGCATGGTCGCATGGAGATCATGAATTTCATAACGGTTTTCCACTGCCTTGTATCCAAATTCATCTGTCGCTCCGACCGTTACTCCAGGTTTAATCCCACCCCCAGCGAACCATGTGGTAAATCCAAAAGGGTTATGATCTCGACCATTTGATCCTTGGGCAAACGGGGTACGACCAAACTCTCCCGTCCAGACAACTAGGGTGTCATCCAACATGCCCAACTTTCTTAAATCACGAATGAGTGCGGCAATCGGTTGGTCCACGGATTTACAATTTTTTCCGTGACCATCCACCAATCCACCATGCTGATCCCAACGGTCTCCATTTCCACCCGGGCAAGTCAGTTCAATAAACCGAACTCCTCTCTCCACCAACCTGCGTGCCAGCAGGCACTGCATTCCAAAAGTCCGTGTATTTTTAAAATCTGAATCCATCCCATACGATTTTTTAACCGTTTCAGATTCTCCTTTTAAATCCATTAATTCAGGTACTGAAGACTGCATTTGATAGGCAGTTTCGTAATTTTGAATCGCTGCTTCAACTTGAGGATCAAAGTCCATTTCCTCCAAAGAAGAGCTATCTAAATCTGACAACAGAGATAACTTATTCTTCTGTAAATCAGATGATTTTTCCTTCGGTTTGATATTAGCAACTGGTTCATTTTGAGGAAGAAAAACAGATCCCTGATAACTGGCCGGTAAAAAACCGGAACCAAAACAATCTAACCCACCGGGGGGAATTAAGCCTCCATTTAAAACCACAAATCCAGGTAAATTCTGATTCTCTGTCCCAAGTCCGTATCCAAACCATGCACCCATGCTGGGACGCCCTTGAAATCCGCTTCCCGTATGCAAAAAATAATTTGCGGAAGTATGTTCAGAAAAATTGGAGGTCATCGATTTAACCATTGAGATCTCATCAATCACATCATCCTGTGCAATATGCGGAAAAAGATCGGATACCCAGTGTCCACTCTGACCTCTCTGTTTAAATTCCCACGGGCTCTTTAAAATTTTCCCAATATTATCAAATTGGGTGGGTGCCAGCTTACCAATTACCTCTCTTGGGTCTTTACCGTTATATTTCTCTAATGCGGGCTTGTAATCAAAAATATCCACATGGGATGGTCCACCGTCCATGTAGAGAAAAATCACATTTTTAGCCCTTGGTGCAAAATGTGGTTTCCTCGGTGCCAAAGGGGAAGCTAGCGAATCATTGGACAGGGCAGAAAAAGCAAGTCCCCCAAAACCCATGGCACAGGATTGAAGCATGGATCTACGGGACAATGGAGTATTAAATTGATTACAATGCATGTCTTTGAAATTTAGTTGAGAAAAAGGAATCCTTTTGAATTAATAAGGACATGGGCTAAATCAGCCCAAACATTTTCGGTAAGACTCCCATGTGCTTTAGTTTGAGTTTCTAAAAATACGAGCAGTTGCTCTTGGGCTTTCTCGCTTGGAGGTTTGCCCGTTATCATTTCAAAAAGACTA
>JABGWU010000174.1 GCA_018645475.1 Opitutia bacterium
ATATTTTTAGGGTGAAATGCCAACATCCTTGCTAAAACTTCCTCCCCTGGGGTATCAATTACACTTAAGTTTCTCTTTTCAACAAAATTGTCATCTCCCCATCTCGCGATAGTCGAGCACTGAAATTCCTTAATATCAACGCACTCATTTACGAAAGCCTATTTTACCGGGAGAGCTTTAGCTAAGTGCCGGACCAGTGACCGGAAAAACTCATCTCCCACTCGCGAGGAAGTGCCTTTAACAATACCCCAAATACTGCCGAATATCAATGCGCGCTTCAGGGCATCCAAAAGTATAAAAAATAAGGACTTAGAGTGCTTTTATCTAACCCGAGATCCAAGTTTATCAGATTAAAAGTAGGGGGTTGCGGGGAAATTGAGTAAAGGTTAGATTTATAATCCCCTTGGCGTTGATAGGTCACAACTTTCAGATCAGGGTTTTCAAGTTTCACCCTGACCCGTTCAACGGTATCCGAGATATAACCAATCCCGTCAATCAGTTTGAGGTCCATAGCTTGTTTTGAGTCATATACACGTCCATCAGCAAGCGGCTTTACTTCATTTATATCAAGTTCTTTTCTGTTTTCAGCAATAATAGTGACAAAACGGATATGAAAATTATCAATGGTATTCTGGAAAAGTTTTCGCTCTTCAACAGTGAAAGATCGGAATGGGGACATAAAATCTTTCTTATCTCCAGATTTCACAACCTCCCAATCCACACCAATTTTTTCCATCAGGTTTTCCATGTTCACTTTTAGCGCTATCACACCAATACTGCCAATCAATGAGGTTGGATGCGCAATGATTTCATCCCCGGCAAGAGCGATATAATAACCCCCGGAAGCAGCAAGATCCATAACATGCACATAAACAGGAATTTCATATTTTTTCTTATAGGCCACCAGTTCATGAAGAATAATATCGCTGGCAGTCACTGTCCCACCGGGGCTATTAATCTTAATTAAAAGAGCCTTGATATCATCATCCTTCGCCGCCTTGGAAATAATTTCTCGAACCTGTTCCACCATACCCAATGCTGTCGTAGCGCCTGTGAAAGCTTGATCTTTTTGATTGTTAATCATCCCCTGCAAATCGATCAGGAGGATTTTCTCAGTCCCCTCCCCCTCTAGCACGGTTTCTTTCAAGGGCCCCATAGACGGCCCTAGATTAAAGGACGCACAGGCACTGTTAAAAATAACAGCACAAAACAGAATCAAGCTATATTGAATGAGTTTAAAGTTTTTCATTACCGAATATTTCAAATAGGCGTTAAGCCAAAACACCCCAAAAAGGTTCCAACTTATTCTGAAATGGCTCAGAATCAGTTTCGGATTTAAAAATTTTATCAAGGTTATTACGAATCTTCTGAATAACTTCTTCGTTACGTTTTTCTTTTTCCAGCATGGCCTGACTGGTCAAATCAAGTAAGCAGTGAACAATTTCCTTGAGGTTTAAATTCAATTTTGCCGCACGCATTTTAATTTCCTTACGCTGATCAGCAGAACGACCCGACCAAACAGCACCTTCAACAGTTTTTATTTCCTTCACATACATCTTGATGATTTCATCTACAGGGGTTAAAACCTCCTCATCACAACCAGAAGCCTGCAGTTTATTGCAAAGGATTTTCAAATTTTGTAGTGGGTCAATAACCTGTAAATCAATCAAAACAGATTCATCCACGCCATACATTCGGCTTAATTCAGAAGGTTGAATTCTGTCAGAGTCACCAATTTCCTCCCCTAGATTTTCTTGTAATTTTGTTACTTCCGTATCCACCGAGATTTTAGCCCCTGCAAGCATTTGTAAAACCTTTTCATCAAACTCTTCTACGCTCCTTCTTTGTGCATGAACGCTTTGGTACTTCGAGTTTAAATCCTCCAGGATGCATTCAACCTCTGTATTCCAACTGCCTCTCAGTTTATTGGCCCTTACGCTTTCAAGTGGCACCAGATATTTCAACCGCACCTTTTTTTCAATAGTGACGAGCCCTTTGATAAGAGTGCGTATCAATCGTTCATAAGAAACAAGCTGGGCATCCAAATGTTCCTGAGAATGCTTCTTATTTGTTTTGGTGAATTTAATATTGTTCTTTTTTAAACGAACCGAATTTTCAGCTAAGAGGGAAGTGCATTTATCCCTCTCCATAATATCCAGGGTCTTATCCAGATCTTCCATAATTAAATTTCAAAAATAGTGTTATTTAGATGAGTCGTTAATCCGCACTTTTGGCACAACGACACCCTATACCGTAATAATCCTTGGCGTCACTATCCCCATAGCGGCTTGATGATCGAAGATAAACGGGAAGACTGTTCCAGGCTCCTCCACGAATAACGTGGTGTTTCCCTTTATCTGGTCCTTTGGGGTTTTTATAGAGACCTTTTTTATAATATTTTTTATCATACCAATCATACACCCATTCAGCAACATTGCCCCCAAGGTCAAACACCCCGTCAGGACTTTTGCCCGACTCGAAACTACCGACTTCGGACAATACCGTCCCCTTCTGTATGAAACAACAATTTCCAAAATTAGCTCGTTTATCGTCTGGAAGATCGTTGCCCCAGGGATAGGCTCGGTTCTCAATACCCCGTGCAGCACGCTCCCACTCTGCCTCTGTGGGTAGGCGCTTGTCCCTCCATTCACAATATCTTTTGCAACGCTTCCATTGAAAACCAAAAACCGGTTTTTTCAACATATCAGGCCGTGCTTTGCGGTCAACCCACCCTGTTATAGTCGGGTACTGTTTAGCATTAACCGCCAAATATTTTTCAAAATCCTCAAAGGTAACTTCATACTTGTCTATATAAAAACTATCCAGATAAACTTTATGGCTCGGGTGCTCATTAGATTTCCCCACACCATCAGGACTGCCCATCTCAAATTCTCCCGCAGGGATATGGGCCATCTCAGGATAAGGATTAGCCTCAGCTTGAGAAAATAGGGTCAAAGCCAAACAAATGTATAAAAACTGTCTCATTATCTCTATTAATTAGAATCAATACACACAATGTATTGAGCCTCAAAGTTTAAAAGTTTATTATAAACTACGGAATGGATACGATAGTTTTGCAAACCCACCATTTTCCCCGGCCTTTTATTCATGCACATCTTAAAGCAAATTGACCGGTTTCTGGAAAAAATTGAAGGCCATCTTATTGTCTTGATACTGAGCCTCATGATTTTACTTTCTTTCGGCCAAATGCTACTGAGAAACTTTTTTGATATGGGAATTATTTGGGGAGACACCATTCTCCGCCAATGGGTGCTTTGGCTGGGATTCCTGGGAGCATCGCTGGCCGTCAAGCATGACAAGCATATTTCTATTGAGGTTTTTACCAGTCTGACGTCACTGTACTGGAAACGAATTATTAAAGCCTTTACACGTTTTTCAGCCGGCATTATCAGCGGTTTCCTAACATGTGCGGCCTGGTCATTTATGCAATTTGAAAAAGAGTCTGAATCTGTTCTTTTCCTGGATATTCCCGTCTGGATATTCCAGG
>JABGWU010000175.1 GCA_018645475.1 Opitutia bacterium
ATATCACTGCCAATGACGGGTATTCCAAATGACATGGCCTCCAAGCCTACAATTCCAAGGGTCTCCGGCAAAATCGAAGGGAAAATTAAAACGGAGGTTTTTTCTAATAATTTACCTACGCCGTCTTTGTTCGACCAATTTTCCAGTTTGACACGATCTTGGCATCCCTCCGTTTTTGCAGCTGCCATGATTTGTTCAGCCTTTACTCCTTCAATATCTCCCATCACATAACCCCACACGTCTTTGGGTAACTTTCCCAATGCAGATAAAAAGTAATTAATTCCTTTATAATCTGCTGTTCTTCCGATGATAGAAATACTCTTTTGTTTTGGTATTTCTCGGGGAGCTTTTAAAGGAGGGAAGGAACAAAAATAGGGGATGACGTGTGTCTTGGTAGAGGGATAGGAAACTCTACTAAATCGATCAGCTACATATTGACTAGGGGTTACCACTGCTCGGATTTTTGAGGATAATTGGCTGAATTTTTTGATTCGTTGAATATTTCGAAACACCAAATTTGGACGTAATGTAAGGCATTTGTTTTTTAAACTGACTGGAATACATGCTAGACTTGGGAGTCTCCAGCATGTGCACTTTGAGCGTTTCCAATAAAACTTTGAATCAGGGCATAACCAGCGATAATCGTGGCTGGTCATGAGGCAAGGTTTGAGTCTCAGGGAAGCTTTGATGATTTCAATGTTCCATGTTCCGTGAATATGAATGAGATCAGGGTTGGTCTTTTTAACGAAACGATTTAACTTTCCTATATCTTCTTTTATTGTCGGAGCTACGACCTGCCCAATACTTTGCAATCGAATGGAAGACACATCAAATTCAGGCGCGTCTTTTGAGAATGCAAGATGACAAGTATGCCCCCGGTTCTCCAATCGTTGAATAGCGTCCAGTAAATAGGCTTCTGCACCTCCCTTAACAGTTGAGTGTTCGTTAACGTGAAGAATTTTCATTACATTCGAATGGGGTGCTTCCAAAATTTTCCCAACAAATGGTATTCAAAAACTGATTCCAGAATTTTTGGTCAATTTTTTTGGAAAATAATCTAGGCAGGATTTGAAACAAATCTATATATGCCATGATCACAGATTTAATGTGAGATGAACTTGGAGTCCTAAGTATGGATCTAATGATTTGTTTGCTTCCGGCGATGATCAATTGATTCCATATTAGAATCCATCTTGGACCTTCTTCTTTACGTATTTTATGAATAGTTCTATTACGAATTACCCAGCGTGAGCGTCTTTCGCGAGCTTTTGGAGATTGTGAGATCGAACCCGAATAGTGGAAAATGGTTGATTGCGTGCATATCGCTAAATGGAAGCCTAATTTTCGAATTCGCATACAAAGGTCGTAATCTTCATAATAACTTCCAAATAACGGATCAAAAGGACCAGTGCGTTTGATCACATCAGTTCTTACAATCATTGCAGTCGCAGGTATGCAATCTACGAGGTGAAAGGGAGCAGACTCAGGATGATGAGTGGGTTGAAGCCAATCTTCCTTGTATCCTGATTGACTCTTTAGAGATAGTTTAAAATCTCTATCCCAATCAGAGCCTTGATAATTCTTTAACATTGAACTGAGTGCACCAATTTTTGGGTTTTTGTCCAAACAGCGTATTGCCTCTTCCAACCAATTCTTTTGACTGATGGTGTCTTGATTCAAAAAGCAAATTTTAGGTACGGATGGCGGTACCTTCATTAAAGCGAAATTATTGGCATCCGCAAAACCCATAGGGTGGGGTGTCTTAAAGCAGTGAATCGTCAAGGATCCAATTTTCCCTGAAGTAAGGCCCGTGTTATCTTTGTTGTCTATGAGTATTACGAGACCACTGATTTGAGTGGAAGATTTTAAGCTTTCTAGACAATCAGGAATCCAGGTATCTCCTTCGTAAGCTACTATGATGATTGCAACATCCCAATCAACTCCCGGAATGAGGCGGCGAGAATCTTGATTTGTGATGGAAGACAGATCGGACATGACATTTGTTTAATTGCGCGGGAAAGAAATCATTGTTTTCTTTAATCCCTTTTGTAAGGGGGTGAATTCTCGCTTCATCAATTTGATCATATTTTTTACATCTGGTTGTCTTCGCTGCATGTCTCCATCGGGCAGGGCAGGGAGAAATTTGATTTTCGAGGTGGATTTGGTTTGTTTGATGATTATTTCTGCTAATTCAGCAACACTTGTTTGAACATTATTGCCAATGTTCACAACATCGTTGACGAAAAGATTACCTTTATATGCTGAAAATGTTGCTTGGATGTTATCCTCAATGAAACAAAAAGTTCGGGTTTGTTTTCCGTCACCGTAGATCGTCACAGCTTCACCAGCTTGCGCCTGTCGGATGAATCTTGAAATGACAAAGTCAGTACTTTGTCTGGGTCCATAAGTATTAAAAAAACGAAATATGGTATAATTTAAATCGTATTCTGTTTGATACGTTCGTAGCATTACTTCCCCCAGGTTCTTTACAACTGCATACGGCAGCCGAGAATTCAAAGGAGTTGTTTTTTCGTTCTGTGGCATTTCAACTGGTTCTCCATACACCTCTGAAGAAGAAGAATAAAAGACACGCTTAACTCCCGTGTTTTTACTTAAATCCAAAATATTTTTTAGACCATCAATATCACTTAAGACATTAGAGGGGTTGTCCAAAGTTCGTTGAACCCCAACAACTGCTGCATAATGGAAAACATAGTCAAAACGGTATGCCAGCATGATAGCGGAAATTTCCCTATAGTTGTTGATATCGCATTTGATAAATTTCCATCGGTTTTTGAACTTTGTTGGCAAGTTATCAAGTGTACCAGTCGTTAAATCATCAACAATGATGACGGATACATTGAGTTGTTTGATGAGTCGCTCAACGAGCCAACTCCCCACAAATCCTGCTCCACCTGTAACAAGTATAGTTTGTTTTTTGCTCATGAGATATTTATCTAATTTGACGGTCGTTGAATTGATTGATTGACGGCTATTTCCCAATGAGGAATAGATGTCTTGCAAATGGCTTGAAAACGCTTGTTGCACAAGACTGAGTAACAAGGGCGCTTGGCTTGCATTTGAAATGAACTCATTTGGGCAGGCTTGATAATGGTATTGGTCCAGTTTCTCTGTTTTGCGTAATAAGAGGCCCATTCGTAACGGCTGCAGCTTCCAGTGTTATTTATATGAAAAATACCTTCGAGGTTTTTGTGAATGGCTGGAATAATGAAACTTGGAATATGGCCTGCATATGTTGGTGTTGAAACTTCGTCGGAACTTATTTTCAAAACTTTGTTTTTAGTTCGCCAATCTTCCAGTTTAGAGCCGAATCCGGTGTCTTTCCCTCCAAATAGCCAGCTGATTCTTCCTATGAAAAACCTGCATCCCGATGCTTGTATGATTTGTTCACCTTCGAGTTTGCTAGCTCCGTAGGCATTAAGTGGATTGGGTTTATCGGTCTCCTGATAGGGAGTTTGAGAATCACCATCAAAGATATAATCAGTACTGAAATGCACCAATATTACACCTTGTTTTTTGCATAGTTTGGATAGGTGGTTCAGCGCATGTGCATTGATGTCAAAACATGATTGCTGCTCAATCTCCGCCTTTTCTACATTCGTATACGCTGCGCAATTGATCAGGACATCATAGTCTCCGGAACTTAGGAATTTATTTGAGTCTTGTTGAGATTGAATATCCCATTCGTGTTTTTTATATGCGTCAAAACGATCACTTGATTGTTTTAAGTGTGCGCTAAAAAAGGAACCTAATTGTCCACCTGCTCCTGTTAACGCGATTTTCATTTTTGTATTTATGGGG
>JABGWU010000004.1 GCA_018645475.1 Opitutia bacterium
AGATCAATGAGCTTCCAATTTTCAAGCGATCCATTTCCGATTACAACAAATTGAAGAAGTAAAATAACAAGAATACCCACGGACAAACAACCAGCCAAACCTGAAAGCATCTTGACTCTAGATACTTTGCCTCCTTCAGGACCAACATCAAGAAGCATGATAATAAAAAGAAATAAAACCATCACGGCTCCTGCGTACACAAGAACCTGTAAAATTGCCAAAAAGAAGGCTTCGAGCAAAACAAAAAGGGCCGCTACGCTCACCAAAGAGATAATCATATACATGGCAGCAGATACTGGGTGCCGCGAAGCGACCATAAGGATACCTCCACCAACCGAAAGAGTTGCAAAAAAATAAAAAAGTAAGTCTACAATATTCACAAAATAAAAATTAGCATTTTAGTCATTAAAAATGTTCATGAAATCACACTTAAAATGCATCTAGTGTGCATTGCCCTCCCCTTCAGCAACCTTCTTTTTATCCCACTTGTAGTGCTGGTCTGGAAGAGTGCCCCCCAACTCATATAATTTCTCTTTGTTGTTAATCATCTCTTCACGGGTGTAACCCGATGAGGAATACTCATCTTGAAGAAATATCGCTTCTTCAGGGCATACTTCTTGGCAATAGCCACAATAGATACAGCGAAGCATATTAATTTCAAACTCCTGAGTGGCTTTCTCAACATGTTCTCTATCTACTTCATCTTCTGGAACGGAACCAGGGGTAATACGAATCGCCTTAGGCGGACAAACAAATTCGCACAATTGACAGGAAACACATTTTTCCCTTCCATTAGGATCCTTGACTAAAGTAGGCACACCCCGATAATTTTTGGGAATATTAGGCTTTTCTTCAGGATACTGTAAGGTGACTTTTTCCTTGAACATGTTAGAAAA
The DNA here is from genome assembly GCA_018645475.1 of Opitutia bacterium. Lineage (GTDB taxonomy): Bacteria > Verrucomicrobiota > Verrucomicrobiia > Opitutales > Seribacteraceae > Seribacter. The sequence goes on from JABGWU010000004.1 coordinate 897, forward strand.
AGTAGTCTTAAGACCCGTTACAATCTGAGGAAGATAAGTCCTTTCTGATAAGGAAAGGGGTTTGCGTTGAAGAACTACGGTTTTTGCCATGATGAAAATTATGCAGGTGGTTGATCTAACCAAGTCACTAACAATACATAAAAAATAAGATTAAGCAGAGCAAGAGGAAGAAGCTTCGTCCAACCTAGATTCATGACTTGATCGTAACGAAATCGTGGAAGTGTCCAACGAACCCAAATAAAGAAAAAGATTAAGAAGATGGTTTTCGCTAAAAACCAACCCACTCCAATTAAACTTCCAATCCAAGTCGCTGGCCATGGATCAGCCATCCAAGGCAAGAAGTGCCAACCACCCAAAAAGACAATGGTAAAGATAGCAGAACCAACAACTATGTGCGCATATTCAGCAACAAAGAATATTCCAAATTTAAATCCACCATATTCGGTATGGAAACCACCAACCAAATCTGTTTCTGATTCAGGCATATCAAAAGGAAGACGGTTAGTCTCGGCGAACAAGGCAATTAAGAAAATCAAAGCAGACAATGGTTGCACCAATAGAAGCCAAGCATTTTGACTTTGCGAATTCACAATATCCACCAAACTCAACCCCATCGCACCCGTGCCTGGTTCACTGACCCATAAAAAGACCGGGAGTAAAGACAATCCCATTGCCAACTCGTAGGATATCATTTGAGCAGATGAACGAATGCCACCAAGAAAAGGATATTTACTATTTGAAGACCAACCTGCCAGAACGATCCCATACACCCCTAAGGAAGAAACTGCCAAAACAAACAAAATTCCCACCTCTAAATTTGCTAACATCAAGGGAATCGATTCACCATTTTCTGTAAAGAATTCTCCAAATGGTAATACCGTCATTGTAGTCAAGGCAGGAACCAGGGCGACAATCGGTGCGAGGTTATAGTAAAATTTATTAACATGACCAGGAATCATTTCTTCCTTAAAAAGAAATTTCAATCCATCTGCCAAGGGCTGGAAAATACCCAACCCTTTCAAGAATCTTCCGACAAACGGGAGACTCCCAACCAGGGGTAAAACCGTACGGTTTGGCCCAACTCGGCCCTGCATCCATGCACTCACTTTTCTTTCCGCCAAAACTGAATATCCAGCCATAGTCATGACTGCCCCAATCATCAACAAGGCGAATAAAACCTTTAGGCCAATCATCAACAACAATTCAACATCAAACATAAGAAGTTACGCTTTTAAAGTTTGTTTGACGGGAGAAAAATGCAACGCATTTTTCTCCACAAAAGAAAGAGAATCCCACTTCGCACCATTTAACTGAATTCCATCATCGGGGATATGAGAATAAACGATTCCATTTAATGGGTTGGTAGGAGATTTGCTCATTTGCTTCCAAATAGTAGCAAGATCAGATGATTGTTCTGCATCGTCGCACAATCCATTTATAAGGGATGCAAGGACATGAAGGTCAGGGAGTAAACCAGCTGGACCCGGGATTGCCTGTTTGAAAGACTGCAAGCGAAAATTTCGATTGATAAAAGAACCAGATTTCTCAAAGGATGTGAGCATGGGGATGACCACTTGAGAAAATTCAGAGGTTGCATTTTGCTGAGTGCCTAAAAAGACGACCGGTACTTTTAATTCATCCAAGTTAATGTCTGAATCTGATAAATCTTCACCCATAACAATAAGGGCTTCAATTTGTTTTTTTCCTAACGCCTGTGAAAGCTGAGTAAGTTGATCTGACGGATATTTGCTTGAAAATCCGGTTACTAAATTACCACGAAGATTGGGAGTACGATCGGCAGATAAAAGAATTCCATCATCATCTCCAAAATGTCCTCTCAAAAATTTCTTGGCTTTAATATTCTTGGCAAGTTTGTTCAGAAGATATTGTTCCTCAACCGAAGAACGGCATGAGCCGACTATGCCAACATTCTTTCCCTGTAAAAGATCCGTAGCAGCTGAGATTGCTTCGGCCAAATGAACTGATTCGCCCGAAACTGAAGCTCCAAGAAGTCGGTTTTTGGAGTTCACCTGTTTGTATAATTCGCGCCCACTATCGGTCATCCAGCTATCATTGACATTATCGTTCCTACGCGGAGTAATTCTATGAATCACACCCTCTCTACTGGAGACCAAAATATTTGATCCTGCACTACTTTCAGCACATATACTGGGAGATTCTTTAAGAAACCAAACTCTCATTTTGAACCTGAAGTCTGTGCTGGTAAGTGCACCAACAGGACATAAATCAACTGTATTAAGCGAATAATTGTTGGACAATTCCTTGCCTGGGAAACAGGTTAGTGTGGAAAAACTTCCACGGTCTACAAATCCAAGCACATCATCATCAACCACCTCTTGGCAAAATCGTATACAACGGGAACACAAAATGCACCGTTCATCATCTAAAGTTACCCTTGGTCCCAATTTTGTTCTCTTAGGCTTAACATTTTTGCGTTCAACATATCGACTGTATCCACGCCCATAGTCAGTGGCAAATTCCTGCAATCTACATTCTCCAGCTTGGTCACAAATTGGACAATCTAAGGGATGATTAACCAGAAGGAATTCCATAATCCCTTCTCTTGAATCTGTAACCATGGAAGATTTTGTCTTTACATGCATCCCTGGAGAAACATTAGTCCCGCAACCGATTACTGGCTTAGGAACCCAACCTATTTTCTGTACTCCATTCTCATCCAAAACAGCCTCACCGGTTGCCCGATCTCGCATGGGAGTTCCCATTTCAACCAAACACATCCTACAGTTTCCGGCTACACTGAGTTTTGGATGGTAGCAATAATGAGGCACCTCAGTACCATGAATCCCGGCTGCTTCAACCAAGTTTATACCCGCTGGGACCTCGACTTCATTTCCATCAAGATTGATGGTTACCATAGATGCTTTTCCGTTGGTACTCATAAAGAAAATTAAATTAACTGAAGGGGAGGTTTCGTGTTTCCATTAAGAGCTTTTTCTTCAAACTCATCACGAAACTTTGCGATAAAACTTTGTGTAGGCCAGGATGCGGCCTCCCCAAATGCACAAATGGTTCGACCTTCTATTTGATTTGCAACAGAAAGGAGTAAATCAGCATCTTCCTTTCTAGCTTCACCATCACACATACGAGTGGTGATTTTCTTCATCCATAAAGATCCCTCCCGACAAGGAGTGCATTGCCCGCATGATTCATGAGCGTAAAATGCATTTATGTTAGCCATAGCCTCGACCATATCAACCGTGTCATCCATAACTATGATACCACCTGATCCGGACATACTCCCGACTGAAGCAGGGCCGTCAAAATCTAGGGGAATATCATCTATTCCCCAATCAAATTCAGTACCATCCTTCAATTTGCCGGTAAATCTTTCATCTGCACGCAAAATTTTAGATGATGAACCGCCTGGAATTATTGCCTTAAGAGTACGTCCAGGAAGTAAACCACCACATACATCATAAATCATTTCCCCCATGGTAAGTGCACCGCACTCAAACTCATAGTAACCCGGTTTTTGAACCTGTCCTGAAACACACCAAATACGAGTACCAGTATTATTGGGTTTACCAATCTTAGAAAACTCTTCCCCGCCCATCTCCAAGATGTGTTTAACATTACAGAGAGTTTCCACATTATTCACAATGGTTGGACATTGATAAAGCCCTAAAACAGCAGGAAAATAAGGAGGTTTAATACGGGGATTCGGTCTTTTCCCCTCTAAGGATTCGATTAATCCAGTTTCTTCGCCGCAAATATATGCACCTGCACCACGATGCACTACGAGATCGCACGAATAGGAAGAACCTAAGATTTTATCACCACAAAATTTCTTCGACTTAGCTTCCGCGATAGCTTCCTCCAATATACGCGCACCTTCGAAAAATTCTGCACGAATGTAAATAAAAGCCTGTTTTGCTTGGATTGCATAGGCAGCAATCATCATACCCTCAATCAATTGATGAGGGTCCTTGTGCATAATCTGCCTGTCCTTAAATGTACCGGGTTCAGACTCATCTGCATTACAAATTAAATAAATAGGTTTTCCTGACTTACGATCTAGAAATTTCCACTTCATTCCGGCGGGAAATCCTGCCCCTCCCCTACCTCTCACACCAGATTTTAAAACTTCTTCCCCGATCTCCTCGGGTTTCATTTTAAAAGCCTTTTTCAACATCGAATAACCATCATTCTTCAAATAACAAGCCAGCTTGTTAGAATAGGCGGGTTTGTCAGCGTTTTTAAGAATGATCCGTCTTTCTTGGGGAGTCTTTTTTTTGATCATTTCTTCTTAGTAGTTTTGGATACTGGTGATTGGGTGACCAAGCTATTTTCATAGCTAACAAAATCCTTGGAGGTATTTAATTTTTCCTGAATCAATAAATCAGCAAATTTCTCTGCATTTTTACCTTCAATATTTTCAAAAGTTTCTTCTCCTACCATAACAACTGGTCCTTCACCACAATCTGCAAGGCACTCCATAAATTCGATAGAAAATTCACCATCTTCTCGGACATGCCCTTCTTTCACACCGAGCTTCTCTTCTAGAACCTTACATGTTCCATAAGACCCTCGCAGTGCACAAGGTAAAGTTCGACAGACTCGAACATGCTTCTTCCCCCAAGGGGTTTCACGAAGCATCGGATAAAAAGTAATCAACTCCTTGATATTTATAGGTTCAATTTCCAACTTTTCCGCAATCCATGAACAAGCATCATCTGAAATTGCACCGAGCTCATCCTGAACCAAATGAATAACCATTAGGGCAGCACTACGCTTTTCGGGATATTTGGGGATTAAATCCTCAATTCTTGAAAGTGTTTCTTCTGAAAGTTCCATAAAATTGACTAACGATCACATTCTCCCATAACAAAATCAAGACTACCCAAAATCACTGTTATATCAGATAGAAAATGACCGGGAGCGAGTTTTTCTAAAATACTCAAGTTACAAAAGCTCGGAGCTCGAATCTTCATTCGATACGGGACACCACCACCTTTAGAGACAACATAAAACCCAAGAGCACCTTTCGGGTTTTCTGCTTCAAAATAAACCTCACCTGCAGGAATTTGGGGCCCCTCGGTAACAATCATGAAATTTTGGATTAATTCTTCCATACTGGACAGAATTTTCTCCTTCGGTGGAGCAAAAATCTTTTTGGCATCCTCTGCATACCATGCACCCGTAGGAAAATCCTTAATGACCTGTTTAATGATACGAATGCTTTGTAAAACCTCTTCTATACGAACGAGGTATCTATCGTAACAATCACCTTTTGTTCCAATAGGAACATCAAAATCATACTGTTCGTAACCGGAGTAAGGCTTATCTTTACGTAAATCTAGATCAATACCAGTAGCTCTTAAATTTGGCCCCGTTAAACCATATGCCAATGCATCCTCCTTGGAAATTTCACCAATTCCCTCAGTTCGATCTAGAAAGATACGATTTCGGGTAAGTAATTTCTCAACCTCTGCAATTGCCTTGGGCAATTGATCCACGAACTTTTCAACTCGTCCAAGCCAACCCTCAGGAATATCTCGGGCCACTCCACCAATTCTCGTGTAACTTGTGGTAAACCGAGCACCCGTTAATTCTTCAAAAAGTGTGTATAACTTTTCACGTTCAGTGAAAGTATACATAAACGGAGTCCATGCACCTGCATCCATTCCAAATACTCCCATTCCTAACAAATGACTTGAAATCCGGGCCATTTCGCAAACCAAAACACGAATAGCCTGACAACGGGGAGGAACTTCTAAATTAGCCAACTTCTCAACCGTCAATGCATAAGCAACATTATTGGAAAGTGGTGCCAAATAATCAAGTCGGTCCGTGTATGGAACAAATTGATTATAAGTCATATTTTCTGCTATTTTTTCATCTCCCCGGTGAAGATAACCAAGCACAGGTTCACACTTTTCGATCAAATCACCGTTCAATTCCATAATTAAACGAAGAACTCCATGAGTGGTTGGATGAGAAGGACCAACATTCAATGCCATCTTATCGCCATCCAACTTAGTATTCGCCTCCGCACCGCGGGCTCCAATATCACCAACCGAAATTTCTTTGGTTGTCGTACTCATAAAGGTTTTTCCTTTCGTTCAGTCCAACTTTCGTCTTTGGCACGGGGCTCGGAATCGCTGATTGGACCAGAATTGGACGATACAAATGGCCCACCCATCATAGGTGCAGGTTCTACCGAAGCCTTTGTAACTTCAACCACATCAGCTGCAGGCAAAGGTGTATCTATACCCGCTAATGGAAATTCCTTTCTTAAGGGAAAATGTGGATACTCATCCCACATCAAAATACGTTTCAAATTAGGATGATCTGAAAAATGAATTCCAAACATATCAAAAGTCTCACGCTCATGCCAATTAGCAGCAGGATAAACATCGGAAACCGAAGGCATACTTGGTTTATCGTTATCCAGGCACAAGGAATGAATACGAACATATCCACGATGCACCAATGAATATAAATGTATAACGGTTGAAAATCTGCACTCAGCACCCTCTCCATGATCAATCGCAGTCAGATCAATTAGAAGTTCAAAGCCTTCATCATCTCGCATTGCCTTAACAAAAGAGACTAGTTCTGAACCAGGACACTCGACAGTGAACCAATCAATGGACTCTCGTTGAGTAAGGTAAGAATGCTTATCGAGCAAACTTTTTGTAAAATCCTCGTCGATCATAGTATCAGCCTGAGGCAACAGACTTTTTCTTTCGGAGATTACGAACAGAAGATTCGTTTCCGATTTTGTCCTGCAATTTCATCATTGCATCCAACAATGCTTCTGGGCGTGGAGGACATCCGCTCACATAAACATCAACAGGAACTATATTATCGACTCCCTGCATGACGGCGTAGGAACGATACATTCCACCAGTTGATGCACATGCACCCATTGCAACAACCCATTTGGGATCCCCCATTTGATCATAAATTCTGCGTACAACTTCAGCCATTTTATAGGTAACTGTACCCGCAACAATCATACAATCTGATTGACGAGGAGAAAATCTCATAACCTCCATACCAAACCGAGAAATATCGTAACGGGAAGCAGCAGATGCCATTAACTCGATCGCACAACAAGCCAATCCCATGGGCATCGGCCATACAGAATGTTGACGAATCCAATTTATAACAGCATCCGCACGGGTGACAATTACATCACCTTCCACCTTTCCATTATACGCAACATCATTAGCTGTCATATGCATTTCATCTATATGTAACCAATCTTTTAAAACAAGCAAACCTCAAAAAACAAACCTGTAAAAAAAGCATGATCAAATTAAATAAATTATCACAATACACATTTTTGATCGTTGACGAACCAACTACTTATTGCCATTAAATCTAATTTGCTTTCGAGCACACGGAGAGGTGACAGAGTGGCCGATCGTGCAGCATTGGAAATGCTGTGTACCGCAAGGTACCGCGGGTTCGAATCCCGCCCTCTCCGCCATTTTCTTCCACCCATTTACAATGGAAGAAACTTATATGTCCGGAAGTCGGGAAAGGTAAGTCCTATTGAAGAATTTTAAGCTTCCCTGATAAATACTTTTGCATTACCGCTAAAAGTGGCTTCCGCAAGATCTAACAGTGCAGGTGCAGTGATTGGTTCAGTTGCTGCACCAGCAGACGCCTGACCATCAACTAAAATTCCAACCTTACCGTAAAGGTTAATTGAATCACCATCTGCGGGTGCAGAGACTTCTCCCTCATTTAACCATCTACGCAATCTCATTTGATCCCAAGCATTGTAAGGTGATTTTGTACCAATAAGGTTTTCAGCAAATCGCATCGCCGCGGTTTTCCATAAGCTTCCGGATAGCTCCGGAGATTCAGCCATAATTGCCTGCATAGATTCTGTGGTTAGCCAAAGAGCAGTAACGGAGGAATCAGAAACCACATTTGCGGTTCGAGGAACTCCAGCCAAAACTGCCATTTCTCCAATTACCGCACCGCGACCCATGATATCGACCACAATATCCCCAATCGAAACCTTCACACTTCCACGAGTGATTACAATCATTCCATCACCTTCCCCACCCTGCTTCATTATTGTATCACCCGCATTGTAAACTTTGGATTCAGAAACACTTACAATTTTGGATATCAGGGTATCAGGCATTCCCTTCAACCAATTTACTTCTCTTAAAACTTCTTCTGGTTCGGGAAGACGAAGATCCAAAGAACTCTCCATTACATTTTTCATCCGTTCCTCAACCGCAATTATTAACCTGGCCGCCTCATCTGCTTCAAGCATGCCATCAGATTTTAATTTCTTAATGGTATTTCTTTCATGGTTAAGCACAGAACGAATTGCGTCTTTCGTCTCGATACCCACGGTGGCTTCCGGATAATTCTCATGCATATTCCGAATAAACTTTAGACCTGTTAACCGATTTTGACGTATCTCGTCCTTCAACATACGCGTAGTCTTCTCGAGCTTTTCTGCATCTCCACTTTCATCGAGTTCCTTTGCCAAACTGTCCACCATTTTAGCCATATCCTGTTGGGCAACCACAAATCCCTTTGCCGCATCATAACTGACTGTAATTCGGTCGGTAAAATGGTTTTTCAAAATAGGTAAATCCTTAAAAGCCTCGGTTAATTTACTCACACCACATACCTTTTCAAGATAACCTCGTTCCGTCATTGGGACTTTCCCTTGCAAATCCAGGAATTCACTTAAGTTATTATCCAATTGAGCAACTGCCTGTGCACTTAAAAGACCAGCCCTAAATTGTGCCCAATAACTGCTTCTTTCCCTCTCCAATAAACGCCTTCTGGTTTCAGCAACGGTATCCATATCAGCCAACTCATCAGCTGTTAATGGATAGGCCACAGGATCCGGTAAATATTTACGGACCTCTCCCCAATTTGCACCGCTTAGGAAACGATCATCCTTGAGAAGATCCATTTCCTGCTCACAACCATTTGCCACATTGCCAGAGGCATTGGAAAACATCAATTTTTTCACGGCTGGCAACTTGGTTAAACCAAGATAATTAACCAACGGCCCGACCGTGGTTGCATTGACCAATAAAGTTAAGAGTACAATTCCAGAGATAAGAAACAAAAACTGATCACGAACCCGGGCAGATATTCCAACTAAAGACGCTTGAGCAATCGCCCCAGTTCCTTTTCCCAAGACCAGAACCACTTTTTCACCACTAGCTAAGCCTTCTCTTATAATGGCAGCCTCTTGGGACGACTCCTTACCCAGAGTTTTACTTGCAGTATCTTCACTTTGAACAATCCCAACAACCTTGCCGCTTTGTACCACGGCATCAGCATGTGCTAATGAAGCAGCCTTATGCCAATTTAAATTACCACTTTTTTCAAGCTTCGATGCCTTTGCTTTATCAAGAATAAATACAGATGTGGTTGATTCCTCATATCCCGAACCACCGTTCTCAACCGTAAATTCATAACGAAAGTGCTCGGTGTAAACAACCAATGCAAGTGCCAATCCGATAGCTCCACGCAATGCTCCCCACCATACCACGATGGCATCTTTACCAGGAAGACCATATCCCGTCTTCTTCATCAACGGATA
>JABGWU010000176.1 GCA_018645475.1 Opitutia bacterium
AAGAATTAGCGTCGATGCAAAAAGCAAAAAAGAAAATATTTTTATGTCTATTCTTTTCATGTGAAAAAGTTTAGGAATTCGTAAAAGAAGGAATTAGAATTTCGGGGAGTTCCTTGAGCATCTTGCCCATTCCTTTGTTGTGTGCAGTGGCGGCGACCACGAGATCGAGAGTGGGGAAGACAAAGATGAACTGACCACCCGCTCCTCGTCCTTGGATAATTGGATATTTTTTGCCGTTAATTTCACGGGTCTGACTCCACCAAAAATAGCCATAAAAGTTTTCCCCATTGGTTTGGACCAGGGGTGAAGTGGCTCTTTTGACAAAGGCTTTGGGAAGATGTTGTTTCCCCTTCCATTTCCCCTGATGAAGAGTAAGTAAACCCATCTTTATCATATCGCGGGACCGTAAACTGGAACCGGCTGCTGATTTGGGGAACCCGCTCAGATCTTCCTGCCAACCATAATTGAGAATTCCCATGGGCTTGAGCAGTTCGTCCCTGATGAAATGCCCTGCTGAACCCGGGACTACGCTCTGAAGCACTTGCATCGTAATGGATGGATCGGCAGCTTGGTATTTGAAGTCGCGGGGGTAGGGTGGGATGGCCGTGCTGAATTGAAGGTACGCTTGAATCTGGCCCTGTCCAAGAAGGCGTTCGGGTCGGTCGATCAATTCATTGATTTTTTTCTTGGGCAACCTGATCCCCGAGCTCATGTGCATGGCTTCGTGCAAGGTGATCTTGCTTGCCCCCTTGGTCAGCTTGGATGCGTCCAGCTTTTTAAGAAAGGAAAGGGCGGGCTTGTCCAAGTCTTCCATGGAGAGGTAGCCCAATTGCATGGCCCGGCCCAAGGCCATCGTCGTATACGACTTGGTGATGGACATCTGGTAGTGCGGGTAATTGACCCGACCCCGTCTGAAATAAGATTCGAAGAGCAGCTTGCCCTTGTAGGCGATCAGCAGACTGTCCGTCTTGCCGCTCTTTGGGTCCTCTGATTTTTCGGCAAGTGTCCGAGCGTACTTTAGCACGAGTTTCTTGTCTCCTCCGTCCTTTCCGAGCGATCCAACCGGGAGTTGATCCTTTCTATCCCCCGGGGCAAGGCTGATGAAGGGTTTTTCCAGGTAAGGCAGATCCTTTTCCCGTTCGTAGGAGACGTCCTGGGCATTAAGATCGGTAACTTCGGGAGCAAGTCCGGTGCTAGCCAACAATGTTTTCCCTAAAGATAGGAATGTCAGAATTATATAGAAAGTGAGTAAATTGAGGTTCATAGATTAAGTTGAAAAAATGTTTTTCTTTTAGGCAATGAAATTGACATATGACCAAGTATCAGACGAAATTTATTAGATGTTTAAATTATCAGCCCTGACTCTTTTTATCGCAACGCTAACTTGTCATGTCTTTGCCATTTCTTTGAAATCAAGCGGACCTGTAATCCGCAAGGAAATCAAGGAACAAAACGAACGCAAGGTCGAATATATGTACATTGACGGAATCAAAGTTCACGAGACGGATCCGGAAAAACAACCTCAACCCCCGGTGGTGAAGCCTAAGCCTTATAATGCTAAAACCGCCAAACCACCAAAGGGTGCAATCGTTCTTTTTGATGGCACGGAAAAAACTTTGAAAAACTGGACATCAGGCAACGGAAAGCCGACCAAATGGAAACTTGTGGATGGTGCGCTAGAATCAGTGCGTGGTGGCGGGTACCTCCAGAGCAAGAAAGAGTTTGGATCCTGTAAGTTACACATTGAATTTGCCACACCCAGTGAAGCAAAGGGGAGTGGGCAGGGCCGTGGGAACAGCGGAGTCTTTCTTATGGGACAGTATGAAATTCAGGTTTTAGATTCGTACAAAAATATCACTTATCCTGACGGACAGTGTGGAGCCTTATACGGGCGTGCCAAGCCTTTGGTCAATGCCAGTCGTGGGCCAGGGGAGTGGCAGACTTATGATGTTACTTTTCATCGTCCAATGTTTGACGATCAGGGGAAGGTCACTCGAAAGGCAAAATTCCATGTCATCCATAATGGCCATGTGATTCATGACAATCTCGAGCTCAGTGGCGGCACCGGATGGCGCGGGCCACACTCGATTTCCGAATATAAAAAGCATGGGGACAAGGGCCCCTTAAAAATGCAGGATCATGGAAACCCCGTCCGCTTTCGTAATGTTTGGTTAGTACCAATCAAGGACTAGTTTTCATCAAATTTCCTCCCATTTACAAGTGAAACGTCGAGTTTCTCCGCTAGCCATTTTAGGGGCGTTCATTTTGGTCGTCTTATCTCACAGTCTTCAGGTCTACTCTCAAGTTTCCGGGAATTCACCCAAGGCGAATGAAGTTTTACCAAATTTTAAGGATGTAAATTATGGATCCCATCCAAAGGAGTTGATCAACTTTTGGCAGTTTGACTCGGACCAACCAGTTGGAGTTCTTCTACAAATCCACGGAGGTGGATGGATGGGGGGCAAAAAAGATGAAGTTCTCAGACCTTATCAAATGAAGGCAGGTTATCATATCGCATCGATCAGTTATCCTTTGGTTAATGAGGGGGCTCGACAGCCTGCCATGCTCAACTCCGCACTCCGTGCTGTTCAGTTCCTTCGTTTTAAAGCCAAGGAGTGGAAGATTGACCCTGACCGTATTGTGGCAACCGGTGGATCCGCCGGGGGATGTTCCAGTTTGTTGATTGCCTTGCATGATGACATTGCGGACCCCAAAAATTCTGACCCGGTCAAAAGGTTCTCTTCCCGAATTGCCGGTGCTCAGGTTGCGGGGGCCCAGACAACCATGAACCCTTTTGTAATCAAGGAGAGGATCGGGGAGAAAACATTTGGAAACCCCATGCCCTACAAACCGTTTGGGGCGGAAACGGCAGAGGGAATGATGAAGGACTGGAACAAGTATAAAAATCTTGCCCTGAAGTGTTCACCGGTGGTTCACCTCACCAAGGATGATCCTCCCCTTCATCTTTTCTATAATGTAAACCGGGAGTTCCCCACCACCAGTGGATCCAATGGTATACATAGTCCTATTTTTGGAGAAATCATGTTGGAAGCATGCAGGGAAATTGGGGTGGAGTGTCACTTGCAATACTGGGAGAAAGACCGGCCCCAGCCAAAAGTATCCCGACAGGAATTTTTAGAGAAACTACTTCTTTAATAACGATCATAACCATTCCACAAATGAAATATTATATTCTCTTTTGCCTGACTTTCATATGGGTACCTGTCTTTGCATCAGCCAATCCATTTTCTGAGCTTTATTATTATCGGGCAATTAAGCCCGCTGCACTCAAATCTCTTGAGTGTGATTTGGCTGTTTATGGTGGCACGCCTGCCGGAGTGGCCACGGCCATTCAGGCTGCAGAAATGGGAAAAAAGGTATTGTTATTTTCATTTAACAATCATGTGGGTGGCTTGACTTCCGGTGGACTCACCGCAACGGATGTGGGTAAGGGAAGCTCAATTGGCGGTTTAGCCAAAGAGTTTTATAATCGGATCGGGCGTATCAGGAATTTTTCTCCGTCCGCTGCAGAAAAACTTTATCTCAAAATGCTCAAGGCAGCCAGGGTGAAAGTGCTTTTTCGGCGCTGTTTGATATCCGTAGAGAAAAAGGGCTCACGAATTCTGACTGCCACCATGGATACAGGAGAGAGAGTTCAGGCAAAGGTATTTGTGGATGCAACTTACGAGGGTGATCTCTTCGCCGCGGCTGGTGTTTCTTATTATGTTGGCCGTGAGCCTTCGTCCACTTATGGCGAGTCCTTGGGCGGTCAATGGCAAACGCTCTCTTACCAGGATGTTTACCAATTCTGTAGGTTGCCCATCAGCCCCTATGTGATTCCCGGTGATCCAGACTCTGGCCTGCTCCCCGAAATATCTTCGGATCCGGCAGGCAAACCCGGAGAAGGTGACTTTCGAGTTCAAGCCTACAATTTCAGGATGTATCTTTCAAACAGGCCCGGTAAAATCACATTCCCGAAACCGATCGGTTATGATCTCAATCGTTATGCCCTGCTTGGACGGTTTCTAAATTTTGACCCAAGGCTACGCTGGACTCTCCACTATACGATCACTCCTATGACTGACGGTCCGGTTCAGATGCGCAATGGAGACTCGAACAATGCCGGAAGCTTTTCCTCGGATTATATCGGGGGGAATCACCGCTGGCCGGACGGAACTTACAATCCGGTTTCCTTTGCCAAACTCCCAGCACCCCGGCGCGGACTATCTGTTCCCTTGCCGGAGCTCTATCAGTTGCGGGAAGATATCTTCCAGGATCATGTCACCTATCAGTTGGGGTTGGTCTACTTTCTGGCCAACGATCCTCAGGTTCCACAGTCTCTTCAAGAAAGGGTAAATCGTTTTGGTTTGGATCCGAAGGAATTTGTGGAGACAGGACATTGGCCCCATCAGCTCTATGTTCGTGAGGGTCGCCGAATGCTATCCGACTATGTGATGACTCAGGCAAACTGTGAGTCCAAACGCCCGGTGGAGGATTCTATCGGGCTGGCTTCTTACCCGATGGATTCCCACTCCTGTCAACGCGTGGTCGTAGAGGAAGAGGGGGTAATCACCGTTCGTAACGAGGGTAACATGGGTTATAAATGCCCCAAAGCCTATCCGATTGCCTATCGCTCAATCGTTCCGAAGAAAGAGGAATGCACGAATCTTTTGGTTCCGCTTTGCCTCTCCGCATCGCATGTTGCCTATGGGTCGATCCGGATGGAACCGGTATTTATGATCATGGGACAGAGTGCTGGTGTTGCTGCCAGCATGGCGATGGATGCAAATATTCCAGTGCAGGATATTGATATGGATAAACTCCAAAAACTTCTAAAAGCGGAGGGGCAAGTTTTACAAAATTGATTCCTTCTTTAGCTAACAACATTAACCACAAAAAATGATACAGACATACACAATTTTGTCCTCAATTATTCTACTAATCTGTGTGCTACCTTTTACATCTTACAGTAAAAAGAAAGCTGACTTACACTTTAATGAAGTAAAACTTACCGCTATTGACGGAGATGCGGATGCACAATACGAGTTATCCGGACTTTATGCGGAGGGTGAGGGCGTAGAGCAGAATTTGGTGGAAGCGGTAAAGTGGTACCGCAAGGCGGCTGAGCAGGGTCACGATAGTGCTCAGTATAAGGTAGGGCTATCTTACCAAAACGGAGTGGGGGTTTCTAAAAGTGATAAGGAGGCATACATTTGGTTAAGCATCAGTGCCGAAAATGGTGCACCACTGAATGGGAGGGGTAAGGCCGGGGAACTGGCGGATGAAATTCGAAAAAATTTGTCTACCATTGAGGTTGAAGAAGCCAAAGAAATTACCAAGATCCGTCAGCAGCAAATATCGCAGCGAGTTGAAGAGAATTATACCAGAATTATCAATGAGTTAAATGAAGACGGGTGGGAAATTAATATGAAAATAGAGGATGATGGTTCCTGCTTTGCCCGGGCATTTAGACCTGTTAAGCCAGTTTCAAATACTGCTCAAGTAAGTGCACCTAATTGGCGTATTGCCTTTAAGTCATTAAGAAGACATTGCAAAGAGTGGCCTGTTAATAATTCTGAATCTACAAAAGATCATCAGATTACTATTCCAATAGCAGACTGAGTTTCCATTATACATCCAAAATAGTTTTACGATGAAAACAATTTTTATAACCTTGGCTCTGGTTGGAGTTGTTTTAACTGAACAATTATTTGCCAAGGATAAGCCAAACATCCTTTTCTTTTTAGTCGATGATATGGGAGTCGGGGATACGTCCGTTCCTTTTCTTTATGAAGGTGGAAAGCCAAAGAGGATTCAGACCAATGATTTGTACCGTACTCCACATATGGAGAAACTTGCAAAGAATGGGAGACTCTTTACTCAGGCATATTCGTATTCGGTTTGTTCACCCACCCGTATCAGTTTAATGACCGGACAAGCGGCTCCGCGACATGGAGTCACCACATGGACGCATCCAAAGGAGTCGAAAATTGACACCGGTAGAGTCCAAACCAAAACGATCAAGAGTCCAAGTGACTGGACCATCAAAGGCTTGGATCTTTCATTGCCTCTGCTTCCCCGGATTTTACAGGATTCAGGCTATGCAACCCTTTTTGCGGGTAAGGCACACTTTGGTCCGGATGATACTCCCGCTGGTAATCCCTTAAATTTCGGCTTCGATGTCAATATTGCGGGGTATGGTGGAGGCGGCCCGGGTTCTTACCATGGGAAATACAAATATTCTGCGTCCTGGCGAAGTAAGAACAACCATCAATGGGATGTTCCCGGTTTGGAAGCCTATCACCCAAAGGATACTTTTCTGAGCGAGGCGATTACCCTTGAGATGAAGAAGGCAATTTCAAAGGCATGTAAAAAGAAGAAACCTTTCTATGCCTACATGTCTCACTATGCGGTGCATGCTCCGTATGAAGTGGACGGACGGTTTAAGGATAATTATCCACAACTCAAAGGGCATGCCCTTGCCTTTGCCACTTTGGTGGAAGGAATGGATAAATCTTTGGGTGACTTGCTCGCACATCTTGAAAAAATTGGGCAGGCAGAAAATACTCTGATTATCTTTTTCTCTGATAATGGCAGTACCTTTCATACTAATTCACCATACCGAGATAAAAAGGGATCAAAATATGAAGGCGGCCTCCGCGTTCCCTTGATTGTATCCTGGGCAAAGCCCGATTCTTCCAATCGATTGCAGAATAAAATTTCAGTTAGTTCGAATACTCTATGTCATGAAGTGGTTACCTGCGTGGATATGGTACCGACTCTTTTGAGCATTGCAGGTGTCCAGCCTGTTGAGGATATGATTTTGGATGGAGTGGATGTAAGCCTACTGTTAAGCGAGGGTTCGAGTTTTAAAACCTTATCCAGGTTTACCACACATTTTCCTCACAAACATCGGAATACCCTTTTTTCTACACATCGGGAAGGTGACTGGAAGATCATTTACAATTACGGACCTGCGACTTGGGAATTGTATAATTTAAAAATGGATCCTTTTGAAAAAAGGAATTTGATTTCCGAGAATCCAAAAGTTGGAAAAAAAATAGCTCAAAAACTTATCGAAATTTTAGACGGCCAGGGTGCTGATTATCCTTTAGGAATAGAGAATAACGAAGCAGCCAAACCAGACCTATCCAAAATTTAAGCCTAGTCTATTCCCCTTCGATGATTCGAATGTGGTTTTTGCTGTGGGTACGGAACCAGATCATTGCCTCGTCCCAACGGGGCTTTTCCAGTCCGGCTTTCCAGTCGTTGAGTTGAGCAATCATTCGATCTGATCTTTTCTTTTCCGATTTGATCAGGTTTTTGGATTCACTCAAATCCTTTTCCAGGTTGTAGAGTGCATAGCCGTAATCCTGCACATAAATTAATTTCCACGGACCGTCGCGCATGGCGGAGAACCAGAGCTTATGCCAATACAGGTTCTTGTGGGGAGGCGTGTTTTTTTCTCCCTCAATGAAGGGTAGCAAATTAACTCCATCCAAATCCTTCAAATCTTTATTCTTGGCTCCAGCCGCGGCGAGTGATGTGGCCATGATATCGAGGGAGATCATCATGGGATCGAATTTCTTGGGCTCCTTGAATTTCTTTGGCCAATGTGCAAAGAAGGGTACCCGTGTGCCGCCTTCGAATTTAATTCCCTTGTGTCCGGCCAGGGGAAGGGTGATCGATGCGTTTCCAGTGGCTCCCCCGTTATCACTGAGAAACCAAATCAAAGTGTTCTCGAATTTCCCGGAGGCTTTCAAGAAATCCACCAGTTTACCAATTGCACGGTCCATTGACCAGATCATCGCGGCGTAGGTTCTTCTCTTGTTATCTTTGATTGATGCGAATAGTGCCTTGTCTTCCTCGGTGGCATGCATCGGTCCATGAGGTGCGGTGAAGGAGTGAAACAGAAAGAAAGGTTTGTCGTCTTTTGCATTTATGAAATCAATCGCTTTTTGACCGAACACATCGGTCAGGTAGCCATCGAATTTGACCCGTTTCCCATTCTCTTCAATCGCCTTTGCATTGCCTGCCTTGTCATCTTTTTGGGCATTGTAGAAATAACTTCTTGAACCTGAGCGTAGTCCATAAAAATAATCAAACCCTCTTCGGGTCGGATAAAATTCGTCCTGGTTTCCCAGATGCCACTTCCCAATTAAGCCGGTCCGGTATCCCAGTGTTTGGAGACGGTCTGCCATGGTGACCTGCTTCAGGTCCATGCCGTCGGTGGGGGGCGGGGAATTCGCTTCATGCCCAAAGCGTTGCTGATATCTTCCCGTCATCA
>JABGWU010000177.1 GCA_018645475.1 Opitutia bacterium
ATCCATTTCTGTACCGTTTTGATTCCATTCCAATGGATACCAAATTTGTACGCCCTGTGCATTCGCACTCACCGTAAAAGGATACGCATACAGGCGACCGGGAAAACCATCATTGGCCAAAAGCGTTGTCCACCAGTCATTCGTGGGCAGTGGCTTCCCTTGCACCTCACGCTCTAAATGAACCGTCCTCGCAAAAAGTTTTTGTACGGATTCATTTTCGGGTGGTTTATCAGCAAAAGGTTTAGCATCCACTCCCAAATAGGATAAAAAACAAAAAAGGAAAAAACGGAAAATATTTTTCATGGGCAAGATGTACGGCAGACGACGACCCTAAGATCAAGCAAGTACCTCTTTAATCACATGGCCATGCACATTCGTCAGGCGACGTTCCAAGCCGTTGTGGTAATAAGTTAAACGTTCATGGTCTAACCCCATCAGGTGTAAAATTGTGGCGTTAAAATCGTATACACTCGATTTATCCACCACGCTCTTGAACCCAAAATTATCACTCTCCCCATAACTGTATCCCTTCTTTACACCAGCACCGGCAAAGAAACAGGTGAATGCATCTGGGTTGTGATCACGACCGGTTCCGTTCCCTTGAAGGAATGGCATCCGTCCAAACTCGGTACACCAGACAACCAGGGTATCCTTGAGCATTCCCCTCCTTTTCATATCACTGATGAGCGCGGCGGTGGGCTGGTCCATTATTTCAGCCTGCATCGCATGTGTCTTGTCTATATTACTATGAGAATCCCAGTTGGTAATTCCGTTACCGCCCGAGGGATCACTTCCGTTGAACAATTGAACCACTCGCACGCCTTTCTCAAGCAAGCGTCTAGCTAAGATACAATTCTTGGCGTATTCCTTTTTTAAGTCAGTTCCAGAATCAGTTCCGTATTCTTTTTGAATTGAAGTAGGTTCATTGGAGATATCCATAACATCCGGAATGGAAGTCTGCATTCTTCCGGCAAGTTCATAACTGGCAATACGAGCGGCTAAATCAGCATCTCCAGGATATTGTTCCATATGCTTACCATTGAGGCGCTGCAATAAACTAACCGTGGAACGGTCATCCGCGGAAGTGTAAGAAGAAGGTCGCGCCAAATTGGACGGCGGATTCTTGGCGTTAAAATCAGTTCCCTGAAATGCTGCCGGTAAAAATCCGTTGCCAAAGTTATTCTTACCTGAACGGGCGGGGCCCCGAGGGTCATTAATCGCCACAAATGCAGGGAGTTCCTCATTTTCCGAACCCAATGCATAAGTTGCCCACGAACCAAAGGAAGGAAAACCTTCCATCGTAAAGCCGGTATTTAAGAAATTCTCCCCCTGGGGGTGGGCACTGGTTTGGGTGTGGAGTGAATGAACAAAGCAGAAATCATCGGCCAGTTCACCTAAATTGGGCAACAGATCGGAAACCATTTTCCCGCTTTTCCCTTTGGGCTTAAAATCCCAAAAAGGCTTGGCAATATTTCCGGATGGACCCTCAAAAGTAACCGCTGGCATGCCAGGCGGTTTTTTTCCATGATATTTGATTAAGTCTGGCTTGTAGTCAAAAGTATCCACATGACTGACCGCTCCAGGGCAAAAAATTATCAACACCTGTTTGGCTGCTCCCTTAAAATGAGCATCACGGGGAGAATATGGATTATCAGGATCAATGCCCGGACGGATTGGTGCTTTGCCACTGAAGTTCGTCGGATCAGCAGAACCAAATAACCCATCGTTGCTTAGTAATTGTGATACCCCTAGTGCACCTAGGGAGAACCCGGTATTTTTCATGAACCCACGACGATTCAGGAGGGACCGACCAATTGAGGAGATATGTTCTTCGTTATTTATCATCGTTCGTATTCTCAAGGTAAAAAGGCAAATTCATTCGAGTTCATCAAGGCCCGGCAAACAATATTTAATCCTCTATCCTTGGCTACCCTTAGAGATGCATCCAATTCATCTTTGGTTGGTTTCCGGGTGAATAGTAATTCAAAAGCTCGCACGACGGATCTCCTAAGGTTGTTTCCCGATTCCCTTTTTGCCCGCTCTGCCAAGTGCTTGGCCTGATCCACCACGAATGCACTATTCATTAAATTAAGAGCTTGCAAGGGGGTGGTGGACACTGGTCTTTTTGCACGAACCTGCCCACAGTCCGGAAAATCAAAAGCAGTAAATATTTGATCATCCACCCTGCGCATTCGTTCCTGGTAAATCATTCGCCGCCAGGTTTCCGGTCCAAAATTATTAACCACTTCCCACTGGGCATAGGTCTTTTTTACATTGTGAATTCGATAACTCCTTCCGCCCATTTCCCGGTTTAGCTTTCCAGAAGCGAGAAGAATTCCATCACGGATCACCTCTGCTTCCACACGACGCGGAGGGAAGCGCCAAAGGAGTGAACTGGTCGCATCTTTTGCCAAACCAGTACTGGAGGGAATACTGGTGCGTTTAAAGGTATCCGAAGTCACCATTAGACGGATCAACTCCTTCATCGACCATGGGGTTGCCTCCGGGCGTGATGGGGTAGCAAACTCCGAGGACAACCAATCAAGCAATTCAGGATGACTGGGGGGTGCCCCGGCACGTCCAAAATCGCCCCCTGTCACAACTAATCCCGCTCCAAAAATATGCTGCCAAATCCGATTCGCCATCACCCGGGCAGTAAGTGGGTTCGATTCTGCCACCATCCAATTTGCAAATTCAGTACGGCGCGACCTACCTGTCGCATCGTTTCTAATCCCTAAATCTCCACCAAGAATTTTGGGGCCGGATGGAAACACTACATCACGAGGGTTTTCCGGACTGCCCCGATGTAAAACATGAGTAATTTTTGGTTTAACAAAATTTCCAACAAAGCTCGGTCGTGGCCCTTCTTCAGATAACCTGTAAGCCAAATGAGAGAGTTCTTGAACCGCATTCTGTAAATCCTTATCTGATTTTACTGCTTCTCTGATTTTTTGAACAGATGCGATCTCCTTCCATGTGCCATCGGATAATTTCACATTTACCAGAAATTGATCAAAACTAAATTTGTTCTTCTGTTCCAAGTAATCAGTCTCGTAATAATATTCACGATTGGAACTCATCCGCAAACGCCCCACTTTAACGGGATTCTCAAATGTAAACTCCAGCCAAGGATTCTGCTTTTTATCTTTGTTGTAGCTAGCCTGCCAGCGTTGGGTTCCATATTTTCCATCAATTACCCTGCCAACTGGAAAACGACCACCCTGCTGAGCAAATACTAAATCAGTCCTGACTGAAGTTCCATTGGAAGCTTTAGCTAGGTTGAAATTTTCAGATGGTAATCCAAAAATTTCAACTTCATCCAATCCAACATAACCGGACCAAAAATTTAATCTTAAAGCAACGGCTTCTATAGGCTTCCAGTGAATTTCTTTATAACCTCCCCAATCTTCTTCCCAGGCTGAAGTTTTCTTCCTTATGTGGCTTCGATTTCTGGCAATTTTTCCCCAAATTTCATTAGCCTGTACTTTCCTAGGATGATCTTTGGAAAACTCAGGAAATCGACTACCAAATTCAATATCCTGAAACACAGCAGTCATGGAGTAATAGTCCTGAATAGATATGGGATCGAATTTGTGGTTATGGCAACGGGCACAACTCATAGTAACGCCAAGCATCGACGCACCGACCGTCTGCATAATTTCATCCATCCTG
>JABGWU010000178.1 GCA_018645475.1 Opitutia bacterium
ACAAAGCAGATTTGCTTTTCCTGAAGGTTAAGGTACAATATTCGCACCTACTAATTTCGCACCTACTAATTATGCACCTTTATAGGGATGATTTGATAATACCTTCAAAAGATCGGAGTCTAAAGTGCCAACTTTCAAGATCACACGCGAAAAGTTCCTTGAAGACAATCAGGGTCGAACTTTTTTAGATGTTGTAAATGACCCCGAGCAGCCCTTCGATGCAACTCTTGATTTCTTTAATGATGAAAACAAACAACGCCGGATGGAAGAATCTGAAATTCACCACGATAGGCCTCCATTAGCGGGTATTGTTCGAGAACTTGAGTCAATTCCAATCTTAGATCGGGCTCTAGCAGAACCACTTAATAAAAACAGCTTGCGGTTTCGGCAAAGCATTGGTGTTTTGATACGTATGATCATGGAAGGACGCGGGTGGAACAAAACGGGTCGAAAAGGCTCTTTAGGTGTACGGGCCGACAAAGATACATCGGATTACAGCCACAACACTGGTGGACTCGCATTTTGGTTTATTCGTGCAGAGCGTTACGTTCTTGCTGAAGGAATGCCTTTCCAGTCAGTGCGAGAGCGCTGCAAAACATGGATACGGGGACATAGCGGAACCTAGTGTTGAGTCGCCAAGATCCAACAAAAATACCAGAAGTATTAACGGGGTCTGGTAAGGAAGATCTACAAAAATTAACATACCATTTAATCGAACAATAAAAAGCTCGGATGGTATCTGGAGAATCCATGAAAAAGTATTTATTATTTACGCCTGGTCCCGTAAATGTGGCAAAAAATGTAAGGATGGCCATTGGCAAAGAAGATATTTGTCATCGGGAAACCGATTTCGATTGTTTATTGGAAAGTATTGAAAATAAACTATTGAGGCTCTTTGAGATAAGGAACATTGCTGAATACCGAGCTGTAGTGATTACCGGCTCTGGGACGGCTGCAAATGAATCGATTCTTTCTTCAGTGGTCGGGGACAAAAAAATTCTTATTTTGTCTAATGGTGAGTTTGGAGAACGGCTATACAATATTTCCAAAATTCATAATAAGAACACTTTTCTACTAAAGTTTGCTTGGGGGAAAAGCTTAAACTTGAAGAAACTAGAATCCTACCTAAAAAAGCATAGGATTGACATCGTCGCCATGGTTCACCATGAAACAAGCTCGGGAATGCTCAATTCTTTAGAGAAAGTGGGCGCATTATCAAAAGCAAATGGAGCGATGTTCATTGTGGATTGTGTAAGTAGTGCGGGAGCTGAAATTATTGATATGGAAAAGTGTCACATTGCATTTAGTTCAAGTTCGAGTTCAAAGGCTATCGGGTCCTATCCTGGATTGTCTTTTGTGATTGGAGCAAAAAAAGAATTTGAAAAGCTGAAATTTCTTCCGGTTAAGTCGATCTACCTAAACTTGTACAAATTTTATCATTTCATCAAAACTGTTTCTCAGACGCCGAATACACCGGCGGTCCCCCTATTCTTCGCCTTGGAGCAAGCGCTGATCAACATATTAAGCCGTGGAGTCTCCAATCGTCATGCTGACATTAAACATAAAGCAAATCTTTTAAGGCAAGGAATGTTGAATTCTGGCCTTGAATTCTTGATTGCACAAAAAGATATGTGTTCTGTTTTGACTACCGTCCATATCCCTTCACATATTGATATAGATATTTTCCTTCATAAATTACGTGAGAAATCTATTATCGTCTATGAAGGAAAGGGTTCTTATAAAGGTAAAGTTTTTCAAGTTGGAAATATTGGAGAATTGTCTTTTACTGATATTAATTTTTTCTTAAATACGCAGGCAGAAATTCTAAGAAGTTTTTCTTCCCTTGAAATAATAAAACCTGTGTTAGTCCATTCCGCAACTAATTTGATCACCAATATAAAAAGCAAATTAAAGGAGGCCTGTCCGATACCGGTGTCAAGCGTATGAATGCAAAGTTATCCCTTTTATGGGAAACAAAAAATAAAGATGATGAGTGGTGGTCCTCTTTTATAACCTCACCAATTGCTATCGCAGTAA
>JABGWU010000179.1 GCA_018645475.1 Opitutia bacterium
GGCATTAGTAAGAGATGGTGACACTATCAATATTGATATTGAGCATAATCGATTGGATGTTAAATTAACTGATGATGAGTTAGATGATAGAAGAAAGGATTTTAAACCAAAAGAAAGTCAATATAAAACTGGAGTATTAGCTAAATACGCTAAGCTCGTTAGCTCCGCCAGCAATGGCGCCGTTACAGATTAGATCTATTACGGTAAGCGCAAACGAATAATAGCATGCAATCTAAAAACCGGTTCACGCTCAATAACTCACGCTGCTAGAGCTTAACCACTAATTGCTCTACTACTAGATTATTAACTCCGTATTCGATCATGTTTGTCTGGGGAGTTGTTTTTCATTTTCCTAGCCAGATTTTCTCTGCCATGGCGAGTTACAAAATTTTACCTGGAAATCTTTATCCTCAAAATAACCGGGTAAATCTCTACTATCTCCACAATCTTTTCAAAGAGATTGCAGGTCATATATCTATCCAGATGAAGGAAAAATATTGTCTGGATACTCCCATTACAGCTGGAATGTGGGGTGGTTCTTATATGGTTGCATTAGATGATGGTGAGGCCAAAACTAATGTCGTTCGCCTTTACTCGATTGTCAGTCTCCCGCAGAACAGTCCTCTAGATGAAAAAGAAAATTTTGAAAAACTAATGGATCTTTATAAAGAGAATTTCACAGAGGTTTTCGGGCGCTATGGTTTGAATCTGGTCGATCCAAAGTGGGGCGAAATTATTCCTTACTCTAACAAAACACGTCCGACTACCGCATTGCAAATGTGGGATACCCAAAAACGGGCAAATTTTGTGCGAGCATTTTTTGTTTGGAATAAGGCCAGTTGGGAAGAGTCGATTATCTACGATATGATTCGAAATATAAAAGTATTGAAGGAGCTTCTAAATATTAATATTCGTCCGATAAAAAAAGATAGTTCAGAGTTAAAGTTTCTCCTTCAGGATGTATTAATTACCTATGTTACTTTGCGTGCCGCTTTGACACCCGATTTCGTTGAACATGCCGAACCAATTATCCAAAATCTTTTTGATGAGTTTATAAGAGGAATGGATTCAGAGGAAAGCATCCAAGAACAGTACCATCGTGTTTACTCTTCTGCGCTCGTTTATGGATTTGAAGAGGCTTTGTTGGAGCCCTACAAAAAGAAAAACCTGGATGTGAGAAATGTGGAAGACTGGCCAGTTGATAAAATCAATTTTGTTCCAGATGAATTAAAAGAAAAACTGGTGCCCACCCTGCAGGCTCCATGGAAAAAATTTCAAGCAACTCTGGAAAAGAAATACGGGAAAGTTAACTCGCTCAATTAAATTTCAAAAGCATCCAACCAGCAATTCCTTTTTGTCCATTCAATTCCCTGTTCGAGCCATTCCACACTGCTACTGCCATTAAAACAGATTGGCTGAATTGAACATCATTGGAATCACCATTAACAAGATCACGTTTAAATATTAAACGCCATTTATTGTCCTTCCATAATGCAGTTCCTTTAACATCTTGTCGGGATTGATAAGTAAGTGTGCTATATCCTTCGGCATTGAGGTCTTCAACCGTTTGGTAGGCTAGCTTGGATTTTGTTTTTACCCCAGGTTGTCCCTTTTCACCACCAATAGATTTCCACTGCCAGATATTCACTGGTATTCCAGATTCTCCCATTGTTATTGAAGGAGCTTCGCTACTTGCTTTAACTGGGAACATAATGGCTGCGCGGTCAACATATAAAGAAGAATGATTAAAGTTGCCGTCCCGGGTTGTGTCTTCCCATTCAAGAAGTACTACCAGCTCATCGCTTGTTTTAGCTGCTCGGATTAATACTTTTTGGGTGGAGGGATTGGGCCATTTGGGATTGGTAATCATTTGTGGGCCCAATTCAATATTGATTGCAACGGGTGCTACTTTGGAATCCCAGAATGGATCATAAGGTTCTTCAGGTAAACTCCTATCTTGGTTGGAAACGATTATTGTTGGGCCACAAGTTTCTTCTTCTAAGCATCCTTCAATGTTCATAGCGCATCCGCTGAATAAAAGTATTGCGCTCAAAGTCAGGGAATAAAATGATTTATAATACATATTAAGGAGTTAGAATTGGTGGATTAATCCTTCAAGTTGAGATTTAAGCTCACTAGTGTAAGGCCCAACTAAAATAAAATTGAGATTTTTTGCCTCAAAAACATTTTCGGCAACTTCCAGCATTTTTTCTGCAGTAATTGATTCTATTAATTCACTTTCTTCCTGTATCGACATTTCACTGGAATAAAGATGAGGGAATGCGTAGCGAACGACCTGCTTATAAGGGTCATCCA
>JABGWU010000019.1 GCA_018645475.1 Opitutia bacterium
GATATCTACGAAAGCATGTATCTGTAATTCCGGTGACCGATTTTTTTCCTGACGCTACAGATACTGAAATTAAAGCGAGTGTTTTCAACGCGAAAAGATGCTTTAATAAATACAGGAAACTAGATGGTACAGTGCGGGCAAATTTTCTTCGGGAAATTAAAAAAGAACTTAGACATGAACAAAATAAAATAATCTCAATTGCCCAATCGGAAACTAAATTGGGAAAGCAGAGATTGGAAATGGAATTACACCGAACCATAGGTGAGATTGAACTTTTTGCAAATATGGCCGAGAAAGGAAAATGGCTTAAAACCACTTTTCGAGAACAAAATAAAAAGACTTTAAAATCTAGTCTTCATACTGAAAATATTCCAATCGGCCCGGTTTTAGTAATTGGTGCCTGTAATTTCCCCATAGCTATTTCCGTAGTTGGTACCGATACGATTTCAGCCTTGGCTGTTGGTTGCCCAGTAATTGTAAAAGCACATCCCGGTCACCCAAGATCTTGCCAATTACTTGCTACAATCGTTCTGATCGCTCAACAAAATTCTCAAATCCCAAAGGGTACCTTCCAACTTATTCATGGAAAAAAGTATGAAGTTACTCAAAAACTTGTTGTTCATCCGGATATTTCTTGTATCGCGTTCACTGGTTCTCTGGCTGGAGGAAAAGGACTTTCAGAAATTGTGTTTAAACGGAAAATACCCATTCCGTTTCATGCTGAAATGGGAAGCATTAATCCAATAATTGTCTTACCAGGTAAGATCTTTGAAAACCATCATAAATTAGCTAATGATTACATCCAAGCAGTTACCCTTTTTTCAGGACAAATGTGCACCAAGCCGGGTGTCGTTTTTTTATTAAAATCTAAAAAAAATGGGCCATTCATAAAGGATTTACAAGAAGCAGTCGTCAACCAAAAGGTACTTCCTATGCTTAATCAAGAGGTTTTTAATAATTATGAAAATTGCATAAATTGGCTTAAAAAAGAACTAACTCTGATTGCGACCAATGAAAGCGATAAGGGGGAAATAGAAAACGCTGGTTTTTGTAGAATTTTCGAAGCGGATTCGAAACAATTTTTACTTCGACCGGAACTTCGAATCGAAGCATTTGGACCTGCTTCACTTTTAGTGCACTGTGAAGACGAGGAAGAACTATTTAATTGTATCAATAGCTTGGAGGGTACTTTAACCGCTAGCATCCATGCTACGGAACAAGATAACCCTTTAGCTAAGGACATTGTAGTCAAATTAGAATCTATTGCAGGTAGGCTTCTATGGAATGGTTTCCCTCCAGGAGTTATTCCTGGTATTGCCACTCACCACGGAGGACCTTGGCCAGCAACCACAGACTCTCGCCACACATCAATAGGTAAAGAAGCGTACCGCAGGTTCGTCCGACCAGTTTGCAAACAAGGCTTCCCCACTCAAAAGGCCTAACTTACATGCCTCAGTGCATCAACTGGATTCATCTCAGCAGCTTTGCGTGCTGGATAAATTCCAAATAAAACTCCGGTTAGAACGGCAGTCATAAAAACTAAGGGTAGTGACCACATAACCAAATCCGGGGTCATATTTTTCATAGATGGTGGAAAAGATTCAAAAATGGAAGGGCTAAAATCTTCAATCAAGCCAAGTCCTAATTTGTAAGCAGGCTCACATAAAAAGCCGGCAGCAATTCCAAGAATTCCACCCAATCCAGTTAGTGCCATAGTTTCTATTAGGAATTGAAGCGTAATATCTCCCTTTCTCGCTCCCAGCGCTCGTCTGATACCAATTTCACGAGTTCTTTCTGTAACTGTAGCGAGCATAATGTTCATTATTCCGATTCCGCCCACAAGGAGTGAAATACCGGCAACCAGTCCCATTAATCCAACAAAAGTAAGTTTAGCTTTTTCCGCCTGTTCCATTAACTCCAAAGGGACTGTAACTTGGTAATCTTCCATTTCATGCTCTTTGCTCAAAAAGTCACGAATCATTTGGGCTACCGTCATTAATTTTTGAGGGTCCTTTAAGGTAAGAGTAATTTTGGACACCAAAGGGGAACCGTCGTACCCTCGATAATAATAATCAAATACTTTTGACCATACTGTTTGCAGTGGTAAATAAACATTATCCTCAAATAATTCTTTGAAACCTAGGCCTTCAGAATCCTTTAATTCGCTTCTTGGGCTAACCTCACCCACAACAGTATATAAATTACCCGCAATATTTATTGTTTGGCCAATTGAATCCCCAAATGGAAAAAGTGTTTTTGCCAATCCGGTTGCTAACAC
This sequence comes from Opitutia bacterium, assembly GCA_018645475.1. Taxonomy (GTDB): domain Bacteria; phylum Verrucomicrobiota; class Verrucomicrobiia; order Opitutales; family Seribacteraceae; genus Seribacter. Next base: position 2,279 of record JABGWU010000019.1, read on the forward strand.
ACAAACTTCTGCTTTTTGTTGATTATCGAGATCGGAGAGAAACCTTCCCTTGTGCACCTCTAAATTATGTAAATTCTGATAATTTGGCCGACACCCAAGTAATTCTGCCCGAGTTTTGCCAGCTTTAGTAAAAACAGTTCGATTGTTAAGTTCACGGGTTGGATAAATTGCAGCTAGATAGGGAATCGATTTGGAAATTTTATCTAAATCACTAGCTGTTATGCCATAAGAATAAAAATACTTCCCCTTATTTCTTCTCTCCTCCTCCGGTGGTTTTTTTGAAGACAAAATTAAATTATTAGCACCCAGTGCCATAATTTCACCCTCAGCCTGTTCTGCAATGCCCTCTCCGATCGCCAACAACCAAACTACACTAACAACCCCAATAAAAACTCCTAAACCAGTTAACAAGGACCTCATTGGATGAGTCCAAATACTAAGCAAGGCAGTCTTAACTAAATTTTGCCAGAACCTTACAACTCTTTGACGCCAAGAAAATACACTATCAGGGATTAGTTCTAACCTGGAAGATTTAGGTCGAACGGGCTCTTTACTTCTAATATCCTCCACGATCTTTCCATCTTTCATCCGCACAATTCTGCTTGCACGCTGAGCCACCTCATCTTCATGGGTAACTAAGACAATTGTTTTTCCATCACGGTTTAATTCATCCAATAACAAGA
>JABGWU010000020.1 GCA_018645475.1 Opitutia bacterium
CATAATTTCATCCATCCTGTCTGCACGAGCTTGCCGGATTGCAGATGGTTCCTGTCCAACTGTGGCAGCGGGAACATGTGGTCCAGCTACCAAAAAACCAAGAGCCTCCCCAACGCCCATACCATCTCCGGCTAACTGCTGGCGAATGAATTCATCGTAGGGCAAATCCTGATTAAATGAACGGATAACATAATCCCTATAGACCCATGCCAGTTTACGGTAAAGATTAGATTCCGAACCATTGGTCTCTGCCCATCGAATCACATCCAACCAATGCTGAGCCCATCGCTCGCCAAAATGCGGGGATGCCAATAATTCATCCACTAATTCATTATATGCCTCAGTTGGATTTTTTTTGTAATCACTCAAAAACTCAACCACCCTAGATGGTTGAGCGGGCAAACCGATCAATACAACTGAAACACGTCTAATCAAGGTCAATGGATCAGTAGACTTATTCTTGGCAATTCCTTCTTCTTTTAAACGAGTCTCAATAAATGCATCAATCGAATTGGTTTTTTTTCCGGGTACTTTAGGACGTTCAATCGGTTGAAAAGCCCAGTGATCAGTACCCTCTTTAATTTTTTCATCCATTTGCCCGGGCCATTCGGCACCTTCGCTTATCCATTTGGCAAGGAGTTCAATCTCATCCTCGAATAAAGGTCCACCCTTGGGAGGCATGCTTATTTCAGGATCATCGCTCTGAATGACTTCCATGAGATAGCTTTTCCCCGCATCTCCTGGAACTAATGCTGCAAGACCAGAATCTCCTCCCTTCAAGAGATGTACTCTACGATCCACTCGAAACCCGGACCTCTGCTTATCTGGTCCGTGGCAATCGATGCAGTAGTCCTGTAAAAGAGGATATATATCCTCTTTAAAAGTTATCGAACTACCAAGTAATGGTAAAAATAATAAAAGCTTCAAATACAAAAATTTAGCCATAGAGGATCATTGTTAGAAAGAAATTGGGCAGAACAAATGATTTAAGTAATTTATATTCAATTCTAGCGTTTGTTTTCTGGCAAATTCAAAATAAATGAAAGTATAATCTTAATAATCCTATATTTCGAATCAATAGAAAGTCATCTGAAATGAAAAAAAATTTATATCTATTCTTTTTAAGCACTAGCTTAATCGCAAATCAAAACCAAACTAATCATTATCCAAAGACTTTAGATCTGAATGATCAAATCTATCGACAAGTGGTAGTCGACCGGGAACACGGGCAGTATCTCGGTCACCCAACTACCTGTCTTCTAGAGGATGGTAAAACGATTCTTTGTGTTTATCCCAAAGGCCATGGAAGAGGAGAAATCGTTTACAAAAAAAGTTTTGATTCTGGATTAACCTGGAGTAATCGATTACCTACTCCAACAAATTGGAAAACATCGAAGGAAGTACCAACCCTTCATCGCGTAGTTGGACCGGATGGAAAAAAACGAATTATCATGTGGTCGGGTCTCCACCCTGCTCGTCTTGCGGTTTCAGAAGATGAGGGTAAAAAGTGGGGTCCATTGAATGAAATTGGAGATTGGGGCGGCATTGTGGTTATGGGCTTCGTTGAGCCAATAGATTCAAAAAAAGGAAAATATTTGGCGATGTTTCACGACGATGGACGTTTCTACACCAAAAACGGGAAAAGAACAGGCTTTTTTACCCTGTTCAAAACATTTTCAAATGACGGTGGGCTTACTTGGAATAAACCTGAAGAAGTCTTCAAATCAAGTGATGTTCATTTGTGTGAACCCGGTTTAATTCGATCTCCCGATGGGAAAAAAATAGCAGTTTTATTACGCGAAAATTCTAGAATGAAAAATTCCCACATTATTTTTTCAGAAAATGAGGGTAAAACATGGTCATATCCAAAAGAACTTCCTCTTTCTCTGACTGGTGATAGGCATATTGGTAAATATGCTTTAGATGGTCGACTTTTTATCAGCTTTCGTTGCCGCTCACCTCAAAAACTAGCCAGTACTCGAACATATGAGGGAGATTGGGTAGGATGGGTCGGTACTTGGAATGACTTAGTTCAAGGGAAAAATGGTCAATATTCAATTCGGCTAAAGGACAATAAAAAATCTTATGATTGTGCATATCCAGGCTTGGAACTTCTTCCAGATGGTACTTTTATTGTTACCACCTATGGACATTGGTCTTTTGGTCAACCACCCTATATTCTATCGGTTCGTCTACGATTGAGCGAACTTGATATGATGGCCAAAAAATAATTTTAGAAAACTTCTTACAATCCTATTTCAACAAAGGTGCAGTTTGCTCAGGAGATGTAATACCAGGAGGCAACTCCATGATCTTAAGGTTGCGAAAATGAATCTCCGCACCTTCGGACTCTAAGCAAAGATATCCCTTTTTGTACTGTGAATTTCGTATTCCGTTAACAAATTTTCCATTAACAGAAAGTTTAACCACACCATCCACACAGACGACATCATAAGTGTTCCATTGCCCCTTACCCTTGCAACGGTTTTCCAAAGACTTACTTCGACTACCACGAGGGTTATCAGGGGTTGCCTTAAGACCTCCTGCACCAAAAAGTTCACCATGAACATAGGCAATAGGAGGAGGCTGCTTCCCCTTACGGGTGTGCAACTTGACCCAATCCAGCTCTAACATTTGAATTTCAAGGCCTTTGGGTAAACGATTTCCAAATGGTTTTGCATCACTCCATGCAAAAATTCCGGAATTTCCACCTGGTTCCATGTGTCGCCATTCAACATGCAATAGAAAATTCTCGTACTGCCTTTCACTGCGCATTACACCAATCGGCTTTCCCTTACAAATTAACATGCCGTTCTTAACCGACCATGTTTCTGGTGAAGTATTTACATCAAGCCATCCAGCGAGATCCTTACCGTTAAATAAATCGACCCATTTAGGAATTTCGATTCCCAAAAGCGCAAAATTTGGAATTGATGCCAATAATATTAGGTAAATTTTATTACTCAAAATTAAGGTTCTTTTCATGGAAAACTACCCTATTTCATACTGTATTTGCTTGGCAAGGAAGGATCTTCTTTAAAATAAAAGCACTGGTTCGAGGATAAAATGATTTAAGTGCTAATCAGCACAATAATTTATCACGCACCAAAACTTAATAAACCAGTTTTATTCGGAAAACCTACTTAGCTCAAATCCTTCTTTTCCATCCTTCACAACCCATCCAAGATCAAGCAGATCGTTCCTTAATTGATCAGCCATTGACCAATCTTTTGATTGTTTCGCATTCCAACGCTTTTGAGCCAAATTTTCTACAGCACCAGGAATTTCCTCGATATCTTCTTTCTTAGGCTCAACTAGGAGTCCAAGAGCATCACAGGTTGCCTGAAATCCTCGCCGAACATTGTTCATGGCCTCTTCATCACCTTCAAATTCACCTCTCTCCAGGGCTTCACCTAGTTCCCTGACCAAACGGAAACATCTGCCTAGAGCTTCGGGGGTGCTTAAATCGGATAACAAGGCTTCCTGCACTGGTAAAAAAGGTCCAAATTCAGTTTCCAAAATACTTCCGCGTGATGGATTAAAATTAAACTTAGTGGCAAAATCGCGCAATTTTAACATCGCTTTACGGGATGCCTTCATCGAATCAAAAGTGAAATTAAGAGGCTGTCGATAACTGCCAGACAAAAGAACATATCGTACTTCCTGAGCAGAATAACCCTTCTCGGAAAGCTCTTCCAAAGTATGTAAATTCCCTAGGGATTTACTCATTTTTCTACCCTCGACCATCAAATGGGCAATATGAAACCAATGACGGGCGAAGGTTTTGTTAGTATTCGCTTCCACCTGCGCAATCTCATTTTCATGGTGCGGAAAGACTAAATCTACTCCACCAGAGTGTAAATCAAAGCTTTCTCCTAAATGCTTCATGCAAATAGCACTACATTCAATATGCCAACCGGGCCGGCCCGGTCCCCAGGGTGATTCCCAATAATTTTCTCCATCTTCGGATCTTCGTGCTTTCCAAAGAGCAAAATCAGCCGCTGATTCCCTTTCGTATTCATCCGAGCTTTCACGCTCGGTAATAGAAGTGGTTATTTCCCGATCCGCCAATCGGGACAATCGACCATAATCCTCAAACGAGCTGACCTTAAAATAAACCGAACCGTCCTCGGCCTTGTAAGCTTTACCCTTAGCTATCAAATTTTCAATCAAGACAATCTGTTCAGGTATATGAGCAACAGCGGAAGGTTGAATATGGGGAACAAGCAAATTTAATGCTTCACAATCCTTATCAAAATACTTTGCCCAGCGATCCGTAAATTCATTCAAAGGAACTCCCTCCGCTTGGGACTGCCTTATTGTTTTGTCATCTACATCCGTTATGTTACGTGCATGGTAAGTTTTTTGACCTGAGGTCTCCAAGACTCTACGAAACACATCCTGCATAACAAAGGTCCGAAAGTTTCCAATATGAGCGGGACCGTAAACGGTTGGTCCACAGCCATAAAAACGAACGCTTTCGCCATCCATCGCGAAAACCTCCCGTAATTCACGGGATAAGGTGTCATAAAGTTTGAGTGGCATGAGCTACTCTTCGCTTATAGTAATCGGCTTAATATCCCACTTAGGATTTTGCCCAAGAAAACGACAGGGGTTATTATGATAAATTTCAACCGCTTCCTGCAAACTATGGCCTCGTCTGCGAAATTCAACAATTGATTCCTGCAGGGTAAATGGATCACTCGGTCCCCAATCAGCTGAAGAATTCACCAAAAGGCGTTCCGTAGAGTATTTCTCCAAAATATCAACGGACCGCCTCGGACTGCACTTGGTTACCGGATAAAGAGTCATACCCGCCCAATAACCAGCATCTAAAACCGGTTCGATCGTCTGCTCCTCAACATGATCAATCCAAATTTTATCGGGATTTACATCCATTCCTGCCAAAACTTCAAGTACTATTTTAGTACCATGGGCCTTGTCTGACAGATGGGGCGTATGTATCAAAACCAATTGGTCATGCTTCATGGCAATTTCCACATGTGCCTGCAGTGCATCAATTTCATTTTTTGTGGATTTATGAAGCCCGGTTTCACCTACCCCAAGGCAGGTTGGCTTTTCCAAAAACTCAGGCATCTGCCGAAGGACTTCTTGAGTAAGCTCAGTGTTTTCTGCCTCCTTAGGGTTGACCGCGACCCAACAATAATGCCGAATTCCAAATTCTGCTGCACGAGTGGGCTCGAACTCGGATATCTGGGCAAAATAATCTATAAAGGTTTCAGGGAACCTTCGATCAAAACCAGCCCAAAAAGCGGGTTCACAAACAGCGACGACTCCAGACATTGCCATTCGCTCGTAATCCTGTGCAGTACGAGCAATGGCGTGGTAATGAGGTTGAATAATTTGCATAGAAAGAAAATTTAAGAAACTTTTGCAAAATGTACCAACAATTGCTCGGCACGGTTCGATTTAGGACAATCCTTTTCTGAAAGAAAGGACATGGCTTCAAGCAGGGAATTTAAACGCGATTCATCTTCTGCTTTTTGTCCTTCTTTTTCAACGGATCGATCATATCGATCTAACATTGCAGCCACTTCTAGTAAGTCACGACGAGCCTCCAAGTAATAAGTATCAAGATTTTTTTGCGGAGATAACATAACAGGTATATCGGTGTTTTTCGGTTAATATTCAGGAAGGAATTACAGAAGAATGATGGTGTAAAATTGATCCTGAATTTTCTTCGTTAAAGATAAAAGTAAATCTCGCTTTGTGTCGAATGAGTTGATCATTTTCCTTAAAGAAAAATGTGTAAAGACCTGTTGAACTTGAAGTACCTTCACCCAACTGAATATGGGTAATAGTTTGCGGGGCTAATTCCACTCCAACCTCTTCCCTAGAAAGAAAGTTCGTGAAGTATTCGCGTATCAAAGAAGGGGTATCGAGGGGGGTTTGATCAAAAGTGGCAAATAAAAGTGCCTCGGGCTTATACATATCAAGCAAATCCTCGAGATCGGCTTTCATTATACAAGAAACCCATTTTTCTAATAGACTAACATTCATAAAATACTCGTATCTTTAAACTCTTAAATCGGTTTTCTCAACTCCAATTGAAAAAAAATACTATTTTTTAAAAACGGTTTCCTTTTCCCATAAATCTGGCTTAAATCCCTGCAAGGCAATTCCATCCCCTACCACAAAAGGCCTTTTTATTAAATTCCCCCTTTCTTGAAGCAGTGATATAATTTGTTCTTGGGAAAGGTCGGGGATTTTGTTTTTAACATCTGGGTCACGATAGTCTTTGCTTGAGGTATTGAATAATTTCTTAAGTTGTCCATCATGACTTTTAATCATTTGTAAAAACTCTTTCTTAGTGGGAGTTTTTTCCCTTATGGGTAACGAAATAAACTCAATATTTCTATCCTTTAACCATCGGAGTGCTTTTTTACAGGTTTCACACTTTTCATATTGGTATATTTTCATGATCGTTTATTTGATAAAATTCATTTAATGACTATCAAAAAACTTTTATTTCAATAATCAACCCAAACAGATAATGCCCTTTCAAATTTCAAAACTTGCTCATTGGTTCATTCCAGTTCTCCCCTCATTATTTTTCCTCTCCTGCTCACCACAAAAACCTTCAAATTCCACTGATTTAAATTCGACCCTACCCGACACTTCCTCCATGCATGTTATTAAACACACTCTTGATAACGGATTGACCGTTTTCCTTAGCCCGAATCACGAAACTCCTCGTTTTTACGCCGAAATTATAACCCGTGCCGGCAGTAAACATGATCCAGAATCCAATACGGGACTGGCTCATTACTTGGAACATCTGCTTTTTAAAGGAACAAGTTCATTTGGAACCATAGACTTTGCCAAAGAGAAACCTCTTCTCGACGAAATCGCCTCACTTTACGAAGAACGATCCAATGAACAAAATGAAAGTAAAAGGGATGAAATTTACAAAAAAATCAACGAAATCTCCATAGAAGCTTCTACATTTGCCGTACCCAATGAAATGGATCGTGTGTACGGAAACATGGGAGGTAAAGGAATAAATGCCCATACATGGCACGAGGAGACGGTATATAAAGTCGATTTACCTGCCAATCGCCTGATTCATTGGGCAAAAATTGAAAGTGAAAGGTTTGCTAATCCGGTATTCAGGTTGTTTCATACGGAACTTGAAACTGTTTATGAAGAAAAAAACCGTTCGATCGACAACAAGGACCGTTTACTCAACACAAAAGTTAACGATCTTCTCTTTAAAGTTCATCCCTACGGTCAACAACCTACACTTGGTTCAATTGAACACCTCAAAAACCCCTCAATTAAAGCGATTGAGGAATTCTATGCGACTCATTATGTACCAGAAAACATGGCAATTTGTATTTCCGGGGATATCGATACGGAAGAAACCATAAAGATTATCGAGGAACACTTTTCTTCCTGGAAATCTGAAGCTCAGCTCAGACCCGAACCAAAATGGGAAGAAAAACCACTTTCCGGACGAGAATTCGTTCAGGTACAGTATCTTGGCGAAGAACAAATTCTACTGGGCTTCCGAACAGCTCCAAAATTTCATCCCGATTATCATGCTCTTCGATTAATGGATATGATTATCGACAATTCGGTTGCGGGATTAATCAACCTGGATCTTGTCGAGAAACAAAAAGTTCGTTCGGCCGGTTGTTTCCCCCAAAATTATAACGATTACGGGGTTCATTTCTTCTACGGTATACCTAAGGAAGGCCAAAGCTTGGAGGAAGTTGAAAAACTCATTCTTGCTCAAATTAACCGCGTTAAAAAAGGCGATTTTGAAGACTGGGTCATTCCCGCAGTAATTACTGACTTCAAAAAACTGGAGAAGGAGAATCGTGAGAATAATACAAAACGGGTTGAATTAATGAGAGACACCTTTCTTTCCTTTGTCGATTGGGAAACAACAAATCGAGAAATCGAAGTATTAGAAAAATTGACCAAAGAAGACATTATTCGAGTCGCTAATCAATACTACGGAGAAAATTATGTTGTGGGGTATCGCATTGATAAACAGCACAAATTACCCAGCATTGAGAAACCAAAAATTGATCCATTGGAAATCGATCCCGACAAAGAATCCGTTTTCATGAAAAATGTAAACGCAATACCCTTTGATTCATTCAAGCCCAAATTCATAGAAGAAGGTGTAAACTACACAATTAAGGAGATTATGCCTGGCACTAAACTCATCCATGTAAATAATCCGCTTAATGACCTCTTCACCCTTGAAATGAGGATGGAAGTTGGATCCAGACACATACCCCTGCTCCCATATGCCAAAAGAATGCTAGATCGCTCTGGAGCAGGAGAAATTAATTCTAACGATTTAAAAATTGAATGGTACAAGATAGGTACAGATTTTGCCTTTGCGGTGCGAGAAAACCTGAGTTCGATCGTAATGACTGGTTTGGACGAGAACTTTAATAATTCCCTAAAACTTGGACGAGATCTAATCGAAAATCCGAATATTTCGAACGAAATATGGGACGAAACCAAAAACATAATTTTTTCCGAACGGGACGATGAACAGAAAGACCCAAGTGCAATCAGCAACGCACTTGCTCACTTTCATCGTTATGGTCCGAGATCTCGCTACCTCGAACGCCCTAGTGACCAAGATTTAAATGCAACCAATGTCGAAGACCTTGGAGCGATACTTCAAAGCATCCTGCAAGCAGAAAAAACTGTTCTTTACTACGGTCCAAAGTCTCCTGATGAAGTTATTGATTCCATTAGCCAGGGATTCATTGGAAATACTAAAGAAATTAAAAAACCCGAACCTTACAAGGTCCTACATTCGCGCAAAGCAAAGGAAAATCAAATCTACTTTTTTGAAAAAGAAATGGCACAAGCCCAAGTTCGACTTGAATTTCCCGTTGGAATATTCGATGAAAACAAAATGCCTGCTGCCCAATTATTCAATGAATATTTCGGAGGTGGGATGGCAGGGCTTGTTTTTCAGGAACTTCGAGAAGCACGTGCTCTAGCCTACTCCGCATGGGCTCATTACTTCTCCCCAACTCGACCCGAAGAGGAGAATCTTCTGGTTGGGTCTATCGGTTGCCAAGCGGATAAAACGATCGAAGCCGTCTTAGCATTCATGGATTTGCTGGAAAATATGCCTATTAATCAGACTCGTTGGGATTCCGCCCACTCGTCGATGTTAAGTTCCTATAGAACCAATCCAATTCCATATCGAGGAATCGCTGGGTTTGTTTATGATGTATTAGCTCTCGGTTTGTCAGGTGACCCGAGAAAAGCCCGATTTAAAATCGTAGAAGAAGCTAAAATTGAAACATTAGAAGAATTTTACAAAAATTCTATAAAACCCAAAGCTAAACTTATTTCAATTGTAGGTGATTCCAATAAAATTGATATCGAAGAACTAGAAAAAATTGGACCCGTTACTCGAATCCAGAAAGAACAGCTATTTAATCGTTAGTTATATTACCATGAGCCCCCCGGGTGGATGAAAATCCACCGTCTAATGGCTTTTTGTCAGGTATAGATAAGATAGTACGAAAAAAACTAAACACTTTTTCGCATTCATTTTCCCGTTGAGATTCGTTTTTCAAGCGCAGAATTATTCTCTGTTCCTGACCTGTTTGTAATTCGGTCAATGTGCAATTACAAGTTGTTCTTCCATTATTGGAAGGAATTTCGACCACATCAATACGGCCCATAGGAAGTAATCCTGCATCCACATTCGCAACTTCCATTCTTAGTGAAACCCGCCCCTCCGAAAAATTAAATATTCGGGTGTACTGAATTTGTACATCGGGAGTATCAGCAACCATAGACTGCATACCAGTACGTAAAATTTTTAGAATTTCTATAGATCGATTCATTTGAGCCGTGCAATTTCGCCCAATTAGGGCTATGGAGGCAACAGGAAATTTATTCTACTCTAAAATAATTAGCATCTTGGAACCAAAATCAGCAAACCCCGATCCGAAAGATCCCATTTATCAGGAATGTCTTAAAAAGGCGGAAGGTAATGAATTGAGGGCCATGGCGATCTATCGCCACAGAAAATCAAGTTCAAACCAACTGCAAAAAGAGGATTTGGATAAAAGGGAAAAATGGCCCATGCTTATGCCATTGCTCATCCTTTATACCCTCGGAACAATCGGTGTACTCGCACTCGTATTTGGCTTCCTCGCAAGCCGTTTAAACTGGTGGTGATTTTCTATATGTAATCCACCAGTAAGAGTATTAAAGACTTTATTGACACCGCAGTAACATTATCGAGCAAGAAAAGAGCTTTCTATCGAATATAAATTAACCTTCTAGCGGTTCAATCGTTGGCATATCATCAATGATGATAGCTGGAATTCATATGGTTTATAATTACTAAACAAAAGTCATGTTCCATTTAAATTTAATTGATTCTAAATTTTTAAAAATGCCCTAGGCGATCTAACAGGGTAGTTTTATAAACCATTATTTTCATATTAAATTTTGAATAAAGTTTATTTTTTAAAGCTCATAATTAACACAATTTTTTTATCCTAAAGATGTAATACTAAAAACCTAACAATCAAAATTTGATATTTAATCTACTAATTTAAAATTCTTATCTAAATTTTCAGATAATTATTTATTCAAACCATAAAAATCATAAAGCTTACGACTGTAAGGCATACAACCATACACACTAAGTACACTAAAAAAAGACTTAAATCTGTAAGGTAATTTTACTTGCAATTATATAATTGTTGTTTGAAATGATTGTATGAATTCATTTTCTGAACTTCTTAATTCACTCGTTCGAGACCATCCCGACAACCTCTCTATTATTGCTCAAAAGGCACAAATTAGTCGTCCGTCTCTTTACGACTTGATTGATGGAAAAACATTACCCAGACCCAAAACTTTAGAAAATATCAGTAACGCTATTTCGTTATCTAAAAACCTATCAAGTAAACTTTGTAATATCTTAAAATTGGAACGTATTAAAACCTCTCGCAAAGAGCAGAATACTTACCTGCGTCAAAAAAAACATCTCTTGATTGAGGTTAGCTCCGTTTTACTTGGAAAAGGTTATGAAATTTCGCGACCAAAAACTAGTGGAGGAGCTGATCTTATTCTACGTCAAAATGGAGATCGTACCCCGATACTTATTTGTCCAACTATTTTAGATCATGCATCTTGCTTAGGCCACCTACTTACATCAATGTTTCAGTTTTCCGCAAACAAAGGATATGTGTGCACATTCAAAATAAGCACAAAAGACAGATATATAATCCCTCTCTATGCTAAGTATGGGACTAAACTTTTAACGATTAAAACTATTCTTAGAGAAATAATATGACAGTTTACATCAAAATCATACACACCTTTAAACAAGTTAAAATACTCCAACACAGCATTTTATAAAATATATTAACTCAATTCAGCACTCCCCTACCCTACCGAACATTCAATGTAATTATAAAAATCACTTTGAGTGTTGATTGTTGACGCACATACTAATCTTATACATAAAAGACTGCTTAATTGTGGGTCGGTAGCTCAATCGGTAGAGCAGTGGCCTTTTAAGCCATTGGTTCCGGGTTCGAGTCCCGGCCGGCCTACCACTTTTGCATAACACCTAAATTTCTTCTAAAGAAAACGGTACTGTTGTCGATTATTCTATTTGTAATCCACAGACAAAATGATTTCCCCTGTTAATAATAATTTAACTGGTCTCGTTTTTGAGTCCCATAATGACAAAATTGAACTAGACCAATCTCTAGCAAAACTTTCATCAGGTAATAAACTAATCCGTGCAGGTGATGATACTGGAGCATTTAGCCAAGCGAGTAAGTTAGGATCCAAAAATAAAAGAGATTTAGTAAGCCTACAAAATCTACAAAATCTAGTTTCCTATTCTCAAACTCAGGATGGTGCTCTCGAACAAGTCGGGAAAATTCTTAATCGGTTAAACGAAATTACTGTTCGTGCGCTTGATGTAACCGCAACAGACGCTGACCGCGAAAATTACAACAAAGAATTTATTGAATTAGCAGATCAATTGGAACAAATTGAAACTAACGATTTTAATGGTAAGAAACTTTTTGGAGCAGGTGCATTTAGTGATGATAAAAAAGAATTCATTGAATCCCTAAAAAACAATTGGTTAAAAGCCGCAGAAGACCTAATTATACAAGAGTACGGATGGGCCCCAAAGCCTGCAGACTCTTGGGATTTAATCGTTAATGAAAATGATACTGGCAGCTATGCAGCATTCGTAAAATCAAGTTGGTATACTAGTGGACCAGATTTCGGGAAAGCAGATGTGTCTGAAATGCAATTTGACTTACCTGACTTCGCAACCCCTCATACTCAACCAACATCAACTGCCGATGGTGTCGTAGCACATGAAATGGTACATCTAATGCAAGCACAGAACTCATATTTTGGTGATCTGACTGGTGATGGTACTAGTTCAGCGAATTGGTTCAAAGAGGGATTGGCTGAATTTATTCGTGGCGCAGATTCCAGAGTTTTTTCTATTCTTGGCAATAATCCATCTGATGGTGACATCGACAACCTTCTTTCTGCGATTGGTACAGGAAACGAAAGTTGGTCCAGTAGTGAACAGTATGCATCTGGCTTTTTAGCTGCTCGATTTCTTGACTACGAAATTAAACAAATCGGACAA
>JABGWU010000180.1 GCA_018645475.1 Opitutia bacterium
GGCACATGCAAGAGCTGCAGTAACTCCAGGAACAATTTCAAATGGAATGCTCGCCTTATTCAAAACAATCATTTCTTCAGCACATCTACCAAAAACGAAAGGATCTCCCCCTTTCAGGCGAACAACATTCTTTCCTTCTTTCGCTTTCTTAACCAAAATCTTACCAATCTCATTTTGATCCATTGTATGTCGACCAGGACTTTTCCCGACATCAATTTGTTCGCATCCAGTTTTAACCCCCTTACGAAGTTCTGCATTAGCCAAATGATCGAAAACTAAAACATCACAGGTTTTGATTAATTCGAATGCTTTAAGGGTTACTAAACTAACATCTCCCGGTCCTGCACCTACTAAGAAAACTTTACCCATTTTCTCTTCTTTTAATTCAGCCATGATAAAATTTCTTCAAACATAATGTCCAAAGATTTTTCTCCCACTTCGAGACATTGAATTCCGCAATCCTCATGAAAGAAAAATAATTCATTTCCAACCACATGAACTCCCAGAGCTACTTGACACCCTCCATCCAACCGATCAAGAATACACCTTTCAATTTCAACTGCTCGACTTGTTTCCATATGATCAAGAACTGCAAACCTTTCAGATTCTTCTGCTCTAACCTGAACTGCAATTGCTGCTTGACCAGGTGCCGGAACCATTGAATCTACCGATAATTTCTCGAACCTTAATCCAGGGTAATCATTGATGCCTAAACGAGAAAGACCAGCTGCGGCTAAAATCGTACCATCCGCCTCACGGTCAACTGCTATTTTCCTTAACCTTGTCTCAACATTACCTCGGAGTTCCTTCCATATCACATCAGGATATCTATTTTTTAATTGTGCTTTTCTACGAGGGCTTCCAGTAGCAATAACTTTAGGTACTGTAACATCTTCTCTCATGACTAAAGTATCACGAGCATCTTCTCGAACTGGAAAAGCAGATAATTTCAACCCTGATGGATTATCTGTGGGTAAATCTTTCGCACTATGCACAGCTAAATCTGCCCTACCGTCAAGCAAGGCTGCCTCTAGTTCTTTTGTAAATAACCCTTTGCCTCCTTTATCCTGAAGAGACCATTCTGCTTGCCGATCGCCAGTAGTAGACATTGGCATAAGTTCGACATCAGATTTCATTACTTTTTTTATAAGCAATGCCACCCATTGAGCTTGCTTCAAGGCAAGAGGACTTTTTCTTGTCGCTAAAACAATACTAGAATTAGAGGCGATCATATTCCCCTTTTCACCCAAGACAAAGATGAACTACGCCTTAGGTAGACCCATAGAATATCTTTATGAATAGGAAGCTTGGGCTCCTTTGATATTCTTTTTGGGAATCCATGACATTAATTCACGCAAACGCTTGCCAGTTACTTCTATGGGATGCTTTTCACCATCTTCTAAAAGTTTATTGTATTTAGGCAATCCTGCTTGGTATTCCTTAACCCACTCCTTGGCAAATTTCCCAGATTGAATCTCCTTAAGAATAGATTTCATTGATTTTTTAACATTGCCATTAATGACTCGTGGTCCACGTGTTACATCTCCGAACTTTGCAGTTTCAGAAACAGAAAAACGCATTCCAGCAATTCCAGATTCAATCATTAAATCCACAATAAGCTTTAATTCGTGTAAACATTCGAAGTAAGCCATTTCTGGAGCATATCCTGCTTCAACCAAAGTTTCAAATCCTGCTTCAACTAATGCAGAGGCACCTCCACAGAGAACGGCTTGTTCACCAAAAAGATCTGTTTCTGTTTCCTCTTTAAAGGTCGTTTCTAAAATCCCTGCACGACCTGCACCAATTCCTGCAGCCCATCCAAGTGCAATTGACTTTGAATCCTTGGAGGAACCTTTTAAAACAGCAATAAGTGCGGGCACGCCTTTGTTTTCCTTAAATTGTGAACGGACCACATGACCAGGACCTTTAGGAGCAACCATGATTACACTAACTCCACGCGGAGGCTTGATTAAATCAAAATGAATCGCAAATCCATGGGAAAATAGAAGAGTTTTACCCTTAGAAAGATTAGGTTTAATCTCTTGCTCATAAACTTCAGCTTGTTTCATGTCAGGTACTGCAATCATGATAACATCTGCTTTCTGTGTAGCTTCAGCAACGCTGAGAACTTCAAAACCATGCCTTTTGGCAACTCGGATAGACTTACTCCCTTTGTATAGACCAATAATTACATTGCATCCACTTTCCTTCAAGTTCAACGCATGAGCGTGTCCTTGAGATCCGTATCCAATAATGGCTAGCGTTTTCTTCTTAATGGCAGTTATTTTAGCCTCTTTTTGAGTGTATACTTTAGCGGGCATGGCCGATTTTTTTAATGATTATTTGTTAGGTTAATGAAAAATGAAATTAATGATCAGATCGTCCGCGCCTTAACGAAACCGTACCAGTCCTAGCTAACTCTACGATACCGAAGGGTTCAACCAATTCAAGAAAGGCAATAATTTTGTTTTCGTTTCCAGTTGCCTCGATTACAAGCGTTTCTTTAGCCACATCGATGATCTTTCCTCTAAAAACATCACAGATTTGAGTAACTTCAGTGCGGTTGGATGAATTTGCTTTTACTTTTACAACAACTAATTCGCGACCAACGCATTCGGAACCAACAAAATTTTGGATATCAATGACATCAATTAATTTATCAAGTTGTTTTATACATTGATCTAATGCCTTCTCATCACCGTTTAAGGTAGCTGTAATTCTAGAACGTCCGTTTTCATGTGTCGGTCCAACATTCAAGGTTTCTATATTAAACCCACGACCACTAAAAAGGCCTGCAATTCGGGCAAGTACACCAAATTTGTTTTCAACAAGAACGGAAATGACGTGACGCATGTGAGTGGAAAGAGAGAAATGGTGGACGACACAGGACTCGAACCTGTGACCTACTGGGTGTAAACCAGTTGCTCTAACCAACTGAGCTAGCCGTCCAAAGTTAAATTTAAAGAATATAACTATAAAGAACTGCCAACATGTGGCAAGCGTGAATAATAAGTCTATTTAAGCTGGACCCGAACTTTCTTAGGACCAAGGATGGGTTGAGGCAAAGACTGAAAATTTTTCTTTACCTGCTTTGCTTGGGTTTGACCGCCATTAGACGCCGATACTTTTCCAGATGTTGATGAGGAGACCATTTTTTTTGGACCAAGCCAATAACTTGGTCTACCAGCCCCCGTTCTTCTTTGCCCTGATGGAATGACTCCCCTGACATTGGAGGATCCTAATTTTTTTTCAGATGAAGTCATCGGAATATCCTGTGAACCTGCCTGTTGAACAGGAAAACCTGGCTCACTTGGTCTGCCTTTTCGAAACTGAAACCGGTTGATATCCCTCAATGACATATTATTAACTTTTCCCATCCACTCATCGACTCGTTTGTCAAGTTGAGCGTAATAAGCATCTCGGAATTGAATTGATGCTGCAGCAGGGCTTTTATTTTCGGTCTTCGCGTTCATTGAACGTTTCGTATTTTCCGAAGCAAAATTCTGATTATGTGGAAGTTCAACATCAATGGTAGATGTTTCTATTCTTTCGGTACCCCATGTTTTTTTACCTGCCATTGGATATCTTTTTCCACCAAATGAAGAGAATTTACTTGGCCATTCACTGACAGAAAAACGCTGAGAGGAAACCGAATTAATCCTACTTGAAGAAAGCCTTTTGGATGACATAATATTCACTTTACCATCGAGTGACCGCACCCTTTTTGTAAAATCGTTTTCCCGCTGTTGCCCAAGGCAAAACACACAGAATCCTGTAAGCAAAAAAATAGAAAAGTGAGCTTTACAAAATGAAATCCTCGACATTTTACGAACAAGTATGAATATAAATTTGAAATGAAATTATCTTTAAATATCTATCCTCAACTCTTTTTCCTAATCTGTAAATGAAGAATTATCTAGATCTGGTATCTCGGGTTATCAATAATGGGGTTTATCGAGACGACCGAACAGGAACTGGGACATGGTCGGTATTTGGTGAACAAGAGCGCTTTCGCCTAGATCGAGGGTTCCCTTTACTAACCACCAAAAAACTGCATTTAAGATCAATTATTCATGAATTACTTTGGTTCATTAAAGGAGATACCAACATAAAGTATCTTCAAGAAAACAAGGTTCGGATTTGGGATGAGTGGGCAGATAAAAACGGAGACCTAGGTAGAGTTTACGGAGCACAATGGACAAATTGGGCTAGACCAGATGGCGAACATATTAATCAAATTAACGATGTTATACATTCAATCCGAAAAAATCCGGATAGCCGTCGCCATATTGTCTGTGCTTGGAATCCGGGAGAACTGCACCTTATGGCACTTCCACCCTGCCATGCATTGTTTCAGTTTTATGTCGCGGAGGGAAAACTCAGTTGCCAACTATATCAAAGGAGTGCTGATATTTTTTTGGGCGTTCCTTTTAATATAGCTTCGTATAGTATTCTTACTATGATGATTGCTAAGATTTGCAATCTTCAGGCATATGAGTTTATTCATACTTTTGGTGATTTACACCTTTACGCGAATCACAAAGAACAAGCTCAATTACAACTTGGTCGTGACCCCAAAGAATTGCCAAATTTAAAAATTCACGGAGATCAAAAAGAAATTACCGATTTCAATTTTGAAGATTTTGAATTACTTGATTACGCCCCCCATCCAACGATTAAAGCACCGATAGCAATTTAACATGGCTCAGTATAAAGCAATTGCGGCAGTCTCTACAAACGGAGTGATCGGAAAAAAAGGTGCACTCCCGTGGCGAATCCCAGGAGAGTTGAAATGGTTTAAAAAAATAACTATGGGGCATATTATAGTTATGGGAAGAAAGACTTGGGATTCCCTCCCAGGACCACTACCGGGAAGGGAAAATTGGATTCTTTCTAGAACTGATTTTTCGGCTAAAAGTTGCCGAACCTTTACTTCTTTTGATCAAATTGAAAATGAGGCTGGTAGTCGCACCGTTTTCATTATTGGCGGAGGAGAGGTTTATTCAAGATTCCTTAAAAAGTGTAAAGAAATTTTTATAACTGAAGTTCAACAAAGCATAAAAGACGGCGATGCTTTTTTCCCTCCATTCAGAAATGAATTCGAATGTATAGAAAAGCTTGAAGAGAATGAACAATTTACTATTGGAAGATGGACAAGAAAAATGAAAGAAGTCAAAAATCAATAATATGGTTGGAGGAGTAGGTACACAATAGGTCCAGTTATCGCAACATATAGCCAAACAGGAAAAACTTTCTTCGCCATTTTCCTGTGCTTTGTAACTTGATTCGTAAACCCATACACAAAGGTAAGCAGAATGAAAGGCAGACTAACAGCAGCTAACAGAATATGTGAAAGCAAAATAGCAAGGTAGATAATTCTAGACACTCCAGAAGATTCCTTCTCCTCATCGCTAATCAATCCATTTTTGTCCAAATCTCCATAGAGAGTTTCCGGGGTGGTAAAATGGTAAACTACATATGAGAGCAAAAAAACAAAAGAACAGCCCATGGCCACATAAATCCACCTTTGATGGTTGATAATCTGTTTTTTCTTAATAGAAATAATTGCCATTGCTAATGAACAGGCAGCTGTTGCATTTAAGATAGCATGCAAGGGGGGAAGGAAATTAAAACTCACGCCTTTTGGAAGTTCAATCTTCACTTCTCTCATTAAACATACCAGAAATAAAACTGCCCCGGTAATAATCCAAACTAGAATTGTAAGCTTTTTACCTAAAGCCTTGTTTTCTACCCCATAGAATTCGTTGTCAATATTACTCATTTTATATTTAAGATCCAAACTCAAGATCAAATGGAATAAAAACCTCTTTAGTGGAACTAGTTTTAACCTGAGCCCAAAGACGGTAAATCCCCTCATTGGGAGCTGTAAACCCAAATGAAAGCGGTCCTTGATGGGTCTGATTTTCTGAACTTGGAATGGTGTCCGTAATAGGATGTAGGTGAGCAAAACCATTTAAATCATTATCAAAAGCGACCATGTGTGCGAAGGCACCCATAACAGGATGAAAAGTTATATCCTGCCCGCTCTTATCGATAGCTCTTAAAGTGATTATTTTTTGCTCGTCGGTAGATTCAACCGGATCCTTCAGTAATTCAAAATCGATATTATCGTATGAAAACTCGAGTTTTTCCTCCCGACCTACAATAATGCTCTTCGTACCCTTAGTCTCAAAAGAAGTTGATAATAAAACGCGACGCGGACTCTTTAAGGGAATAAAATCAAGAAAAACAGAATACTTACCCGAAAATTTAGGTGTTAAAGAAAAATGCCAAGCCCCATCATATAAATCATCAGCAACAGGGTGAATATGGTGGTAGTCGTTTAACGATTGATCTACCGCTAACAAATGAATCTTTTTGGTATGACTTAAAGCAATATCTTTTGATGTGAGAGGAGATCCATCAGCTTTTTCAATTTTAATTTCAAATTGAGCTAATTGATTTACGACAACAGGCTTAATTGATTTCATGTCAATATTCATTGGCCATCTTCGAACAGAAAGGTCTACAAACCCAGTCTCATCCGAACCACAATAGTCTAACTCACCTTCTTCGTTGTAGGTTTCTTCATGCAAAAACTCACAGGGCTCAACCGGGAGAGTTCGGATCAGAAAAAACACTAAAATGAACGGCAAGCCCAAAAGAATTGATATAGTTACGCGGTTGCTTTTCATATTAATCTAAAATAGGTTACTAATCTGTCGAATTAAGAACCTTCCTGCAATCGAGAAAGGAAGTCCTCAACTCTCCAATTTCTGCCAGGTACTTGGTAAACAATTTGTCTTCTCGAATTAATAATTATTGTGCGCATGGTATGATCCAAAGGCTGATCTTTACTATCCTCTCGAAGGATACCAAATTGTCGAGTGAGATCATCAATAACTGATTTTGCAGCCGTACAGATTTTATAGTTTTCTTCGTTCAAACTATAACCCCGGGCATAGGATTTAAGGACTCCAGGAGAATCGAATGAAGGATCAAGTGTAATGGATAAAAATTTAATATGAGGAATTTGAGTTTTTCGGGCAAGATCTTGTAATTTTTTCATCTTCATGGTTGCAGCTGGACACATCTCAGCAACCGAACATCTTGAAAATATAAAATTCAGAACAGTTGCTGACCCATCAAAAAAGTCTGTTGTCACAACTTCACCGTTTTGATCGTATAGTGCGAATGGTGGTAAATTATCTCCAACTGTCCGGATCATAGAATCACCCATAGCCAATGTGTTTCTTCGAAGTAGGCGATTAACATTATTGACCCTAATTCTTTCTGCTGGATCATCCGGCCAGACATTATGAAGCAAAAAAGTTTTCCCGATGGAAGATGAAAATGTTTCCTGCAACTTTCCTCTAAAAACGGGTTTCTGGGACAAAAGGGCAAAGTCTCCCGGCTGCACATGCATTGTATGCTGGCTTCCAATACCCCCGGATAATTTTTTGGCCAAATCATTACTCCTTGCCAGAACCTCAATCTGAACAGTGCTGTTATTTGAATCCAATGACAAAATTTTTCCACGAAGTGAATTTTCTTTCATTTGAGATTTTGAAATGTCGGATTCTTCAAGGGTGCATGATAAACATACAAACAAACATGAAATAATTTGTGTTAATTTTAATGAATTTAGCATTTTAATCAAAGTTTCATTTAAACTATTCACCGTATAAAAAGAGGCAATTCGAAAGGGGTTCAATTAATAAAATTGAAAACTAAATAAATAGCATTTCCTATTAAATAATTAAATTTTACTAATAAAACGCATGATATAAATCTATTAAATTTAAAAGATTTACATTTATAGAATAGTTAAACTCTCTGAACTAAGGTATTAGAGAATCTAACGATATCACTTTTGTTAGTTATGACCTTGCTTGCCTCCCTTTAAATCATCATTTTATTTTTAACTAATTTCCATCGTGAATAGTTACAAAGAAATAACTGCCAAATCTGAAACTTCGCCCATTCAAGAAACTAATGGCATTTCTGTGCATGGACTCTTTGAATTGACCAAGCCAAGACTTAGCTTGCTTTCAGTTTTTACTTCCTCACTTGGATTTTTAGTTCATTACCCACTTAACTATGAATTATCGGTCTTTCTTTCGCTTACTATCGGAACCGCACTTGCAGCAGGTGGGGCAGCCGCATTAAACCAGTGGATGGAGAAAGACGAAGATTCCTTAATGGAGAGAACTGTAAAACGTCCGATTCCATCCCACCTAGTCGAATCTGAAATCGCCCTTTTGTTTGGGGTTTGCTTGTCTTCCATTGGACTCACAATTTTATGGATTGGTACAAACCCATGGGCATGCTCACTTACTCTTTTAACATTAATTGTTTACTTGCTGATTTATACCCCATTAAAAAAACGCTCACCTTACGCAACCGAAATCGGTGCTATTTCTGGTGCTCTCCCGCCTCTTATTGGTTGGGTTGCTGCATCAGGTGAACCATCCACCTACGGTTGGATTCTGTTTGGTATTCTTTTTACATGGCAATTACCTCACTTTATGGCGATTGCATGGAATTTCCGTGAGGATTATAAAAAAGGCGGTTTCAAACTCCAGGATTTAGGAAATCCAAACGGCTATCATTTAGCACGAAAAAGTTTAGTTTATTCACTTCTTCTCACTGGATTTGTTTTTTCACCCTATTTCATAGACACTTCACAACCAACACCAGGCTTGCTCTATTTCATCTCAGCGTGTATTTTGTCGGCTTATCTATTGTTACCGTCATTCAGATTCTTGACTTCAACCGACCGTAACAAATCAGCTAGAAAGCTTTTCTTTGTAACCATTATTTATTTACCCCTTCTATTTGCTGTATTAGTAATCGATCGCTTTATTTGATTTAATCAGAACCATGAAAATATTGTTTAACAAGCTTCAAGCTATATCCATTGCAATCCTTCCCGCCTTCATCCTTTTCCTTGGTGGATGTTCACGAGTCGATCATAAACAATCGGCACTAGATCCTAAGGGTATTGTTTCTCAAAACCAATATGACATTTTCATGTTATCCGTCTGGATTACCATTTTCCTTTTCTGTGCAGTTGGTGGTTGCCTTCTTTATGTACTATGGAAATACCGAGCTAAATCTGCACAAGAAGCGATGGAAGTTCCTCCTCAATCTCACGGAAATTCCGTGATTGAAGTTTCGCTCATTATTGCCTCCACGATAATTCTTGTAATACTAGCTATCCCGACCTTACAGGGAGTTGTTTTAATGAATCGCGTACCTGATCCAAATGATACTCAAACATTAGAAAAATTGGATTTAAACCGGAGTGCAATTGACGGAGCCATCACAGTTAATGTAACAGGCAAGCGTTTCTTTTGGGTTTTTGAATATCCGCAATACGGCATTGTTACCGCAAACGAACTCATATTCCCAACATCCCGGGCGGTAAGAATAAATTTACGGACAGAAGATGTAATACACAGCTTTTGGCTTCCCAAACTCGCCGGTAAGATGGATTTGATGCCCGGACAGGAAAACTTCCTGTGGTTTATTGCTAACCAAGAAAAAATCCTATTAGGTAAGGATGCTAATGGTAAAGAGGTCAAATACTCCATAGATGACGCCATGCCTCCAGTCTTTAACGGGAAAATGCGAGAAAGAATTTTTGCAAAACAAAAATTTACCGACGAATTCGAAGCAGTTGGTGGACTTTTTTATGGTCAATGTGCTGAGTTTTGCGGCAACTCCCACGCTTACATGTCATTTCGTGCTCTTGCCCAAACTGATGAAGATTTTAACTCTTGGGTTAAAAGCTTTCAAAATGCCCAAAACCCAAATCTCCAACCTTCTGCCTACAACTCTGAAAATGAATACTCCAAGGGAAGCTTAGTAACTTTTTCTGACAAATCATTGGGAGAATCTGCAACGAGAGAATTCCGAGCAATTACAGAAGTGGCTCAAGGGGAAGCACCCAACCTTTCAAAGAAAGTCTGGACTCAAGCAAATTCCGATGATTTTGAACAAGGAAAAAAACTTTTTTCTTCACTTCAGTGCGTACAATGTCATGCGATTAATAGAACCGGTCTTGGTTCTAAAGGTCCTAATTTAACACTTTTTGGAATTCGCACATCTCTTGCCGCTGGTTGGATGAGAAACGACAAAAAAAACCTCACCAAATGGCTAAAAAATTCAAACGAAGTTAAATTTGGAAACTTGATGTGGAACGGAGAAGGTGTCGACGATAACCATCCACTTCGTAACCTTGAAGATGAAGATCAAAAAGTTAAACAGTTAGTAACCTATCTACTTGGTCTTAAATAAACTTTTAAAACAAAACAAAGTATACTTAAACATTTGCAATATCATGTCTACTGAATCGCTTAAATACCTTAACCCGGAATCACAAACTGATCTCAAAACGAAAGTTTTTCCTAGACCAGGTCAAAACACAACTGGAGTGATCAACTGGTTAACCACTATTGATCACAAAAAAATTGGTGTAATGTACGGGATGGCCGCACTATTTTTCTTAATCCTTGGTGGAGTGGAAGCCCTCCTTATACGATCCCAACTTTGGAATCATAATATGGATATTCTCAGTAATCGTGAATACAACCAAATGTTTACGATGCATGGGACTACGATGGTTTTCTTGGTGATCATGCCATTAAGTGCCGCATTTTTTAATTTTATAATGCCCTTACAAATCGGTGCACGAGATGTTGCTTTCCCCAGAATAAACACCCTAAGTTTATGGTGTTTTATCGCTGGAGGTTTAATTCTTAATTTAAGTTGGATTTGCACAGGTGGATCTCCTGCGATCGGTTGGTTTGGCTACGCACCATTAACAGACACCCGATTTGCTGAAGTGTTGGGTGATATGGGTCCAGACTTTTGGATCTTCTCCCTACAGATTCTAGGGCTTGCTTCACTACTTGCCTCATTTAATTTTATTACCACCATCATTAACATGCGTGCACCCGGAATGACCATGATGAGACTTCCCGTCTTTACATGGATGACATTGATTGTGAGTTTCCTTATCATTCTCGCATTTCCTGCCATCACCATTGCACTTGTTGAACTTATGTTTGACCGTACATACGGAACAAATTTTTACGACTTTCTTGAAGGTGGAAAACCTCATCTTTGGCAACATCTTTTTTGGATTTTTGGCCACCCAGAAGTTTATATCCTTATACTGCCCGCAATGGGAATTATTTCTGAAATTATACCCGTTTTCTCCCGAAAACCTCTCTTTGGTTATGGATTGATTATTTTTTCTGGTGCAATCATAGGATTCATGGGATTTGCGGTATGGAGCCACCATATGTTTACCACAGGAATGGGCATAGTTGCCACATCAGCTTTCTCTATTCTCACTATGTTGATTGCTATTCCAACTGGAGTGAAAATTTTCAACTGGATTGGTACCATGTGGGGCGGTCGAATTCGCTTTGATACCCCAATGCTTTTTGCTCTCGGTTTCATAACCATGTTTATGGTAGGAGGATTTACAGGAATTATGCACTCCTCTGTACCGATTGATGCTCAACACCAAGACTCTTACTTTGTTGTTGCTCACTTTCATTATGTTCTCATCGGTGGTGCGTTATTTGGATTATTCGCTGGCTTTTATTTTTGGTTACCAAAATTAACGGGTAAAATTCTAAGTGAAAAACTCGGTAAGTTCGTGTTTACACTTATGTTCCTCGGATTTAATCTTACTTTCTTTCCCATGCATTATCTTGGCATGATTGGGCAACCCCGCAGAACACATAGTTATAATGAAGGACACGGTTTTGAAACTTGGAACCAAATTGCTACTGTGGGTGCTTTCATCCTCGGAGTAGGAATCGCGGTAGGAGTTTACCAGTTTGTAACTGCAGCCTTTAATAAAAAGCTCAAACCCGCAGGTAAAAATCCTTGGGATGCTCGGACACTCGAATGGACTCTATCTTCCCCCGTAAAAGAATATAACTTCGCTAGAACTCCGATTATAAAATCACGAGATCAAGCCTGGGAGAACAATTATGGCGATAAAGATAAACATTCAGAAAAAGAACCTTTGGGCGATCATGGTGTTCACATGCCTGATCGTTCGTGGTGCCCCCTTATCTCCGGTATTGGATTGTTTGTTTTTGTACTAGGAATGCTATTTCGCAAAACAATCGAAGTTTCAGATAATTTTCTCGCTACTCCCTACGAAGTTGCAATAGGGGGTTGTTCAGTATTCATTTTAGGTATCATTATGTGGTCTCTAGAGGGACCTGGAGGTTACCATCTTTTCCCCAAAGAAAACGAAGAGTAAATTTCAATAATCCCGATATAGAATTTTAAATTATGAGTGAAGCAGCAGCCCACGCCATTGATCATCACGAACCAGAAACTAGCACTGGAATTCCTAATAAAAAAGTCCTCATGTGGGCTTTTTTGGGGTCTGATTGCATGTTTTTTGGTACACTTATTTCAACGCATTTAATCTACCGAAAGATTTCCGCGACTGTGGGAGGTAATTTTTTAGATATCAGGGAGATCTTTGATATTGAACTTACTTCATTTAGTACATTCATCCTCTTAGCGAGTTCTTTATTCATGGCATTGGCGGTATCTGCAATTCACAAAGGAAATCTTACCAGCACAAGATGGATGCTCTTCGGAACAATCGTGTTCGGTGCAATCTTCCTTGGTTGCCAAGTCTATGAATTCACACATTTTGTTCATGCCGCAGGGAACGAACTCACTCTGTCTAGTTATCGGGGCGAACCCCATGTATTTGGATCAACCTTTTATGTACTGACCGGCACCCATGGGACCCATGTTGCGATAGGAGTATTTTGGCTGATTGGTTGGTTAATATACTCATTTACCGGAAAAATGAGCACTGCGGATGCAATGGATATTGAATGCTGCGGCTTGTATTGGCACTTCGTTGACATCGTTTGGATTCTTATTTTTCCCGTTGTGTATTTAATGGAATACGCATTTTAACTTTTTAATAATTTTTAATTTAACTTCATTATGAGCGGACATTCCGAAGACCCAGTTCAAGAAGAAAGCAAACGTTTCTTCACATTTTTTAATTTATCCATGCTTCTGGTTGCGATAACAGGAATTGAAATTGTTATCATATATGTCAGGTCTTTTGAGGGTTTGACAATCATTACTATCCTTTCTGCATGTTCGGTCATTAAATTCATTGGGGTAATGACATGGTTTATGCACTTACGGTGGGATAAAATATTAAATACTGTTTTATTCCTAATGGGGTTAGTCATCGCAGCATTTACTTATTTCGCAGTTATCTACATGGCGGATGAAACTCCAGTAGTTGAGAAATTTGCAGTATCTCCTCTCGAGCAGGAATGGAAATCAGACTCTGATTATAAAAGTGGAGATTTTGTAAAAGTGGATGAAAATTTTTATATTTCTGAAATTGACCACAAGTCCCCTGAAAATTTCGAATCTCCAATTTCAATGGGCGATAAAATGGTATCTGCCTGGAAGAAGGTTAAGGGTATTCCGCATCAAATTACTTGGAAGGTCAGCACAGGAGACTTGATCGAAATCAATTCTCTTAAACCTGAAAACCCTTTCTTTCATCTATACCATCCAACAGAAACCGAGAATATCGAAGGAGCGAAGATTTCGCTACTCTCCCAAAATGTATCTGCAGAGGATTTTAGAATCAAAGTTCGCTCCGAAGCTTTTTGGGTGGATGGTTTAAACCAATAGACTAAAACAATTCCTCTTTTTTCTTTTGGGTTCATCCAGTAAAAGACGAATTCTCCCGTTACCCTAAGTCATTGGCACACTGAACCTGCACTTATTGGAGGTTTACTCTTTATATCTTGGTGCTATGCCATAATTGTGGGCCCCTACCGAAGAAGTTTCTCCCCTGATCTACCCTATTCTCAAAAACATACTCTGTGGTTTGCTGCAAGTATGCTAAGCTTTTACTTAGCTGTAGGGTCACCATTAGATCCACTTGGTGAAAACTTTCTCTTCTTCGCCCACATGATTCAACATAATATTCTTATGTATGTGAGCCCATTATTTTTGCTCTTGGGATTACCCAGGGAGATCGTTGATGACTACCTCGAAAAAAAACCATTCTTGGAGAGTTTTTTAAAGTTTCTCTTTCATCCTATTATTGCGGGTTTACTTTTCACCCTCGTTTTTTCTTTTTGGCACATAGGAGCATTTTATGAAGCAGCAATTAGAGATAAAACACTTCACATGGCGGAACATTTATCTATGTTTTTTACTTCGGTAGCCATGTGGTGGCCCATCTGCGGTCCATCCAAAAGAATTCCTCCCATGAAGTTTGGTCCGCAAATGCTCTATATTCTTGCCTTAATGCTCGGACAGACACCCATTTTCGCCATCCTGACATTTTCCAAGGATGTTCTTTACGACACCTATTTTTATGCGGAGCGTGTGATGAACCTAAGCCCACTAGAAGATCAAAAAACAGGAGGTGTTTTAATGAAACTAGCGAATATGATTGTCTCGGTTAGCGTATTATCTTCAATTTTCTATCGTTGGTCTAAAGAACAAAAGGATTAATTTTCTTACTCGTTAAAGTCGGGCAACCAACAACTCTCGCTCGAATAGCATCTCCTTCGGAAGAGATTCGGATAATTGCAAGAACAACTCTTCATGTCGTAAGGTTTGCATACGAAGCTTTTCCGGATCAATGGACATCAAATTCTCCCAAGCTTTCTCATCAAATTCTAGACCAGACCAATCGAGGTCCTCTTGAAAAGGAACCCATCCAAGTCGCCCTTCATGTGCCCTTCCCTGCCCCGTTGATCTTTCTACAATCCAACGAAGTACACGCATATTATCGCGAAAGCCAGGCCAAAGAAAATTCCCGTCTTCATCCTTTCTGAACCAATTAACATGAAAAATGCGAGGCTTATTTTTAAGCTTTTTTCCCATTTTCATCCAATGTTTAAAATAATCCCCCATATTGTAACCACAAAATGGTAACATAGCCATTGGGTCCCTTCTCAAATTGCCCAAAACTCCTTCAGCCGCAGCGGTTGTTTCAGAGGCAAGTGTGGCTCCAAGATAAACCCCATGATTCCAATTAAAAGACTGGTAAACTAGCGGAATGTCCGACATGCGCCTTCCTCCAAATATAAAAGCTGATACCGGTACCCCCTTGGGGTTTTCCCATTCTGGATCAATCGTAGGACATTGAGATGCAGGGGCCGTAAAGCGGGCATTAGGATGAGCTGCCGGAGTCTCCATACCTACACTCCATTCCCGACCCTGCCAATCAATTAGACCATTAGGTGGTTCTTTGGTTAAACCTTCCCACCAAACATCACCATCCTCAGTCAAGGCAACATTCGTAAACAGAGTATTTTCCTTCATTGATTCCATTGCGTTCGGATTCGTCTCCCACGATGTTCCCGGAGCAACTCCAAAAAACCCAGCTTCTGGATTAATGGCACGAAGAGAGCCATTTTCATCGGGCTTTAACCAAGCAATGTCATCACCAACTGTTGAAACCTTCCAGCCTTTCATTGAATCTGGAGCGACTAACATGGCCATGTTCGTTTTTCCACAAGCACTGGGGAAAGCACCTGCCACATAAGTCTTTTTACCTTCTGGGTTTTCCACACCCAAAATTAACATGTGTTCAGCCATCCATTCGTTATCTCTTGCCATACAAGATGCAATGCGGAGTGCTAAACATTTTTTTCCTAACAAAGCGTTCCCTCCATACCCGCTACCAAATGAAACAATGGTTCTTTGTTCAGGAAAATGAACAATATGAGTATCATCGGGATTACAGGGCCAAGGCACATCTTCTTTTCCCGGTGTAAGTGGGCACCCAACGGAGTGGAGACAAGGCACAAAAAAGTCTTTTTCATCCATTATATCCAAAACCTGTTTTCCCATACGGGTCATGATTTTAAGATTTAAAACAACATAGGGAGAATCTGTTACCTGAACGCCAAATTGTGACAGAGGGGAACCAAGTGGACCCATGCAAAAAGGGATAATATACATTGTACGTCCCTCCATTGCCCCCTTAAAAAGGCGCTTCAGTTTAGCCCGCATTTTTCGAGGCTCCTCCCAATTATTTGTGGCACCCGCATCGCCTTTTCCATAACTGCAAATGAAAGTCCGACTTTCTACTCGGGCAACATCACGAGGATCTGAACGGACAAGAAAACTATTCGGACGTTTTTCTTTATTTAGGGCTATCATAGAACCTTGTTCTATCATTAATCCACAAAGTTCATCCCATTCCGCGTCCGACCCATCACACCAACGAACTTGCTTGGGGCCACACATATCAACCATTTTATCCAACCATTTAAGCAATGCCTGGTTGTTCGTTTTACTCCGATCGAAACTGACTTTTTGTGAATCCATAAAATCTACTCGGTAAGGATGTGTTCATGGATAGTCAAACATTCCCCACTTTTTTATAAAAATAACCAACTTTTTTATAAATTTTATAAATCTAGTTTGCCAATCCGTTGATGAAGTTGTAACTCAATTACCTGTTTATGCATCAACAGATAAAAGAAAGAAATGCCATATTAGCATTAGAAGACGGAAGCTTGTTCAAAGGTTTTTCCTTTGGAGCTGATGCAACCGTAGAAGGAGAAGCCGTTTTTAACACCGGAATGACAGGTTATCAGGAAACCCTGACCGATCCTTCGTATTATGGCCAAATAGTAACCATGACTTCCCCCCAAATTGGAAACTACGGAGTAAATCATGATGACGAAGAATCCGACGGGCCCAAAGTAGCCGGTTTTGTGGTTCGAGAGCTTAGCCCAGTAGTTAGTAACTGGAGAGCAACTGGTAGCTTGGATGAATATCTTAAATCTAATGGTATTCCTGGTATATCAGGGGTTGATACTCGGGCCATAACCAAGAGAATTCGAGTACATGGTGCACTTAAAGCTTGTTTAAGCACAGAAGATATAAGTGAAGAAAAAGCTCTTCAACGTGCTCGCGAATGGATGGGTATAGTTGGGAAAGATTTCGTCAAGGAAGTAACATGTGAGAAGTCATTTACCTGGGATCCTTCAGGGGAGAAAAGTAAACCTTTTACAGTCGTTGGGACCAATCTCCCCTCCACTAATGAAAAGAATACGACCCATCGACTTGTCGCGTTTGATTATGGTGCAAAACGTGCCATATATAAAAATTTACGCAGATTTGGGTTTGAAGTTATAGTTTTACCCGCAAATGCGACTCCTGAAGAAGCCATTTCACACGATCCGGATGCAATTTTTCTTTCTAATGGCCCTGGAGACCCATCTGCACTAGAATATGCACACAAGACTATTCAGGCTCTCATTCCGAAATATCCAATCTTTGGCATCTGCCTAGGGCACCAAATTTTAACCCACGCAATTGGAGCTGATACCTATAAATTAAAATTTGGTCATCGAGGAGGAAACCAACCGGTCAAGAATGTAGAGACTAAAAAAGTAGCTATAACTTCTCAAAATCATGGCTTTGCTGCTGACAAAGAAAAACTAGAAGAAATGGGTGCGATTGTTACGGAGTACAATTTAAATGATCAAACAGTATCAGGAATGAGGCTCAAGGATCGTCCCGTTTTCTCTGTTCAATACCACCCGGAAGCTTCCCCAGGTCCCAATGATGCGAATCATCTTTTTCGGGCTTTTCATCAATTAGTTTCCGAAAATAAAAAAGGGTAAAGTACACTTACTTGTTCAGGAATATTTTAAAGTGATTAGCTTGATTCACTCAGCTCCTTTTTAAATCAGCCCACATAGCTCTCAATGGTACCCATTTTAAACCATTTAAAATATAAGAACAGGTGAAGTGCGGAATTGTATACGATTCAACATTTGAAGAACATCAGACCGGGTTTAGTCACCCCGAACAAAGCAAAAGAGCTTCATTTATTTTCAAAAAGATTAAAAATGCGGGGTTACTTGAACATACGCAAAATATTCCGGTTCAAGAATGCACACTCCAGGATCTCAGGTTAGCTCATGATTTAGATTATCTCCTGTCTTCTAAAAAAGAAATTGAAGGTGGTTCTACTACACTAAGTACAGGAGATACAGCTATATGTAAAGAAACCTGGAAGGTCGCTTCTTTAGCAACCGGAGGAATTATTAATGCCGTGAATCATGTGGTTAGTGGTAAAGTAAATAATGCCTTTTGCATAACCCGTCCACCCGGTCATCATGCAAATAGTAACAAAGGAATGGGTTTTTGTTTATTTAATCATGTAGCCATCGCAGCTCGATATGCTCAAGAAAAACTTGGTGTCGGCAAGATACTTATTGTTGACTGGGATGTTCATCACGGAAATGGAACACAGGATATTTTTTACGAGGATGATTCTGTTTTCTTTTTTAGTACCCATCAAGCACCTTGGTATCCGGGTACAGGAAGCCGTACTGAGACAGGGAAAGGTATTGGTCTGGGATATAATTTAAACTGTCCATTCTCAGCTGGAGCAGGAAAAAAAGAAATTATTGATCATGCGTTCGGTACCGAGCTCACTCGAAAGATGATTAATTTCAAACCTGAACTCGTAATTATATCAGCAGGTTTTGATTCTAGGATCAATGATCCACTAGGACAGTTTCAATTGTATGATCAGGACTTCTACGAACTCACTAAAATTATATTGGATATTGCAAAAGAGTATGCAAATGAGCGAGTAATCTCCTTATTGGAAGGCGGGTACAACCTGGAAGGCCTTGCATCTGCAAGCATCTCACACCTTCAAGCATTTCTTCCAAAAGACGAATAAAATTTATTCTTCGTTAAAAAAAACCTCCCATTATTGGACAGAATTCAATTCTTGGTTTATAATGAATTGTTCAAAAAATAATTCGTTCAGAAAGTTCTGCACCTTCATCAAAATTTATCTATTTTACCCGAAAAGGAAGGCATAAGCAGACTGTAAATCGGAAAATTTTATAAAGTGTCGTCATGCGGCACTTTTTTTTGACGTTCTTGACTATGAAGATCGAAGGTTGTAACAAAGTAATATGTTACGTGGAATCTCACCTCTTTTAAGTCCAAAACTTTTGGAAACTCTTTATCGCATGGGACACCATGATGAAATCATTTTTGGTGATGCACATTTCCCTGGAGAAAGTTGCAATGAAAATATTATTCGTGCAGATGGATTGCGAATCGATGACCTACTTGACGCCATCCTTCCACTCTTTGTTCTCGATCATGTGATTGAACAACCCGTTATGATGATGGGCCCCCTACCCGAGGACAAAGCGGATCCGAAAATAGCAGCTGATTATCAAAAAGTACACGATGGGTATGATAAAATTGTTAAAAAACATTACCCTGACACGGCTCCGATTGCACAGGTCGACAAATATGAATTCTATGATCAAACCCGCAAGGCATTTGCGGTTGTAATGACAGGAGATACCCGAATTTATGCTAATTTAATTTTAGCAAAGGGAGTTACGACTTGGTAGTTATTAAACTACCCTCGCGATTTTCCTCCTGATATATTCACGGTTGTTCCGTGAATGTATGAAGCTCGGTCAGAAGCAAGAAAAACGACTAAGTCAGCTACCTCGGACAACTTTCCACTTCTCCCTAAAGGAATGGATGATGTACTTCCATATTTTTCACGAAGTTCCTCAGCAGAAATTCCACGTGTATATGCAAGAGACTCCTCGTATGCAGGGCTGCGCATGGAAGTTGTTTCCATAATTCCCGGACCAACCCCAACCACACGGACGCCTTGCCTGCCTAATTCCTTAGACCAAGACCGCGTCATATTTTGATTAGCTGCTTTAGTTGCTGCATAAACACTCTGGCCCTCACTACCCTCCATTCCCGATTCCGATGTCATATTGATAACCACTCCACCCTTTCCGGAAGCTAACATTGCACGAGCTGCCGCTTGGGCACATAAAAATTGTCCCTTCACATTAACCGCGAATACTTTATCCCAAATCTCCTCAGTTAATTCTTCCTTACCCGCCGGATCAACCAACAATCTGGGAACATTTATTCCGGCATTATTTACCAATACATCAACTTGGCCAAACTGATCCAGTGCTGTTTTGACCATGAATTCAACATCTTCTTTCGAGGTTACATCACAACGGGCAAAGATTGCTTCTCCTGGACCGGATTGATTTACATCTTTTACCGCTTCAGAACCAACATCTTCAGCAAAATCGGCTATCACTACTTTGGCTCCTACTTCCACGAAGCCCTTGGCTACGGAAAGGCCGATACCAGCTGCACCTCCGGTTATAATGACCACTTTATCTGTAAGGTTTGTCCAACTCATAATATTATTATCTTTGTAGGTTTAAGGGATAGGGTGCTTGATAGCCAGTATAGAGAGCTTCTTCTACCTGTCTTGACCATTGTTCTCCATTATCCGAAAGTACTTTCGCCCCTTGCTTTAGTGCCTCCGCAACAAGTCCATTCAATTGTCCAGCTGCCTCGATAAACGCATTTGAACTCACTTCAACATAGGGTATATCAGGTAATTCTGTGAAAGCGAAAAAAGAACCGAATGGTTGGGTGCTTTCAACTTGATCCATCATTTTTGTAACATGGTTCAACCCGCAAATCCCTTTTACCATCCAGTCGAAATTAACCGGCGACTTTGCTTGCACCACCATGTCATCTGAATGAGGTTCCGAAGTATTGGTTAAAAACCAGGGAACATTGGAACCGCAAATTTGATGACGGGATACATAATGTGCCTGTCGCGATAGTATCGGAATCAATGCATTTCCATCCACAAAGTTTACTGCTGCTGAGCGAGCAAGCTGTAACTCCACCGCATGATATTCTCGAACCGCATGATCTCCAATACCTGCAATAAAAACATCGGTGAAAGTGGAATCAGCAGAAAGTGTGATCAGACCCAATTCTTCAACCGACTTATTAGAGGTAAATACCTTACAACCTTTCGGTAAACTTTTTAAATAAACCTCTAAACGCTCACTGCTTTCATCAAAACCAAGCAGTGCAACTGAAGGACTTTCCGCCAGGCCATTATTTCGAACCGGATCATTGGGCCCGACATTATGGTGCATAGAAAGGATTTGAGTTTCCGCTTCATCCTTTAAAGTATCAAATTTTTCTGCCGGACCGACCGGCATGTTAATTACAAGCTCAGGATCGGCCGCACCAGCATAGGAATTTAGATTCCCGCCCCTTTCAATAATAGCACAAGCTTGGTCATAGCTCTCCTGTGATGCATAATTGGTCCAGATTATATTTGGTTTCCCAAATTCAGTTAATTTAGAAATGATAGCTGGATCATTACGGTCGATCAATTCAACCCGAGTACCTCGTTTTCTCAAATCGAGAAT
Source organism: Opitutia bacterium (assembly GCA_018645475.1). Taxonomy (GTDB): domain Bacteria; phylum Verrucomicrobiota; class Verrucomicrobiia; order Opitutales; family Seribacteraceae; genus Seribacter. The sequence continues at coordinate 21,321 of JABGWU010000180.1, forward strand.
TAAGGCATAATTATCCATTTCTCTAAGCTTTGCCGGGGAACCTGTTACATAGACAACAACGGGTAACTCATCATCAGGAACACTCGCAACAATAGTCAAATTAATCATCGCCATACGGGCCGTACCCGATAAATAAGCTAAAATTGAACGCGGTGGGACACCATAAACGAAATCTCCATCTTCATTGAAAGTGAAAATGTGCTTATTCGTTCCAAAGTTACAAGCAAATGGCTCCGCGTGGGCAAGCGAAATTAAACTTGTATCACTGACAGGCTGGACCTTGTTAAAAAGATTTCCAAACCCCTGGGAACGTATAAAAGATGGAGCCACTCCTGGTACAGCATTAAACCGACGTAAACCGCCAAGGTATTGATAGGAATAACCAAGGGCCGCCAATACCCCATTTTCTTCTGGCTTAAATGTTAATGGATCAATTGGTTGACTGGCATGCCCGGGCGTAATAACTACAATGTCTCCAGGTTGAACATCTGAGCCTTCCGGAGCCTGAAGAACAATCTGTAAAGTCTCATGTCCAAGGGCAACCTTTTCAACCCCAGAAGGAACTCTTGCATGGGAGTCAAATTGCCTAATTGCCTTTGCGTCCGAAGCACAACGGCAATTACCAAAGCTCGCGAGAACAAAATCGTTCTCCGTGGTAACAGACGAAGGCAGTTCATCGACAAGTAATTCAATCTTATCTGGTCCGGTTAAAAAAACACCATGGTGCTTTTCCCGAGATTGTTCGAGTAAAGTATCTGTTCGAGTTTGTAATGATTTGTCCATGGCTTCTTCTTATTTTTCCACTCTTAATTTATAAAAGTAAAATATAAATTTTCCTTTGTCTGAATCCTTCCGCATCGATCAGAAACGAGAAGAGATTATATTCCTTCTCGATTTCGATGAACAAGTTCTCCGGTTGTCGGGTTTGAGGACAACTGGTGACCAGGAAGCGGCATAATACGTTCATGTATCGCATCAATCAACCAAGACGGCTGTGGGAAATAATCTTCCTCAACCTCCGCACAAGGGGTAATCCAATTTCTTGAACCAACCACCACGGGTGGAGAGTCTAAATCATCAAAAGCTAATTGGCTAATATTTGATGCGATATCCTGCATAACCGATCCCCTAGCACAGGCATCGGATGACAATAATACCTTACCTGTCTTGCGAACCGATTCAATTAATGGATCATAATCCAGAGGGTTAATCGATCGGCAATCAAACACATCACAAGTAATACCATATTTTTGTTCAAGAATATCTGCTGCTTCCAATGCACGATACATAGTCGCTCCCACAGTAATTAAAGTAATATCTTTTCCAGTTCTTCTCTTTGCGGGAAGTCCGAATGGGATTTCATAATATTCTGCAGGAACTTCTTTTTCAAAAAGTTCTCCAATATCATACAATCTCTGACTTTCAAAAAAGATCACTGGATCACTACCAGCTAATGCCGTATTAAGCATCCCTTTTGCATCATAAGGAGTGCAGGGAAATACAACCTGTAAGCCTGGAATATGATTTACGAGTGCACTCCAATCCTGCGAATGTTGAGCTCCATATTTTGATCCAACCGATACTCTTAGAACTACTGGCATTTCTAAAATACAAGCCGACATACTTTGCCACTTTGCCAATTGATTAAAAATCTCATCTCCAGCCCGACCCATAAAGTCGCAATACATTAACTCGACTAAAGCACGACCACCTTCCAATGCATACCCTACCGCACTGCCAACAATAGCAGCTTCAGATATGGGAGAATTAAAAAGACGATGATACGGGAGAGATTCTGTTAAACCACGATAACAGGCGAATGCTCCACCCCAATCACGATTTTCCTCACCATAAGCAACCAATGTGGAATCTTTTTGAAAGCGATGAAAAGCCGCCTCAAAAATTGCATCTCTAAATTGATAAACTTTATTTTTAGAAACTGGTTTACCATCAATAACGCCGGCTCTCGATTTCTTAGCCAGTGCCTGAACCCGTGGATTTTCGGAAGCGGCTAAGATTAATTCAGGTTCACGAGTTGTATCATAATTCTCAACTTTCCTCTTGGAGAACATTAAATTTCCAATTTTTTCCGAAGCGAGTCGTGGCGAAACCTCTAATGACGAAGCCAAGCGACATGCCTGTGTCATTGCTTTAGTAATGTTAGCCTGGGTTTTTTCAATCGCATCCTCCGTAAGCATACCAGCATCAATAAGTTCTTTTGAATAGGCGTTTAACGGATCAATTGCCTGCCATGCCTCCACTTCTTCCTTCAATCGATAGGAAGATGCATCGGAAGGAGAATGCCCAGAGTAACGGTAGGTAATTGTCTCAAGTAATACCGGACCATCTCCATTCTCGAGTAATGCTTTCTTACGCTTGATTGCATCAACCACTGCCAATGGATTATAGCCGTCTACACGTTCAGCATGCATGGATTGTGGGTTAACTCCGGCTCCAACTCGGGCAAGATAATCAAATGCCATAGTTTCCCCGGCTGTTTGACCACCCATACCATAGAAATTATTCATGAAATTAAAAATGATTGGCAGACCGCCCTTCATTCCATTTTCCCATAGTTCATGGAATTGGCGCATCGAAGCAAAATTCATTGCCTCCCAAGTTGGACCACATCCCATCGAAGCATCACCCACATTTGAAATCACAATTCCATTCTTTTGGTTTACTTTCTTAAAAAGAGCTGCACCCATTGCAATATCTGCAGAACCACCAACGATTGCATTGTTAGGCAAAATTCCAAATGGAGGAAAGAATGCATGCATCGATCCACCCAAGCCTCGATTAAAACCGTTTTCACGGCCAAAAATTTCAGCTAAAGCACCATACAATAAAAAATTTCGGGCCAAATCCTTTACAGAATCTGAACCTTCTTTCTCAACCACACGGTAACAATCACCACCAAGAAAGTTCTCCATAATTTCGATCAAGGAAGCATCATCCAATTTTCGAATCGCAGACATACCCTTTGCCAAAATTTCACCATGGGAACGGTGTGAACCTAGAATGTGGTCTTCAATACCAAGAAGAAAAGCTTGCCCCACGGAGGATGCTTCCTGTCCAATTGAGAGGTGAGCCGGTCCTTTATGGTCGTACTCAATTCCCTCGTAAGATCCTTGAGTTTTAATTGATTGAAGCATGTTTTCAAACACACGTATAAGAAGCATGTCTTCATACATACCAACCAAAGCATCAGCTCCATAGGCCTCTTTCTCTTTGGCAATATCTTGTTTATACTGATTGAGAGGAATTTCAGCTAAAGGAATGGTTCCAGCTTTACGTTCTTCTGCAGGCTCTACTATTTGTGACTTAGGCATATCGAAAGGTGTTTAGTAATATTAAAAAAGGTTAACGGACGGCCATGAAGACATCCTTCATAATTTCGGATGTGGTTGGGTGTGGAAATACAATTTCTGCGATTTCTTCTTCCCGCAACTCGGTTTCAAGCATGGCAGTTGCTCCAAAGATCATTTCTGAACAGGCTCCCCCTACCATATGTACACCCAGTAAACGATTCGTATCCGCATCAAGTACAACCTTGCACATCCCTTCCTCACCTGGGTTCTCCGCAATGTAGCGTGCATTGATCGCCATCGGGATTTTTCCAGTCTTTACCTTAAAACCACGATCAATTGCTTCTTCTTTGGTCAACCCGACTACTGCAACTTCTGGACTTGTGTAAACAACAGCTGGCATCGTGTCATGTCGCATGATATCTTTCTGACCGGTGATATTGTGAACTACCACCTCAGCCATTCGACTGGCGGCATGGGCGAGCCAGGCTTGTCCGGTTACATCTCCGGCTGCCCAGACACCTGGTAAATTAGTAGCCCCACGATCATCCACTTTCACACCACCGCGTGGGTCAAAGTCCAAGCCTATATCTTCCAATCCAAGATCGGAAACATTAGGGCGCCGGCCAGTTGCAACAAGTACCAAGTCTGCATCCATATCTTTACTCTCTCCATCGAGGTTAAACCGAACGGACTTACCCTCAAAACTTTCTACCTTTGCACCCAGTATAAAATTGACGCCCTTCTTTTCGAGTTCCTTTCGGAGGATAGCTGCGATTTCAGAATCAAGATTTGGGCAAATTTCGGGCATCGCTTCTAAAACAGTTACCGGAATTCCAACTGAAGCATAAACACATGCAAATTCACAACCAATGACTCCACCGCCCACAATGACAAGATTTTGGGGTAAAGTTTCGTTATTTAGAATTCCGGTTGAATCTACAATGTGGTCCGCCTCTATACCAGGAATCGGGGGAATAGTTGGGGATGAACCAGTGCAGAGCAGAATATTTTCAGCTTCATGAGTTTCACCGTTCACAGAAAAACCACCTTTTACAAGAGTAGCCTCGCCTTCAATGACTTCAACTTTATGTTTTTTCATTAACCCGGCAATCCCATCCCTCATTCGATCCATTACGGAATTTTTATGGGCATGAGCTTTTCCAAAATCAAAGCTTAAGCTTCCTGCTTCGACTCCAAAAATTGAACCGTGCTTGGCGTGATGATAAGTTTTAGCAGCCTGCAAAAGCGTTTTCGAAGGAACACAACCTTCATTTAAACAAACGCCCCCAAGTTTTTTCTTTTCAACCATGACTACTTTTAACCCGGCAGATGCGGCTTTTTTAGCGGCCACATACCCAGCGGGTCCGGCTCCAATTACGGCAAAATCATATTTCACAATTATTCTTCTCCTTCAATTTTTGGTGGGTTTTCACCCGGATGAGTTTCTAAATGGTTTACAAAAGTTTGTAAGAATCGGGCTGCAGGTGCACCGTCAATGGCTTGGTGGTCAATGGTTAAACTGAGCGAAATCTGATCAACGAATGAAACTTCACCATCCGGCTGTCTCTTTGGTTGAACGCTAATACCACCCACACCCAAAATTGCGATTTCAGGGGGATTGAGCACAGGTGTAAAATTTTCCACGCCCAACATACCTAAATTGGTTAAAGTAAAAGTTCCACCGGATAGATCGTCCGGTTGTATGGTGCCATCCCGACAGGCAATTGCTTTTTTCTTAATTTCAGAAGAGAGTATTTCTAAAGACATTTTGGAAGCATCTTCAACTACGGGCACCATCAATCCACGTGGAGAATCAACCGCAATCCCAAGATGGACTTCATGAAAAACAGCTAAACGGTCACCCAGAAAATGAGCATTCATTTCCGGATGAATCTTGAGGGCTGATAAAATAGCCTTGGCCACAAGGTCGTTGATAGAGACCTTGGACTCTCCATCTGCCAATCGTTTTTTACGATACTGCTGACATGCAGTTGCATCAAAAGATGAATGTAATGTTAATTGTGCAGTTCCTTGTAAAGATTGCATCATGCGATCCGCAATCAATTTTCGGATTCCTTTCACCGGTTCAACATCAGCCCCATCAATAGCACCGGGTTGACGCATATCAGAGGAAAGAGCCATTCCCGCAATTCCACTTCCCCGGCTAGGCGCTTCCAATCCATCCTTTTGAGCTCGAATTCGGGCTGTAGCGGATAAACGTGGAGTGCCGGCAAGAAATGCATCCACATCTCTTTCAATCACACGCCCACCAGGACCGGTCCCTACAAGAATTTCAGCATCCACTCCGGCACGCATTGCTTTTTTGCGGGCACGGGGACTAATCCCGGCTGAAGGGGCACTAGCAGAGCCCACGATCGGCGCAATGGTTTCCTGTGGTTGAGCTGTTGTTTCAACAGCAGGAACATTTGTATCAGATGTA